>DATFTN010000089.1:0-19430 GCA_035261845.1 Myxococcales bacterium | reverse complement strand
CGTGCGGGGCAAGCACCAAGGCATTGCGCGCCATCCGCGCCGCCTCTTCCCGCTGGCCGCCCAGCTCCAGCCAGGCGCCGGCCTCCAGGTAGTTCGCGGCCGCTTCCGCCGGCGAGTGCTCGCCCAGCGTCTCGGCCAGGGAGGCGAACCGCTCGGCCGCGGCGGGCGGGTCGCGCTGCGCCAGCAGGCGCGCGTGCTGCGCGATGGCGGCGGCGTCTCCCGGGTTGTCCGCCAGCGCCTCCGAGAGGAGCTGCTCCTGCTCCAGGGGATCGGTCAGCAGCGCGGCGGCGGCGATCTTCAGATCGGCGCGCTCGGTGGGTTCGACGCTTCCGGTGGCGCGCGCCCGCAGCGCATCGGCCAGATCCGGGGCGCGCTGCTGCTCCGCGAGAGAGGCGCGCAGCGCGAGTAGCGCCCCGTCGCGCCGGTCGTCCTCGAGCGACGTCCGCAGCTCGGCCACCGCCTCGGCCACCTTTCCCAGACGGTGGGCGGCGACGTTCGCGACCACCACCCGCTCGGAGGGCCCGCCCGTCCGATCGGCGCGGTCGCGGCAGAGCCGCAGCACTGCCTCCCAGTCGTTGCGTTCGCGGGACCGCTGGAGGAGCCCGAGCACACCGATGGGATCCTTCGCGTCGGCGGAATGCAGCTTGCGGAGCGCCTCTTCGTGCAGGGCGTCCAGCTCTCCGGCGTCCGGCCGCGCTGCTTGCGGGACGCCCGGAAGGGCGGCGTCCGCCCGCACCTCCTCGACGAGCAGCACCGCGCGGCGGAGGAGCTGCGCCTTCTGCACGTCGTCCCGGATGGCGGCGGCGAAACGGAGCAGAAGGCGCGCGCAAGCCGGCTTGTCGCCGTGCGCTGCCTCCACCGCCGCGGCGAGCAAAGCGGGGTGGTCCGGAGCGAGCTCCAGGGCCCGGTGCACCCGGCGGGCCGCCTCGGCGGGGTCGCCATCCTGCGCCAGGAGCGCCGCCTGGGCGCGGAGCGACTCGGCCCGATCGGCCGGGGAATCCAGCAGCGCCTCCTCGCGCTCGTGCAGCGCGAGCACCTTGTCCAGTTGGCCCGCGGCGAGGAAGAGCTGGCGGGCGGCCTCCAGCGTCGGGCCGTGCTTCGGGTCGAGCTGGAAGGCGTTCTGGTAGCAGACGGCGGCGCTGCGCGGATCGCCCAGGAGATCGCCGTAGACGTGGCCCATCGCGTAGTGCAGGCGGGCGGCCTCCGGGCGTGTGCCGAGCGCCGCGGCCTCCCGGGACAGCTCCTCCAGGGCGGTCCCGGCAGCCTCGATCCCGGCGTCGGTCGGTTCGACCTGCGGGGATGGCGTGGCGCCGTCGGTCGGCATCGGCGCGACAGTACAACGGGCTTGGGGCCCGGACGAAAGGATCGGCCGCCGATCCTCCACGGTAGCCGATTCCGTTGACCGTGATCAGTGAACCCTCTCACGGCGAGCACAAATCGACGGCGGTTTCCGTTTGCTTTTCAGGGGAAGAGTCGGGCGCAGCGGCTGGCGCACTCATCATGAGCCAACGTCCCTGCCGCTGCCTTCCGACAAACTCCCCCTGAAAAGCTAAGGAGACCCACGGTCGTTCGTCCTCGGACGCGGAACGCATCGATTCGTCCTCGAACCAGACCGCCTCGCCCGAGCGAGAAGTGATTGATGATGAGAGCGAGCTCCCCCCTTGTAGAGGCGCCGCAAGGCGCCGGATCGAAGAGCGTGATGTGGCTGGTACCTCGCTCGAATTCAAGCGATCTCTTGGATCACGGTAACCCGGCGGCGCGGCGCGACGCCTGGTCGATCTCGGGGATCATCTCCCGGACGGCCGCGATGTCCCGGTGCAGCTCGCGGTCCTCGGACATGTGGGGTACGCGGCTCCGGATCACCCGGTACGCCGCCTGCACGCCCACACCGGGCTGCAGCGGCAGCCGCAGATCGAGCGCTTGCGCGGCCACCAGGAGCTCGATGGCCAGGCCGCTGCGCGCGTTCTCCACCACGGTCCGCGCCTTGAGGGCCGCGGTCATCCCCATCGAGACGTGATCCTCCCGCCCGGCCGACGAGGGAATGGTGTCCACGCAGGCGGGATGCGCCAGCACCTTGCTCTCCGCGCACAGCGCCGCGGCGGTGACCTGGGCGATCATGAAGCCCGAGTTCAGACCGGAGTTCTCGGCCAGGAACGGCGGGAGTCCCGACAGCGACGGGTTGACCAGCTGCTCGACGCGGCGCTCGCTGATCGCCTGGAGCTGCGCGCAGGCGATGGCGAGCAGATCGAGCGCCTGCGAGACGGGCTGGCCGTGGAAGTTGCCGCCGCTCACCACCAGCTCGCCCGGCACGTCGGGGTGGCCGTGGCCTTCCGCGAACACCAGCGGGTTGTCCGTGGCAGCGTTCGCCTCGGCCGAGAGCACCTCGCGGACGAAGCGGAGCCCGTCGTGCACCGCCCCATGGACCTGCGGCGCGCAGCGCAGCGAATAGGGGTCCTGCACTTTGTCGCACTCCGGGCCCTGGTGGCTGCGCTCGATCTCGCTCCCCGCCAGGAGCGCGCGCAGCTCCGCGGCCACGTCCATCTGCCCCCGCTGCCCGCGGACCCGCTGGATGGCGGCGAGGAACGGCCGGTGCGATCCCTTCAGCCCCTCCACGGTCATGGCGCACGCGACCGAACCGATGCGGAGCACCTGCTCCGCGTCGAGCAGGGCGAGCGCGCCCACCGCCTCCATCGCCTGGGTGCCGTTGACCAGGGCCAGGCCTTCCTTGGCTTCCAGCACCGCCGGCTCGAGCCCCGCCCGGCGCAGCGCCTCGCGCCCGGCCATCCGCTCGCCCCGGAAGAACGCCTCGCCCTCGCCGATCAGCACCAGGGCGAGATGCGCCAGCGGAGCGAGGTCGCCGCTCGCGCCCACCGAGCCTTTCTCGGGGACGACGGGGACGACGTCGCGCTCGAGCAGCGCGACGAGCAGGTCCAGCGTGCTCTCGCGGATCCCGCTGTACCCTCCGGCGAGCACGTTCGCGCGCAGCAGCATGAGCGCGCGGACGGCCGGAGCCGAAAGCGGGGTCCCTGCTCCTGCCGCGTGCGACAGGACCAGGTTGCGCTGCAGCTTGCGCAAGTCGGGGCGCGCGATGGGCACCTCGGCCAGCGTTCCGAAGCCGGTATTCACGCCGTAGGTCGGCACGCCGCTCTCGGCCAGCCGATCGACCATCCGGCGCGCCGCCCGGACGCGCTCGCGCGCCGCGGGGGCGATCTCGACCCGTGCGCCGCCCGCCGCCGCCAAGGCTACCTGCTCCAGGGTGAGCGAGCTGCCGTCGATGACGATGCGCACGGCGACTCTTCTACCATTGTCCAGAACCGGCCGAGTCCACTACTCTGCCGGTCGATGCGGGCGATCTTCTGCGCGGCGGCGGTGCTACTCCTCTGCGGCGCGGCGGCGCGAGCGGACGACACCAGCCCGCCGGTGATTTCGCACTCACCGGTCTCCCGCGGCGAGAAGGGAAAGCACACGCCGGTGTTCGCCAGGATCACCGACGAGAGCAAGATCTTCCCGCAGATCTTCTTCCGCTTCGGCCTCGGCAGCGCCTACGAGAAGCCGATCGACATGAAGCCGGTCAGGGGGCAGAGGAACCAGTGGGGCGGGAACCTCCCGCCTCCGCCGGGGAACGTCATCGAGTACTACATCGAGGCGTACGACGAGTTCGGCAACGGGCCCGCCCGCGCGGGCGACCCAGACCGGCCGTTCCGCATCGAGTTCGGGCCCGTGCAGACCGCGCAGGAACCGACGCTTCCCCTGCCGGGCCCCGCGGCGGCGCCGGCCGGGCGGTCCAGAGGCCGTGTGTGGACGTGGCTGGTCGGGGGCCTGGGTCTGGGGCTGCTCACCGGCGGGATCGTGGCGAACCCGCTCGGCTCCCCCCGGGCCACCGCGCTGGACGTCGCCGGGGGAACGCTGATCGCGGCGAGCGTGGCGCTGTATTTCATCGAGGCGCCGAAGGAGTCTCCAGCGCCGGGCGGCGGCCGCCGCGCGGAGCTGGGGGTGGGCGTCGCTCCGCTTCCGGGCGGCGGCGCCCTGGCGCTGGGGGGCCGGTTCTGACATGGCGCTCATCGTCCAGAAGTACGGCGGTACCTCGGTGGGCGACCTCGAACGGATCCGCAACGTGGCCCGCCGCGCCCTGGCCGCCCGAAAGGCCGGCAACGACGTGGTGGTGGTGGTCAGCGCGATGGCGGGCGAGACCAACCGGCTGCTGGGATTGACCGGCCAGATCGCCCGCCGGCCCAGCTAGCGCGAGCAGGACGTGGTGGTCTCCACCGGCGAGCAGGTCTCGGTGGGGCTCCTCGCCCTGGCCATCCAGGAGCTGAAGGGCAGGGCGCGTAGCTTCCTCGGCCACCAGGTGCGCATCCTCACCGATTCGGCCTTCTCCAACGCGCGCATCCGGAGCATCGACGGGGAGAAGCTGTACGAGAGCCTCAAGCGCAAGGAGATCGCCGTGGTCGCCGGCTTCCAGGGCATAGACGACCAGGGCAACATCACCACCCTGGGCCGGGGCGGCTCCGACACCACCGCGGTGGCGCTGGCGGCCGCACTCAAGGCCGACGCCTGCGAGATCTTCACCGACGTGGACGGCGTCTACACCACCGACCCCAATCTCTGCGCCGGGGCGCGCAAGCTGGATCGCATCAGCTACGAGGAGATGCTGGAGCTGGCCTCGCTCGGGGCCAAGGTGCTGCAGATCCGGTCGGTCGAGTTCGCGATGAAGTACAAGGTGCCCTTGTGGGTGAGGTCCAGCTTCAGCGACGATCCGGGCACGCTGGTCTGCGAGGAGGACAAGGCGATGGAGGAGGTGGTCGTCAGCGGCATCGCGCTGACCCGCGACGAGTCGCGTTTCGTGGTCCGCAGCGTTCCCGACAAGCCGGGGATCGCGGCCAAGATCTTCGGCCCGCTCGCCGAGCTGGGCATCGTGGTGGACGTGATCGTGCAGACGCCTGCACACGAGGACGGGCGCACCGACGTGGCCTTCACGGTGTCCCGCGGCGACGTGGAGCGCGCGAACGAGCAGATGCGCAAGATCGCCAAGCAGATCGGCGCGGGCAAGGTGGAGCACGAGGAGGGCATCGCCAAGGTGAGCATCGTGGGCGTGGGGATGCGCAACCACGCCGGCGTGGCCGCCAAGATGTTCCAGGTGCTGGCCGACGAGGGCGTGAACATCCGGGTCATCTCCACCAGCGAGATCAAGGTGAGCTGCCTGATCGACGAGAAGTACGCCGAGCTGGCGGTCCGGGCGCTGCACACCGCGTTCGGGTTGGACAAGAAGGAAACGTAGCCGTGCTGATTCGGTGTGCGCGCTGCCAGGCGGTCTTCTCCGTCCAGGAGGGGCTGGCCGGGCCGGTCCAGCGGGCGTTCCGGGTCGAGTGCGGGCGCTGCCAGGCCGTGTTCGACGCGCAGTCGGGACAGCTGCCCGAAACGCCGCGCACCTCGTCTCCGCGGCGGATCCCCACCCCGGTGCCGTTCCAGCGGCCCGTGGCGGCGCCGCTCCCCGCCGCGCGGCCGCAGGCGGTCGAGCGGCACGCGACTCCCGAGGAGATGGCGGATCTGGGCCCCCTGCGTGCGCCCATCTACGGCCCGGTGGCGCGGCAGAATCCGTTCACCCGGGGCGGCGCGGTCGCCGCCGTCGCGCTCCTCTCGATCGCCGCGGTGGTGACGATCGTCGCGCTCGGCCGGCCCCGGGAGGCGCGCGACGGCCGCGCCAAGGCGGACCAGGCGATGGAGGCGCTGCTGCTCGACGACGACAAGAGCCTGGAGCTGGCCGCGGCCCTGTTCGGCGAGGCGGCGCGGCTCAGGCCGGCGATCGAGGCAGACCGCGCCTTCGCGCTTCTCCTGCGCGGGTCGGCGCAGCAGGACCTGGCGGAACGACTCGAGCCGCTGTCCAGGACCGACCCGGCCGTCGCGACGGAGCGGGAAGGACTCCTGCGCGAGGGCGCGCGGCTGGTGCAGGAAGGCTCGGCAGCGGCCCAGGCGGCCGTGGAGCAGTCTCCGGAGGAAATCTCCGCGCTGCGGGCGATGGCCTTGTCTTCGGCCTTGACCAGCGGCAATCCGGCGCGCTGGCTCGAGCCCGCGGTGAAGATAGCGCCGGATGACCCCCTGGTGTCGCTCGTGCGCGCCACCGCGGCGCTGGCCGGCGGCCGGACCGGGGAAGCCGAGGAACGCGCCCTCTCCTTCCTCGCGGCGGCCCGGTCCGCCCAGCCCCGGCTGCTCCGCGCCCGGGTGGATGCGGCCGCGCTCGCCGTGGACCGCCACGACCTTGCTTCCGCCCGGCAGGGTCTCCAGGCTGTGGTCCAGGCGAATCCGAGGCACGAACGGGCGAAGCGGCTTCTCTCTTTGGCGCAGCCCTAGGGTAGCTGCGTACTCAGTGGGAACGTCAGTTCCCTCATCCGCCGGCCGAAGCAGGGCCGATCTGGAACACACCTCGGACCGGCCGCGAACAAGCACAGCGGCGCCCTATCGGCGGCGGCTGGGCATGAGGCTTGCTGCACGGGCGGGCATGGTCCCTATCCTCTTCTGGGTCGCGGTGCTGGCGGTCCTGCACACGTACGTCCTCTACCCCTTGCTGCTCATCCTGTTGGACGGTTTCGAACAGGCACGCGGCGCCTGGCGGTACATCTCCGGCTCGGAACGCCGCCGGGCTCCCGCGCAGCTCGGCCTGCCGCATGTGTCGGTGCTCATTGCCGCCCACGACGAGGCTGCCTTCATCGGACGGCGGATCGAGAACCTGCTCTCGCAGGACTACCCCGCCGAACACCTCGAGATCCTGGTCGGCTCCGACGGTTCGACGGACGGGACCGACGCCGTCGTGCAGCACTACGCGGCGCGCGGCGTGAAGCTGTCGCGCGGCGAGCGGGTGGGGAAGGCGGGCGTGCTGGCGCGGCTGATCGCGATGGCCAAAGGCGAGGTGATGGTCCTCACCGACGCCAACACGGAGTTCGAGAAGGACGCAGTCCGCTGCCTGGTCCAACCGCTGCGCGACCCGGCGGTGGGCCTGGTCTGCGGAAGGCTGCGGCTCCACTCGCCGCTGGGCGCGCCCATCGTGGAGAGCGCCTACTGGAAGCTGGAGAGCCTGCTCAAGATGTACGAGTCGCGCCGTGGATGCGTGATGGGCGCCAACGGCGGCATCTACGCGGTCCGCAAGCACCTCTTCCCGCCTCTGCCCGCCGGCACCGTGGTGGACGACTTCGTGGCGGCGCTGCGCGTGCTGCAGAGCGGCTACGAATTGCGGTACGAGCCCGAGGCGGTCGCGCACGAGGAGGCCGCGCCCGGGCACGCCGACGAGTACCGCCGCCGCGTGCGCATCGCCGCCGGCGGCTTCCGTGCGCTCTCCCAGTTCCGCGACCTGCTCGCGCCGCGACACGGGTTCACCGCATTCGCGCTCTGGTCGCACAAGGTGCTGCGCTGGCTGGTGCCGCAGGCGCTCCTGGTCGCGCTGGTGACCAACGCGCTGCTGGCGCCGCGCTCTGCGCTGTACGCGCTTTTCCTGCTCGGGCAATGCGGGGTGTACTCGCTGGCCGCGCTGGGCCTGTTGGGCACTAGCCCGCGGCACCTGCGCAAGTTGACCGATCCGGCGGCGCACTTCGTGGAGATGAACGCGGCGCTGCTGGTGGGCTTCTTGCGCTTCAGCCGCGGCACGCAGGGGCAGACCTGGACCCGCACGGAGCGGGCCAAGGCAGCTTGAAGCTCAGCCGCCGCCGCATCGGCGGCGCGGTGCAGACGCTGGTGAGCAGGCACGAGTCCGGCGTCCAGCTCGGGGTTGAAGCGGCGGGCGACGCTGAAGACGCCGTGTGGGGCGGCGAAGTCGACCACCTCGGCGTCCTTGAAGACGTAGATGCCTAGCCTGAATCCTGGGATGCGTGGTGGGGCCATGGCGCTCTCCTTTGCTGGGGCGCATTCTGGCGCAGCGCCGTCCCTTACCGGAGTCGCGGGGCAGAAGAAAGGCCCGGCTGTCTCACTTCAGCCGGGCCAGATGGTGACCCCAACGGGATTCGAACCCATGTTTGAGGCGTGAGAGGCCTCCGTCCTAGGCCACTAGACGATGGGGCCGCCTTTCAAGTCCTCGCTCCCCCGCGCCTCTGACCCGCGGGACCCCCCAATATGGTTGGGGGACTAGGATTCGAACCTAGATAGTAGGAGTCAGAGTCCTACGTCCTGCCGTTAGACGATCCCCCAGCGAAAGGGAAGCGGTAGGTAGCCGAACGTCCCCGGGGTGTCAAGGATTCCCACTCTTGCGGGGGCGCGGTTGCTCCGCCTTGCGGGGAGGCATCGGCGGGGACGGTTCGTCGGGTTTTTCGACCTTGCCCATCACGAAGACCCGCACTTCGCCGCGCGGGGTTTCGTACAGGTTGGCGCCCTCCCACTCGGCCGGGGACGAGTTGGAGATGTGCATGGCGCGGACGCCGGACTGGTTGCGCAACGTGCGGCGAGGGAACTTCCCGGGCGGGTAGGTGGCCCGGTAGAACTTCACCGCCTCGTCCCAGGCCTGGGGCAGGCGGTAGCGGTCCTCGTCCACCTTGACCGCGCCGTCCGGGAGGAAGAAGCCGCGCGCCTTGAAGCCGCCGGCCGCGTGCGCGGGCGAGGCGATCGCGAGAAGGCCGAACAGAGCGATCAGGTTACGCATGGTCATCCTCCGGTCCACTGAAGCGCCGCGTCGATGCGCGCCAGCGCCTCGTCGCGGCCGAGCAGCACGAGCGTCTCGAACAAGGGTGGGCTCACCGTGGTCCCCGTCACCGCCACCCGCACCGGCTGGGCGAGCTTCCCCAGCCCGAGCCCGCGCTGCGCCGCGAGCTCGCGGAAAGCCTGCTCGAGCGCCTTGGGGCCCTCGCCGATGCGGCGGGCGACCAGATCGCGCGCCTCGGCCAGGAGCGGGCGCGACTCCGGCGTCAGGTTCTTCTTCGCGGCGGCCTCGTCGAAGCGGACGCCGCGCTCGAAGAAGATGCGCGCTTGCTCGGCCATCTCCACCAACGTCTTGGCGCGCTCGACGATGGGCGGCAGTACGCGCGCGAGCCGCTCCGGATCGGCCTGCACGCCGCGCTGGGCGAGGAGCGGCGCGACGTGCCGGGCCAGCTCCGGCACCGGCGTGTTCTTGATCCACTGCTGGTTGAGCCAGAGCAGCTTCTCCGGGTTGAACACTCCCGCGGTGGCGCCGACGTGCTCCCAGTCGAACTTCTCGATCAGCTCCGGGATGGTGAAGATCTCCTGATCTCCGTGCGACCAGCCGAGCCGCGCCAGGTAGTTGAGCAGCGCGCCCGGCAGATAGCCCTCGTCGCGGTACTGGAGCACGCTGACCGCTCCGTGGCGCTTCGAGAGGCGCTGCTTGTCCGCGCCGAGGATCATCGGCAGGTGCGCGAAGACGGGGACCGGGTAATCGAGCGCGCGATACATGAGGATCTGGCGGGGCGTATTCACGACGTGGTCGTCGCCTCGCGCGACCAGCGTGATCTGCATGTCGACGTCGTCGACCACGGCGCCGAAGTTGTAGAGCGGCAGTCCGTCCGCGCGCAGGATCACCTCGTCTTGCAGCTCCTTGTGCTGCGTGGTGATCGGTCCCTTGACCAGATCCTGGAAGGTGGTCTCGCCGGTGTCCGGCATCCGGAAGCGCACCACTCCGCCGGGGGTACCGAACGGGATCCCCTTGTTGCGGCACGTCCCGGGGTACCGGAACGCCCGCTTCTGTCTCGCCGCCTCCTCGCGCAGGCGATCCAGCTCCGCCTTGGTGCAGGTGCAGACGTACGCGGCGCCCTTCGCGATCAGCTTCTTCGCGTACTCCTCGTATTTCTTCAATCGCTGCGACTGATAGTACGGGCGGTGTGGCCCCTCGATCCCGGGTCCCTCGTCCCAGTCGAGCCCCAGCCAACGCATCGCATCGACGATCACCTGCTGCGACTCGACGGTGCTGCGCGCGACGTCGGTGTCCTCGATGCGGAGGATGAACGTGCCCTTCTGCTGCCGCGCCCACAGCCAGTTGAACAAGGCGGTGCGCGCCCCGCCGATGTGCAGGTACCCGGTGGGGGACGGAGCGAAGCGCACTCGCGGAGATCTGGCCGGCATGGGGCAGGCGCCATAACAAAGGAGGCGTCCCGGGGCAACCGCCGCTACCATCCGGGGCATGGCATCCGAGGGCCCGCTCGTCGTCGCGACCTTTTCGCTTCCCACCGAGGCCGAGATGGCGCGCGAGCTGCTCGAGCAGAACGGGATCGACGCGACCCTCCGCGACGCCGGCTTCCTCGGCGTCCAACCCTGGCTCAGCAACGCCCTGGGCGGCGTGAAGCTAGTCGTCCCCGCCGAAGACGCCCGGCGCGCCCGCGATCTCCTCGCCTTCGCCGGCCTGGCAGCCATCTTTCCCCGGGCCGTCGAGGACGACTGACCTCCGCGCAGTCCGGTGAATCCCTCTCGGCTCCGAGATCCAGGGGAACTCCCGGCCCTGTACAAGTTGGGGGGGAGCTCCCGGCGCGCGGATCTGTACAGCTCGTACAGGTCGGTGCCGGGGGGATCCTCCCCGGCGTTGTACAAGTCGGCAGATGAAGGCCAATGAGGCCCGCCGCGGCGAGCCGCTGCAGTCGAGCTAGATCCCCCCGCGCAGGTAATCCCTCCCTACCGGCCTCGCCGCCTGTCGCGTACAGTGCGCGCCCCATGCACGTCCTGATCGCGCTGATCGTCGCAGCGCCTGCGGTGTCGACGCAGGGGGCGGTGGCCAGCGGGCATCCCCTCGCCAGCGAGGCGGGGGCCGCGATGTTGAGACACGGCGGGAACGCGATGGACGCGGCGGTGGCCACGGCGTTCGCGCTGGCGGTGATCGAGCCGCAGTCGAGCGGCATCGGAGGGGGCGGGTTCGCGCTGGTGTATCTCGCCCGCGAGAAGAAGGTGCAGGTCGTCGACTTCCGCGAAGTAGCGCCCGCCGCCGCGACTCCGCAGATGTACGTGCAGGACGGGAAGGCGCGGGAGGACCTGGCGCGCGCGGGGCCGCTCTCCGTCGCCGTCCCGGGTGCGGTGCGCGGGTACGTCGAGCTGCTCAAGCGCTTCGGCAAGCGGCAGCTGCTCGAGGTGCTCGGCCCGTCCATCGAGTTCGCCAGCAGCGGATTTCGCGCGTATCGCGCGTACGTGAACGCCGCCGACTACCGGCGCGACTGTCTCGCGGCCGATCCCGAGGCCTCGCGCATCTTCCTGCGCCGGGGGCGGGACGGGCAGCTGCACGCGCCCGCGCCGGGAGATCGCCTCATCCAGCCCGACCTGGCGCGGACGCTGAAGGCCATTGCCCTGCGCGGCGCGGACGCCTTCTACAAAGGCGACGTCGCACGCCGCATTGCCGCGACCGTGAAGTCGGGCGGCGGCATCCTCACCGAGCAGGACCTCGCTGCCTTCAAGGCGCGCGACCGCGAGCCCATCGAGGGCACCTACCGGGGCTACCGGGTGGTCAGCATGCCGCCGCCGTCCTCCGGCGGCATGATCCTCATCGGGCTGCTCAACACCCTGGAGCGCGACGATCCGACCGCGGGAGGCTACAAACCGGAGCCATTCCTGCACGTGATGGTCGAGGCGGAGAAGCGGCTGTACGCGCAGCGCGAGGGGTGGGGCGATCCGGACTTCAACCCAACCATGGCGGAGATCGCCCGCAAGATCGTCTCCAAGGACTTCGCCCGCACGCTGCGGGACTCGATCGGCGATCGCGCCACCGCCGCGCAGCAGATCGCAGGTGCGCACGAAGGAGCGAACACTACGCACATCTCGGTGGTGGATGCTCAAGGGAACGCCGTGGCGCTCACCACCACCGTCAACGAGCCCTTCGGCTCGTGCGTCGTCGCGCAGGGCACCGGCGTCCTGCTCAACGACGAGATGGACGACTTCGCGGTGGCTCCCGGAGTGGCGAACGCCTTCGACCTGCGCGGCGGGACCGAGAATGCGCCCGGCCCCGGCAAGGTTCCACTCTCCTCGATCGCGCCCACGCTGGTCTTCACGCCGGGCGGCGAGCTGCGGCTGGTGCTCGGATCAGCCGGCGGATCCACCATCCCGACCACCATCGCGCAGGCCATCATCCACGTCATCGATGAACGGATGCCCATCGATCGCGCGCTCGCTGCGCCGCGCATCCACCACAACTTGTTCCCCGACGCGATCCGCGTCGAGCCTGAGGGGTTGGAAGCGTCGACCGCTCAAGCCCTGGAAGCCCGCGGTCACCACATCGAATACCGCCCGCGGCCGTGGGCCAAGGTGTCGGCCGTCGAGGTGGATCCCGAGACCGGCTGGCGCATCGCCGCGGTGGACGCCTCCTTCGACGGCGGCGGGGCCGCCCAGTAGATGCCGGTCACGTGGGAATCTCTCCTGGTCGCGGCGCTCTTGGTGCGGCCGCGCGGGCGCGCAGGAACCATAGGGCGAGCGCCAGGGCGACGGCCGCCGCGAGGACCGCCGCCGCGGCGTGCGCGTCGCGCAGCCAGGCGGCCGCTACGCATGCCCCTAACGCGAGCCGTCCCAGCTCCACCGCCGGAGCCCAGCGGCGCCGCTCCATCAGCCCGCCCCAGCCGAGCAGAGTGAGCAGCACCAGCGAGGCAAGCGCGATCTGCAACGGAACGGAAAGCGTGAACTCGGTGAAGAGAAGCCAGGTCGTTCCGGCGATGGCCAGGATCAGGTTCGCCGCCAGGTACCCCACGAGCCCGGCGGGGATCGCCGGGTCGTGCTTGCGCTGCGCGGAGCGCGTCACCTCCGGCGCTTCGATGCGCACTCCGCCGGGCTTCCAGTCGGGTCCCTTCCACCAGACGCGCAGCCGGTCCATGCCGCGCGCCTCGCGGGACGTGCGCCAGAGCGCCGCCCAGGCCTGCAGCTGCGCCCAGAGCGGGTTGAAGCTCGCCAGCGGCTTCACCAGCCCGAAGACCGTCTGTTCCCGCTCCTCCTGGAAGGTGCCGAAGAGCCGGTCCCAGATGCACAGGGTGGCCGCGTAGTTCCGGTCGAGGTAGCGCGGATTGATGGCGTGATGCACGCGGTGCTGCGACGGCGTGTTGAAGGCGCGCTCGTACCAGCCCAGCTTCCCGACCAGCTCGGTGTGGATCCAGAATTGGTAGAGCGTGGAGAACGACTCCACGGTGGCGAAGACCACCGGCGGCACGCCGATCAGCGCGAGCGACAGGTGGAACGGCCAGATGGTCCACACCGACAGGACCGCCTGCCGGAGCGCCACCGCCAGGTTGTAGTCCTCGCTCTGGTGGTGCACCACGTGCACCGCCCAGAGGAAGTTCACCCGGTGGCTCAGGCGGTGCCACCAGTAGTAGATGAAGTCCACCGCGAAGAACGCGACCAGCCAGGCTGCCGGCCCGTGCAGGGACCAGAAGCGGTGCTGGTAGAGCCAGAGATAGCCCGCTCCGAGCAGGCCGACGGCGAAGACGAGCAGCACTTGCTGGGTCATCCCGCAAGAGAGGTCCACCAGCGCGTCGTTGAACCGGTACACGCGCGCGCCGCGCCGCCCGGCGACCCACAGCTCCACCCCCATCAGGAGGAAGAAGAACGGGATGGCCAGCGCGATGTAGTTCGTCATGCGGCGCTCGCATTGTACGCCTTCTTGGTAGGATGGCGCGGCGCGCTCCTCGGGTGGGCGCTGCAAGGAGGCAACCGTGCCGCACGACCTCCGCCACGATCTGCTCGAGCTGCCCTGGGTCGACGTCAAGCGCTGGCTGGAAGTCACCGACGTGGTGCTGGTGCCGATCGGCAGCTGCGAGAAGCACGGGCCCCACATTCCGCTCGGCACCGACAGCTACGTGACGATCGAGGCGGTCAGGCGAGCCGCCCGCTTGAGCGACGTCCCGCACTCGCCGCTCGTCCCGATCGGCTTCTCGCCCCACCACATGGGCGAGCCGGGGTGGGGGACGGGGACGATCAGCCTCCCAGCCGACACCTTCCGCGACGTGCTCTGGGGGATCGGCAAGAGCCTGATCTACACCGGGTTCAACAAGCTGATCTTCGTCTCGCACCACGGCTCGAACTCGCGGCCCATGGAGGAAGCGCTGCGACGGCTGCGCTTCGAATGCGGTGCGTTCACCGCCTGGTACAAGACGCCCACGGAGCGTGAGACCACCGTGCTCAAGGAGGTCCTCGAGGGCCCGCCCGAGGAGACGCCGGGATGGCATTCGGGGGAGCTGGAGACGGCGGCGATGATGGCCTACGCGGAGGACTACCAGCTGCCCGGCGCCGTCCGGATGGAGCGCGCCAAGGCGGATCGAGCCCACGCTCCCCGGTGGATGGGCCCGGCGTTCAGCAAGAGGGACGGCATGGGCACGGTGATCTTCCGGAACTCGGAGAACATCTTCGTGCCGATGAACCACCACGAGTATTGCGACACGGCCACGATCGGCAATCCGCTGCGCAACACCAGCGCGGAGAAGGGCCGGCGGATCTTCGAGAAGATGGCGGCGCACCTGGCCGGCTTCGTCGACGAGGTGAAGAAGATCGAGGTCCGGGTCCCCGACGACAAGCGCGACTGGCCCAATCGAGGGTGGTTCTAGGCGCCGCAGGCAGCCATGAGCGACGCTGCGCAGATCGTCGTCCTGGCCACGCTGGACACCAAGGAAAGCGAGGCCGCCTACGTGGCCGACCTGCTTCGGCGCTCCGGACACCGGCCTTGCCTGATGGACACGGGCTTCAGCCAGCCGCCCGCATCCCGGCCGGACGTCGACCGGGAGCAGGTCGCGCGCGCCGCCGACGTCGATCCGGCATCGGTTCGGCTGCTCCCCCGCGAGGAAGCAATCCGGAGGATGGGAGAGGGCGCGGGCGCGCTTCTCGCACGGGGTGCTGCGGAAGGGCGCTACACCGGCGTCATCGCGCTCGGAGGCAACCAGGGGACGGCGATCGCCGGCATCGCCTTCCGGCGGCTTCCGTTCGGCCTTCCGAAGGTCGCCGTGTCGACGGTCGCCTCGGGGGATCTGCGCCCCTATTTCGGCCACAAGGACGTCGCCGTGTTCTTCTCGGTGGCCGACATTCTCGGCGGGCCGAATCTGATCAGCCGCCCCGTTCTCGAGGCGGCGACGGCCGCCATCGCAGGCATGGTCGTTGCCGCGCGGGGCTCCGTGCGCGGCTCGCAGCGCGCGATCGCCGTCACCGCTTTCGGCAACACCCACGGAGCCGTCACCGCGGTGCATGCTCTCCTCCGCGAGCGCGGCCGCGAGGTGGTGGCGTTCCACGCCTCCGGCGCCGGCGGCTCGGCCATGGAGGAGCTGATCGAGACGGGCCTCTTCGAGGGCGTGCTCGATCTCACCACACACGAGCTCGCCGCCGAGATTTGCAGCCAGGACGTGTACGCGCCGACCCGCCCGGGAAGGCTCACCGCCGCCGCCCGGCGTGGCCTGCCGCAGGTGGTGGCTCCGGGCGGCCTCGACTACTTCTGTTTCGGCGCGGCCGACACCATCCCCGAAGCGTACCGGGGCAGGGCGACCCACCGGCACAATCCGTACAACAGCAACGTCCGGACGACGGCTGCCGAATCGGCCCAGCTCGGCGAGCTGATGGCCGCCAGGCTGAATTCGGCGCCTCCCGGAACGGCCGCGTTCCTGTACCCCCAGAGAGGATGGAGCGAAATCGGCAGCCCAGGCGGGCCGCTCCACGATCCCGCCGCCAACCGGGCGTTCCTGGATTCGCTCCGCGCGGCGCTCTCGCCGTCGGTCGAGCTGCAGGTCCTGGATCTCGCGATCAACGACCGGGGCTTCGCGGAGCGGGCCGTCGAGGTGCTGGAGCGGCTCGCCGCCTGAGGAGATGGCCATGTCCCAACTTCCCTCCACGATGCGTGCCGCCGTGCTGTTCGGGCCGGGCGACCTCCGAGTGGTCCGCAAGCCGACGCCCCGGCCCGGGCCGGGGGAGGTCCTGGTGCGGGTGGCGATGTGCGGCACCTGCGGCACCGACCTCAAGATCCAGTCGCATCCCTTTCCCAACCAGCCGCCGTTCGGCGAGTTCACCCCCGGCCACGAATGGACGGGCACCGTGGTGGCGCTGGGCGAGACGGTCGACGAGCTGCGCGTCGGCGACCGTGTCGCCAGCGAGGTCCACAAGGGTTGCGGCCGCTGCGAGAACTGCGTCCTGGGCATGTACACCGCGTGCCTGAACTACGGCAGCGTCGCCAAGGGCCACCGCACCAGCGGGCTCACCACGGACGGCGGCTTCGCCGAGTACGTCGTCCACCACGTCAGCGCGCTCTTCCCACTCCCGGAGGGCGTGAGCTGGGAAGACGCGGTGCTGGTGACCACCGCCGGCACGGGCCTCTACGGGCTCGACGCGATCGGCGGCTACGTTGCGGGCGATACCGTGGTGGTGATCGGACCCGGACCGGTGGGGCTCATGACCGTGCAGCTCTGCAAGGCGCTGGGCGCGGAGCGGGTCGTCCTGGTGGGAACGCGGCCGAGCCGCCTCGAGGTGGGTCAGCGGCTCGGCGCCGATGCGGTCGTGGATGCCAGCCGCGCCGACCCGGTGGCCGCGGTGCGCGACGCGGCGGGCAAGCGCGGCGTGGACCTGGTGATCGAAGCGTCCGGCGCCGCCGAGGCGCCGCAGCAGTGCATCGAGATGGTCCGGCGCGGAGGCAAGGTCCTGATCGTCGCCTACTACAAGGAGCCGGTGAAGCTCGACTTGAGCCGCGCGGTCCGGGAAGATCTCACCCTGTACGGGACGCGCGGCGAAGGCGGGGCCAACGTGCGGCGGGCCCTTTCCCTGGTGGCGCAGGGGAAGGTGCGCGGCCGCGAGCTGGTGACGCACCGGTTCCCGCTGGAACAGATCCAGGAGGGCTTCCGCGTGCTGCGCGAGCGCGAAGGCGATCCGATCAAGGTGGTCTTCCTCCCTTGAAGCGAAGGAGCCGGCCGTGGCCCGAGCGCAGGCAGACCCGGACGTCGATCGGCTGAAGGAGCAGATCGCGCGCTACTCGATCAAGGCGTACGAGCGCGGCCTGGTCGGGGGAGCGGGCGGAAACGTGAGCGCGCGGCTCCCGGGCCGCGAGGAGATCTTCATCACCCGAACCGGCGTGATCCTGGGCGAGGTCACCCCCGACGACGTGGTCCGGATCGATCCGCAGGGACGGCCACTGGACTCCGAGGCGCCCAAGCCGTCGAAGGAGGTCCCGTTTCACACGGTGGTGTATCGGCTGCGCCCCGACGTCAACGCGATCATCCACCTCCACCCCTGCTACACGGTGGTCCAATCCCTGCGCTTGGCCGATCTGCCGCTGCTCACGGTGTCGGCGCGCCTTTCGCTCGGGCCGCGCGTGCCCTGCGTGCCGGTCGCCTACGCCGGGACCCGGCTGCTTGCCCAGTACGTCGGCGCCGCCTTGAAGGAAGCGCCGGGCGCCAAGGTGCTCCTGCTCGCCGCGCACGGGCTGAACGCGCTCGCGGCCGACCTTGCGACGGCCTACGCGCTGGCCGATTTGACCGAGTTCACCGCCAAGCAGGCGTGCATTGCCGATTCGCTGCAGATCCATCTAGCATTGCCTCCGCGGGAAGCTTTGCCCGAACCTGACGCGGCCGGTGCGTGAGGCCGTCGCCCACCGGGCGACTTAGGGAGGCGATCGCATGCGCGAGGCTCCGAAGGTCCTGGCGGAACCGCTCGGGTCCGAGCTCCGGCAGGCGCTGCTCTCTCGAGCTGCGCGGGTCCGCCGCGAGGAGCGAAGCTGGATCCGTCGCAACGCCGCCGTCCTGCTGGTCTACGGCCTCGTTCTCGCGGCCTGGATCGTCGCCGGCTCGCTGCCTTCCGTGCCCGCCTTCATCCTTCCTTCTCCGCTGTCGATCCTCCAGCGCGTCGCGCGCGATCCCGGGACGCTGATCTTCCATTCGCTGGTGACGCTGCAGGAGGTGGTCCTCGGGTTCCTTCTCGCGGTGCTTCTGGGGATCCCGCTCGGCGTCCTGATCGTCTGGTCGCGGCTGCTCGAGCGCCTCTTCTACCCGGCGTTGGTCGCGCTGCAGGCGATCCCGAAGGTGGCGCTGGCGCCCATCCTGGTCATCTGGTTCGGATTCGGACCCACCTCCAAGGTCACGCTCGCTTTCGTCACCGCGCTGTTCCCCATCGTCATCAACACGGTGGTGGGCCTTTCGCAGACGCCGCCGGAGATGATCCACTTGATGCGCTCGCTGGGCGCCTCGGGATTGCAGATCTTCACCAAGGTGAGGCTGATGGCCGCCGCGCCCCAGGTCTTCGGCGGGTTCAAGATCGGGATCACGCTCGCCATGGTCGGCGCGGTGGTGGGCGAGTTCATCGCCGCGAACAAAGGCCTCGGGTACTTCCTGCTCATCGCCAACAACGCCTTCGACGCCCCGCTGCTGTTCGGAATCGTGATCCTGCTCTCGCTGCTCAGCATCGGCTTGTTCTATTCGATCGAGCTGCTCCAGCTCTTGCTGCTGCCGCGGCCGCTTCGCCGGAGCGCCTGGAAGGTCCGGCCGGGAGCGGGCGCATGAAGCTTGCCCCTGCCGGCCCCGCTTCTGCCGCCGCCCGCGCGCCTTCGAGCCCGAGGGCCTTCGTGGAGATCGAGGACCTCTCCATGGCGTACGAGGTGCCGCCCGATTCCCGCCTGCTGGCGCTCGACGGAGTCGCCTGCGCGATCGCGGAATCGGAGTTCTGCACCATCGTCGGGCCCAGCGGCTGCGGGAAGAGCACGCTCTTGATGCTCACCGCGGGTCTCTACGAGCCGAGCGGCGGGCGGGTGGTCATCGCCGGCGAGCCGGTGACGGGTCCGTGGGACGGGGTGGGGATGGTGTTCCAGCGCGATCTCCTGCTCGAATGGCGGTCGGCGCTCGACAACGTGCTCCTGCCCATCGAGGTCAAGCGGCTGCCCCGGCGTGCGTTCGAGGAGCGCGCACGGTCCTTGCTCAGGTTGGTCGGTCTGGCGGGCTTCGAGACTGCGTTCCCGGAGCAGCTCTCGGTGGGCATGCGGCAGCGCGTGGCCATCTGCCGGGCGCTGATCCACGATCCGCGCCTCCTGCTCATGGACGAGCCGTTCGCCGCGGTAGACCCGTTGACGCGGGAGAAGCTGGGCTTCGACCTGCTTCGTCTCACCGGCGAGCATCCCAAGACTGTCCTGTTCGTGACCCACAGCGTGGAGGAGGCGGTCCTGCTCTCGGACCAGGTGGTGGTGCTGGGGCCGCGGCCGGGCCGGATCCTGCGGCGGCTGAGGAACGACCTGCCCAAGCCCCGCAGCCTGGCCAGCCGATCGGATCCCCGGTTCCACCGGCTGGTCGACGAGATCAGGGCCGAGTTCCAGGCGGCGGGCGTTCTCTCCTGACCATTCGAGGAGGTACATGCCATGGGCCAGCGCACGGATCGGTTCGGGGTCCCGGTCACACGGCGGGCATTCCTGCGAGGCTCGGCGGCGTTGGGCGCCGGAATCGCGTGCTCGTCCTTCGTTCCTCGCGCTTCGGCGGCCCCGGCGTTGAAGAAGGCGACGCTGCGCCTCAACTGGACGGCGAAAGGAGAATTCACTCCGC
>DATFTN010000088.1:0-2856 GCA_035261845.1 Myxococcales bacterium | reverse complement strand
CACCACTCGCCGCACCAAGGAGCGAGCCGCCAATGCAGCGGCCTGACGCTGGATTCAACCCGTTCGGTGCTCTAGGAGTTCTGGGGGATGTCGATGTGGAGCTCGACGCGGCGGTTCTTCGCGCGGCCGGCGGAGGTCGTGTTGTCCGCGATGGGGCGGGCCTCGCCGACGCCCTCGACCAGCATCTGGCCGGGCTTCACGCCGCGGCTGACCAGCACCTCGCGCACCGACTGCGCCCGGCGCATCGACAGCTCTTCGTTGTGCGAGACGGAGCCGGTCGAATCGGTGTGGCCCTGCACCCGGATGCGGTCCTCCGGGTACTTCGCCAGGATGTCGCCCAGCTTGGCGATCTGCTCCACCGCTTCCGGCTTGAGCACCGCGCTGTCGCTGTTGAAGAGCAGCTTGGATTTGAGATCTACCAGGATGCCGTCCTCGGTGCGCTTGGTGTTCTCCGCCACCTGCTTGAGCTCCTGCGCCTGCTTGTCGAGGTAGTTCCCGGCGGCCCCGCCGGCGATGCCGCCGATGGCCGCGCCGATCGCCGCGCCCTTCCAGCCGCCCGCGACCGCGCCGACGCCCGCGCCGATGCCCGCGCCGCCCGCGGCGCCGACCGCCGTCCGCGTGCCCGGCGTGGCGCAAGCGGCGAGGACCGCAACCAGGGGGACCGAATTGAGGAACTTCCGCATGGTGACCTCCTTCACGATGGTTCGATGGCTTGCCTGCACGGCTTCTTCAACCACCGGGCGCACCACGGGCATTTCCGCGGGCGTGCGGCTGCCTGGTCGGCTGGCTCAGTACCCGCGCTGTGCGGGCGAATTCGGGAGGTACGCGGGGCCCAGGCGCATGCGGAACCCGCGCGCCAGCCCGAGGACGAACCCGAAGCCCATGGTGGCGGTGCCGTCGGCGGCGAACAACCCCGGCGGAGGGTTGGGGAACCGCTCGGCGCGCCGGAATGCGTCGAGCGCGACATGGTCGAGGTAGTCGACGCCCGACGAGACGGTCACGTGCACGTCCTTCAGCTCGCCCCGCTGGTCGATGGTGAACTCGACCACGGTGCGCCGATCCTTCCACAAGTAGATGGACCCGGTCGGATCCCGCCGGGCGGTCTCGTCCTCCACCTGCGTGGTCCAGATCCGGGCCACCGTCTCCTTCACGCGGTTGATGAATCCCGCGTAGCGGAAGCTGCGGCTGTTCAGCAGCGTCTCGTCGCCTTCCTCGACCCCGCGCAGATCGTCGCTCATCGGGCCGCCGGCGACCGGGCCGAGCGCCTCGCCCGGGCGATCCAGGGTGAGCGTGAGCGGGCCGTGCTTTCCCGGCGTTCCGGGCTGCAGGCCCGGCGTCCCTTCCGGACCTTGCTGCCCCGCGGAGCGCTGCGCGCCGGGGTCCAACATCGCGAGCGCGCGACCGCTGCCCGCGAGCGACTCGCGCCCGGAGCGATCGTTGACGCTGCCGTCGGGCGCCTTTTCCAGATGCAGCCCCTGGACG
Source organism: Myxococcales bacterium (assembly GCA_035261845.1). GTDB lineage: Bacteria > Myxococcota > Myxococcia > Myxococcales > 40CM-4-68-19 > VBKO01. Next base: position 1,374 of record DATFTN010000088.1, on the reverse strand, counting down.
TGCTCCTGCTTGGGAATCTCGGCCTTCGCCACGCTGCGGTCGGGCTGCGGCTTCACTCCGCCGTTCTGCCCCATCTGCACCGCGCTGGGCGCCGCGGCCTCCTTGTTGGGCTTGGCCGCCTCGTTCTTCCCCTCGCGCTGCACCTTCGAGAGCGCGTTCTTGAAGAACGCCGACGTCTCCTTGGCCCTGGTCTCCTTCAGCACCCGGCTGTCGTGCTCGCTCAGGTACTTGGTCGGCTGGTCCGGTGGCCGCTCGTCCTTCGGTTCGCCCAGCGCGACGACCTGCCCCTCCATCTTCTGGGGCTGCTTGACCTTCTCCTGGTCCAGCGCGGGCGGGAGCTGGGGAGAGAGGTCCGGCGAGGACCGGCCGGCGGACGGAGCCGAGTTGGGCGGTCCGCGCTGCGCGTGCTGGACCTGGCTGCGCGGCGTGGCCACCAGGCCGACCGCCGTGCGGCGCACCTGCGCCGGGACGTGGAACACAGCGTCCTTCGCGATCCAGGGCAGGAGCAGGAGGTGCAGCCCCAGCGAGATCGCGAGCGCGATCGTCAGCCGGCTGCGCCGCCGGACCGGCCTGTGCGGCAGCGGAGACATCCGCCCCCCATTGTAACCCTCGGCGCGGCGTCCGAAAGATCGCCCTCGAGCCGGATGTCGACCCGGGGTCCGCGCGCCGGCCGCCCTGCGGCCCGCCGGGCGACCACCGCGGGATGTCGGCGAGGGCGCTGCGGGCACGTTGTCCACAACCCGTGGCGGCGCCCGCCCCTTCCGGCCCGGAGCCGCCCGCTGGCGTGGGTGCAAGTCGTTGATGTCAGTAGATTTTCTCCGGTCCGGCGCCGGAGTAGTACCAGCCCAGGATGTCGCGGTAGCCGAACCCGCGCAACGCGCGGCCCATCGCGCCCGTCTGGCACATTCCGCTCCCATGGCCCCAGCCGCCCCCGACGAACAACCAGTCGGAGCCGGCGCGTTCCACCACGAACATCCCGCTCTCGAGGTTGCGGAACAGCCGGCGGATGGCTAGCTCGCTGCCGATCCTGGCCATCCCCGCGCTGCCCTCGATGCGCAGCGACCGGGCGCGGCCCGAGACCCCCCGACCTTCGACCGAGAGGGACCGGACCTTCCCGACGCCCAGCCCCGAGCACAGGGCATCGACCTCGTCCTGCCGGAAACGCCTGCGCCACCGGACCTTGGCCGGCGGCGCGACGAGCGCGCAGTAGCTGGGCACGGAGGGGAGGCGCACGAAACGCGACACGAGCGCGGCCCCGATGCCGGAGGCGAACGCCGACATCCCCGGCGCCCGCGGGTCGAAGTCGGGCCGCCCGCGCAGCGACGGATCCGCCGGCCCACCCCAGACCGACTCGTTGTCCTCCGTGTAGCCGCC
>DATFTN010000087.1:0-2265 GCA_035261845.1 Myxococcales bacterium | reverse complement strand
TCGGTCCGGGCGAGGCGGTGCGCGAGCTCGAGCGGCTCTCGCGCGAAGCGTGGGCCGGCGCCCCGGACACGTTCGCGACCCGCTCCGACGAGGTCGCGCAGCTCTTTGGCGAGGAAGGCCGGCTGGTCCTGCTGGCCGAGGCGGAGCGGCGCGCGGTGGGGTATCTCTCCGGGGTCCGGCTGGGCCAGACCCTGGGGATCGAGGAGGTCGCCGTGCTTCCCGAGTTCCGCCGCATGGGCATCGGCCGCGCCTTGCTCGCGGCGGCGCTCGAAGGGACGGCCCATGCGGTGCTCTCCGTGGCCGAGTCGAACCGCCCGGCCCGCGCGCTGTACCGCTCCCTCGGGTTCTCCGTGTCCGCGCGCCGGCTGGTGCACGAGCTGCGCCGTGGCTGAGGTGGTCGTTCGCGAAGCCCGGCCGGAGGACGATGCGGCCGTGGGCGAGATCCTCGTCTGCGGCTACCTGACGCGGTACGCGCAGAAGATGCCCGAGGTGGTGCTCACCGACCGCCGCAAGGACGAGCTGCGCGACGTCGCCTCGAAGCGGAAGGAGTCGCTGGTTCTCGTCGCGGAGCTGGAGGGGAAGGTGGTCGGCACCGTCGCGGTCTGGCGGCCGGGCGCGCCTGCGAGCGAGGCGTGGCTACCCGCGGCGTGCGATCTCCGGCACCTCGCGATCGATCCGGCGGCGCAAGGCCGTGGCCTGTCGAAGCCGCTGCTCGACGAGGCCGAGTGCCGGGCCCGGCAGATGGGCGCGAAGTACGTCTGCCTGCACGTCCGGCGCGGCAACAAAGGGGTGGCGAGGCTCTACATGGATCGCGGGTACGTGCGCGCTCCCGAGGGCGACCTCGACCTCCCCGAGGTGCTGCTCGACGCGTACTACCTGGTCCTCTGAGACTGCTACCTCGCCCGGACGGCCGGAGGCTGGGACTGCGCGCGCGCGACGCGGACCAGGCGCACGCGGCGGTCGTCCCGCTGCGCGACCGTCAGCTCCAGACCGCCCACGTAGAACCGGTCGCCGAATTGCGGGATCGCCCCGGCGCAGGCGTTGAGCAGGCCGGCCAGCGTCTCGAAGTCGCCGTCCCGGGGCAGGTGCGCGCCGAGCACCTGGTTCACCTCGTCGATGCGCGCCTCTCCGCGCACCAGGACAGTGCCGTCGGAGCCCAGCGGCGGCACGGGCACCTCGGTGTCGTGCTCGTCGCGGATCTCGCCGACGATCTCCTCCAGGATATCCTCGAGCGAGACGATGCCGGCGAAGCCGCCGTACTCGTCGGCGACCAGCGCCAGGTGGCTGCGCTTCTGCTGCATCTCGCGCAGCATCTCGTCCACGCGCTTGGTCCACGGCACCCACAGCGGCGGGCGGAGCAGGTCCTGCAGCACGATCAGCTCGGGATTGGCCAGCAGCGGGATCACGTCCTTGGTGTGCAGCACGCCCCGGATGCGGTCGAGATCGCCCTCGTAGACGGGCATCCGCGTGTGACCCTCCTCGGAGAGCAGGTCGATGACTTGTTGAGGAGTGGCGTCGATGGGGACGCCGACGACGTGCGTCCGAGGGACCATCACCTCCTTCGCGGTACGGTCCGCGAAGTTGAACAGCCCATGCACCAGCTCGGCCGAGGGCGCGCGCTTTTCGCCGCCGCGCGACTCGCCGGAGAGGATCTTCTCGATCTCCTCCAGGGGAGGCGGCGGCGGCGTGTACCGGGCGGTCGCGCCCTGCCGCAGGAGCAGCGCATCGAACAGGCGCAGCATCAGCCGCATGGGTGGCTTGAAGATGGCGCAGACCAGGTAGGTGGGGCCGGCGAGCGCCAGGCTCCAGCGCAGCGGGTTCGCCGCCGCCAGCGAGCGCGGCGCGAGATCGAGAACCAACGCGACGATGCCCGCGAGGAGGCCTGCCAAGAGCTGCAGGGTGGCGCGCGACATGGAGGCGCGCGCGATGCCCGCCCGGGCCAGCACGCCGTTCACCCAGATGGCGCAGGCCACCGCCGCGAAGGCGAGGAGGCCGCTCGCCGCCGCCCGCAGCGCCGCCGCGGTCGGCTCCGGATTGCGCTTCATGGAGAGCACCCAGCGGACGCGCCTCGGCGTCCCCTGCGCCTCCCGCAGCTCGTCCTCGCCCACCGCGGTCAGCGCGGCGTCCGCCGCTTGAAGCAGCGCGCGAGACGCGAGCGCGGCGCCCGCTGCCACCAGCTCGATCATGTCCGGCCGGCAGCGTACCATCCCGCGGCAGTTGAAAGGTCGCCGCCGCACCCTTATTGTCCCGCCCCCATGAAAGCGC
>DATFTN010000086.1:0-1717 GCA_035261845.1 Myxococcales bacterium | reverse complement strand
TCAAGGACGCGAAGTGAGCACCGCCGCGCTGCCGAAGCCGGTCGCGCCGGGCCAAGGGCCCGAGGACGACGTCCACCTCACCCTGCGCGAGCACCTGCTCGAGCTGCGCAAGCGGCTCAAGTGGGCGCTGCTCTTCCTCGGCATCGGGTTCGCGGCCTCGTACCACTGGTCGATCCCGATCTTCCACTTCCTCATGCGGCCGGTGCTCGCCGCGCTGCCCGAGGGGGAGAAGTCCCTCCACTTCTCCAGCAGCGTCGAGCCGTTCTTCATCTACCTGAAGGTGGGCCTCTACGCGGGGTTGTTCCTCGCCCTGCCGGCGATCCTCTGGCAGGTATGGGCGTTCGTGGCGCCGGGCCTGTACCGGCGCGAGCGGCGCACCATCCTGCCGTTCGTGGCGGCGGCGACCCTCTTCTTCATCTCCGGGGCGGCGTTCTGCTACGGCGTGATCCTGCAGCCGGCCTTCGATTTCCTCATCAACAGCGCCGGCCCCGACATCAAGCCGGTGCTGATGATGGACACGCAGCTCAGCCTGGTGATGACGCTCTTGCTCGCCTTCGGCATCATCTTCGAGCTGCCGCTGGTCTTGACCTTCCTCTCGATGGTCGGCGTCGTCGACCACAAGTTCCTGAGCAAATACCGCCGCCACGCCATCGTGCTGAACGTGATCATCGCCGCGATCGTCACGCCCACCGGCGATCCGGTGAACCTGGCGCTGATGGCCATCCCCATGGTGCTCTGCTACGAGTTGGGCGTCCTCGGGGCGCGCGTCTTCCGGAAGAAGGACCAGGCCCCGCGGTTCACCGCGTAGCGTCAGTCGACGAGCGGGCCCGCGCCCGCGCGAACGCCCAGTTCCGCGTGCACATCTGCGTCTCGGACGGGAGCTTCACAAGGGGTGTCCCGCATGCCCTGACAGCGGAATGACGCCGCAGAGAGGGGGACACTCCTCCGGCCCCGCCATGTACGAGCTGTACAGAGCCGCGGCCCGGACCTCTCCCCCTCTCCCGGGCGTCCGCCCGCCTTCTACGACGCCGCGCTTCAGTCGAGCAGGACGCCGGGGTTCAGGATACCCGCGGGGTCGAGCTGGCGTTTTGCGGCGCGCAGCGCGGCGGCGAACGGTTCCGGGCGCTCGCGGTCGTACCAGGGACGGTGCGTGCGCCCGACGGCGTGGTGGTGCGTGATGGTGCCGCCGGCGGAAAGGACCCCCTCCGACGCCGCCGCCTTCAGTTCGGCCCACTGAGAGAGCTCGCTTCCGCGGCGGGCCGGGCCCAGGAACGTGAAGTACGGCGCGGGGCCGTCGGGATAGACGTGCGTGAAGCGGCAGGTGAGGGTGCCCGCGCCACACACCCGCCGCAGCGCATCGCTCATCGCCGACGAGACGCGGCCGTGAAGCTCCTCGAAGCGATCCCAGGTGCAGGCGGTCTCGAAGGTGTCCGCGATGATGCCCAGCGATACCAGCGCGCTCTGCAAGTAGGGTGCGGCGAAGAACGCCTCGCGCCAGCGAGCGGATTCGCCTTCCCGCGCCTTCTCGCCGGCGTCGCGGTACGAGGCGCCTCGCGGGCAGGCGCCGCCCGCGTCCGCGGCGAGCGCAAGCGCGCGCGACATCCACGGCTCGAGCGGGTGATCGGCCGATTCGAAGGCGAGCAACAGCACCGCCTCGCCCTGGGCAACGCCGTTGAGGAGCGCCTCGGTGGGATCGAGGAGGCGGCAGTTCGCCGGG
>DATFTN010000085.1:0-1593 GCA_035261845.1 Myxococcales bacterium | reverse complement strand
TGTCGGCCGCACGCTGTCGGTGGACGGCGAGCCGCGCACGATCGTGGGCGTCCTTTCCTCCGGCTCCAGCGTCCCGACGCGCCACGAGCTGTGGGTCTCCACGGTGGGCGAGCTGCCCACGATGCCCGGATTCCCCCAGGGCGTGACGATGCGCGGCGAGCACTACCTGGGCGGCATCGCCAGGCTGCGTCCCGGGGGCACCCTGGCGCAGGCGCAGGCGGAGCTGGACGCCCTCTCCTCGCGGCTCGCGGCGGCGTACCCCTCCACCAACAAGGATCACCGGCTGCGCGGCCGTTCTCTTCAAGAAAGGATCGTGGGCGAGGCGAAGCGCCCGCTCTGGATCCTCCTGGGTGGAGTAGTGCTCGTCCTCCTCATCGCCTGCGCGAACGTGGCCGGCCTGCAGCTTGCGCGGGCGGCCGCCGGCGAGCGCGATCTGGCGGTCCGCGCCGCGCTCGGCGCATCTCGCGCGCAGCTTGTGCGGCAGATCCTCGTCGAGAGCGCAGTGCTCGCGCTGGTTGGCGGTGTACTGGGGTTGGTCGCTTCGTGGTGGGGTGTGAAGGTGCTGGTCGCGCTGGCGGGGCCGGCGCTGCCGCGCGGCTCCGAAGTCGGCATCGACGTCGCGGTGCTCATCTTCGCGCTGGGGGTTTCCACGGCGGCCGGGATCACCGCTGGGCTCGTCCCCGCGCTGCTCGCATCGCGGGCGGACTCGATGGCCGCGCTCCGCACGGGCGCATCGACGACGGGTCACCGCTCGCGTTTGCGCGATGCGCTGGTGACCGGCGAGGTAGCGCTGGCAGTGATGCTCCTCGCGGGCGCTGCCCTCCTGGTCCGCAGCTTCGAACGGCTTCGCGCCGTCGACCCGGGATTCCGTCCGGAAGGGGCGGTGGTGCTGCCTCTCTCGCACGCGGAGAAGGGCGCCGAGGAATTCCATGCGGAGGTGGCGCGACGGGTCTCGGCGATCCCTGGAGTGCGCGCGGCGGGCGCGGTCCTCAACCTGCCGATGAGCGGAAGCAACACGAGCGGCGACATCTCGTTCGAGGGGCGTCCTTCGCGCCCTGGCGAGTACATCGCCGAGACGCAGTTCGTCTCCGGCGATTACTTCCGGGCGATGGGCATTCCTGTGCGGCGCGGCCGTTACCTGACGGCACAGGATACGGCACGGTCGGCGCGGGTCGGGGTGGTCAACGAGGCATTCGCGCGCCGGTTCTTCCCCGGCGACGAGGCGCTCGGGAAGCGGTTCAGTTACGGCGTGGCCGATTCGGGAACGCCCACCTGGGTGGAGATCGTCGGGGTCGTCGGAGATGTGCGTCAGTACGGCCTGGCGCGGGCGCCGGAGCCCGAGGTCTACTATCCGCTCGGCCAGGCTCCCGCGCGCGCGGTGGAAATGACGCTGGTGATCCGCAGCGACCTGGGACTCGCTTCGCTCCTCTCCTCGCTGCGGACCGAGATCGGCTCCCTCGATCCCGATCAGCCGGTGACCGGACTACAGTCGCTCGAGAGTTCCGTCTCCACGACGCTCCAGCAACGCCGGCTCTCGACCTTGCTCCTCTCCCTCTTCTCGGCCGGGGCGCTGCTCCTCGCGCTGCTGGGCAT
>DATFTN010000084.1:0-3642 GCA_035261845.1 Myxococcales bacterium | reverse complement strand
GTCGCCCCACCGGTTCTGGTTGTTGTACTCGGCGCCGCCGCTCTCGATGACGGTCTCGCCCAGGCCCATCACGCCGGGCTGGTCGTTCGTGCTGTGTCCGGTGATTCCGATGCCGGCGTTCCGCTGTGTTCCCGAAAGGCTGAACCCCAAGCCGATGTTGCCCGCCCGATCCATCGCCGCGCTGCCCATCCAGCGCGAGTTGGAGTCGGGCGCGTAGGTGCCCTGCTGGTAGACGAAGGGGTCGCCCGCCGGATCGCGGATCTCGTACCACCGCACGCCCGCCGAGGAGTCGGCCACGACGTTCTGGTTGGCGATCAGAGACTCGTATGCGCCCATGTTCCGGTACGCGACTCGGAACATCATGCGGTCGCCGATTCCGTCGAGCACCTGGCCGCTCAACTGCGGAACGCAATAATTGCTTCGCGCCGTGGCGCAGAGGGGTTGAAAGGCCGCGGCGGGGATCACGACCGCATCGATGGAGCTGTTCGCCTCGGGCGCCGCCCAGTCGACGTGGAACCGGTACACCACCAGTGTGTCGCTGCGGAAGAACCCCAGCGCGACTGCCGGCTCGCCGGTCGGCGGTAGCAGCTCCCCGTCGAAGTCGGCAGGCGTGAGGCCGCTCACCTCGTTCGTCATGATGTCCGCACAGACCGGCGGCGACGCGGGCTCCCCCGCGAGCATCCGGACCCGGTCGAACGCGCAGATCCGCCGCGCGAGCAGCCGGGCAGTCCGGGCCCCGTTGACGAACATGTTGAACGTCGCGTAGTAGCCGTCCGGCCACACGCCGAGCTTCGGGTAGTCGTTGAAGTTCGTAAACGAGTACGCGTACTGCGCGTACTGACCCAACGGATCGGGCGTGCGCGACACCGCGATGCATTCCCAGAAGGGCCCGTTGAACTGGTCCAACCAGGAGAGTTCCGAGATCAACCACCGGTCCGCGAGCGGATCGTAGAGGACGATTCCATCGAACCCCACACCGTTTGCACAGGCCCCTCCCAACCCGGCGAACACCGTCTGGGTAGGCACCGGCCCGAACAGCAAGGCGCCCGTCTTGGAGAAGACGGCGAGGCTCGAGTTGACGATCTGCATGAAGTGGTTCGGGCCCACGTCGCCCGACGGATCGGGTGGATCCCGCTCGACCTTGAACGCCTGGCCGGAAGGCACGCCCATGGTGCCGAGCCCGATGCCGTCGAAGCTGAGGTTGATCGGCGGCGCCAGCAGGGCAGGAACGCTGCTTTGCACGACGGGGTCGCGCACGGGCTCCGCCGGCGCGCTGAGCGGGATGCGGCGCGGCTCGTGGTCCTCGGGAGGGGGTGCGACGAGAGCGGGCCGCTGCAGCCAGAGCGGAGCCGAGATGCCATGAAGGCCGGGGGCCATCCGCTGCGGCCGTCCCGTCGGCGGCAGCGCCGAGACGGCGCTGGAGCTGGCCAGCGCCAGTGCGGCAACCCGCAAGCGCATACCCTATTACGATACAGCGCGCGGCAGGATCAACCACCCTCCCCGGGCGAGACCCGGGAAGGATCCGTCGGAAAGCGGGCGAATTCCTCCAGCAGCGCTGCGCAAAAGGCGACCACGGCGCGGCCGTTGGCGAAGAAGCGGAACAGCGCCACGTCGGATCCGGGCTCGCCGGACTGCCCGCCCACCGGCTCCAGCAGGCTGCGCAGGTCGAGGCCCGCCTCGATCTGGTAGGCGTCGGGCCCTCCGGTCACGCGCAGGGCCAGCGCGGCGCCGGCGGTGGGCTCCAGCGCCGCGCCCCCCGGCTGCCCCGCCTCGAGCAACGCCTCGAGCTGCTCGAGGAAGTGGATCAGGTCGAGGTCGAGCAGGGTCACCTGGGGGAGCCGCAAGAGCGGCACGAAACCGTGCTCGCCGGTGGTGGGCCGGTGGCGGTACCGCTCGACCGCCGCTTCCGCCTGCAGGGCGGCCGGGCTGCGCACGCCGTCGGACGACCGCGCCGAGAGATCCAGCCGCAGGCGCAGGTTGGACGGCTGGTTGAGCAGCACGGCCATGCCCCGTCTGTAGCACGGGTGTGGTATTTCCAGCGGCTTCCGCATGCGCCGCCTGCGTTCCCTCGCGCTGCCCACCTTGTCGGGCGTGCTCTACTTCGTCTCCTGGATCGGCTTCGGCGTCTGGCCGCTGACCTTCGTCTGCTTCATCCCGCTCCTGCTCTCGCTGCGCGAGGCCACGCCGCGCGAAGCGCTGCGGCGCGGCGCGTGGTTCGGATTCGTCGCCCACCTGGGCGGGTACACCTGGGTCATCCACTTGCTGCGCGTGTTCGCCTTCGCGCCGCTGCCGCTCGCCTTCCTCGGATACGTGGTGCTCTGCCTGGCCCAGGGATTCCTCTTCGGCGTGTTCGCCTGGGCGCTGCGGCGGACCTGGACGGCGACGCGCTGGCCACTGGCCGGGCTGCTGCCGCTCTGCCTGGTCGCGACCGAGTTCGTCTACCCGCTCTTGTTCCAGAGCTACACCGGAGTGGCGTTGATGCCGGTCTTGCCGCTGGTGCAGGTGGCGGACCTGGGCGGGGTGCTGCTGCTCTCCGCCCTGCAGGCGTCGGTCAACGGGGCCCTGGCGGACCTGTTCCTCACCCGAAGGCCCTGGCCGGTGATCGGGACCGCGCTGGCGGTGGCCGCGACCCTCACGTACGGCCTGTGGCGGATCGGGCGCATCGACGCGCGCGAGCAGGCGGCCCCGCTGCGCCGGATCGGCATCGCCCAGCCGAACGTCGGCGAGATCGCGCTCCACCGGAACCCGTACGCCTCGGTGCAGGCGCTCTGGGCGGATACCGCCGAGCTGCACGGGCGCGGGGCCGATCTCGTGATCTGGCCGGAAGTCGGCTACAACCTGCGCCCGGTGCGCAACGGCGACGACGGGCGCGCCATCTCGGGCGGCGTCCCCGTCTCCATCATCGCCGGCGTCGAGCGCGTGAGCGGCAAGCAAGCCTGGAACAGCGCCCTCGTGATCGGGCGGGACGGGAAGATCGGCGATCACTACGACAAGATCCAGCTGCTCGCCTTCGGCGAGTACATCCCCTTCGGCGACTGGTTCCCCTTCCTCTACGAGTGGTCGCCGCTCGCCACGCACCTGACGCAGGGCACCACCACCCGGCCGCTGCGCGACGGCGGCTACCGGTACGCGACGTTCATCTGCTACGAGGACATCCTCCCGTGGATCGTGCGCAAGACGATGGAGGACCACGGCGAAGGCCGCGCCCACGCCCTGGTGAACCTCACCAACGACTCCTGGTACGGCGCCGGGCACGAGCAGGAGCAGCACCTGCAGCTCGCCGCGCTGCGCACCATCGAGCACCGCCGATGGCTGCTGCGCGCGACCTCGACGGGGATCAGCGCGTTCGTGGACGCGACCGGCCGGGTGGTGACGCGCATCCCGGCGGACGTGCGCGGGGTCGCGGTGCGCGACGTGCCGATGCTGCAGGGGACCACGGTGTACCAGGTGGTGGGCGACTGGCCTGGCTGGGCGGCGCTGGGCTTGCTCGGCTTCATCGCGGCGCGCGAGCTGCGCCGGCGGAAGCGGCGGAGGTGATCCTACCGCCCTCCCCAGGACACGATCGGAATGATCCCGCTGAGGATGCGGTCGATGATCGAGATCCGGCCCCGGGTCTCGTCGGCGACGACGCGCGCAGCGGGG
>DATFTN010000083.1:0-2709 GCA_035261845.1 Myxococcales bacterium | reverse complement strand
GTGATCTACACGCAATTGTCGACGGCGATGCGCCGCATGTGCCTCGCGAACGGCTACGACGAGATCAAGACGCCGCTGCTCTACAACAAGTCGCTGTGGGAGACGAGCGGCCACTGGGGCAAGTACCGCGAGAACATGTTCCTCATCCAGGACAGCGAGACCGGCGAGCACGATTCGTCGCTCAAGCCGATGAACTGCCCCTCGCACTACCTCTTCTACTCGATGAGGAAGCACAGCTACCGGGAGCTGCCGCTGCGCTTGCATACCCAGGACGTGCTCCACCGCAACGAGGCGACCGGCGTGCTGAGCGGGCTCACCCGCGTGCGGCAGTTCCAGCAGGACGATGCGCACATCCTCCTGATGGAGTCGCAGATCACCGAGGAGGTCCGCCGGCTGGTCGAGCTCGTCGGCCAGGTCTTCCAGGCCTTCGGTCTCGAGTACCGGGCGAAGTTCGGCACCCGCCCCGCGCAGCGGATCGGCAGCGACGAGCTGTGGGACCGCGCCGAGGCGAGCCTGCGCTCGGCGGTGGAGCAGACCGGCGTCTCGTGGGTGGAGAACCCCGGGGACGGGGCGTTCTACGGCCCCAAGCTCGACTTCCACGTGCGGGACAGCATCGGGCGCGAATGGCAGCTGGGCACCATCCAACTCGACTACAACGCGCCGGACCGCTTCGATCTCACGTACGTCGGCGAGGACAACAAGGAGCACCGGCCGGTGGTCATCCACCGCGCCATCTACGGCTCCTTCGAGCGGTTCATCGCCATCCTCATCGAGCACTACGCCGGCAACTTCCCGGTCTGGCTCGCGCCGGTGCAGGCGCGCGTGATCACCGTGGCGGACCGGCACATGCCCTGGGCGCGCGAGGTCGCGCAGGTGCTGCAGGCGCGCGGACTGCGCGCGGAGATGGACGACTCCAGCGAGAAGCTGGGCGCGAAGATCCGCGACGCGCAGCTGCAGAAAGTGCCGTACACGCTCGTGGTCGGCGACAAGGAGGTCGAGCAGAAGGCCGTCTCGCCGCGCCGCCATGGGGAGGGCAAGGACGCCGAGATGGGCACCCTGGCGCTCGCCGCGTTCGCCGACCAGCTGGCGAAGGAGGCTACGGTCCCGTACTGAGCATGCGCACCGGTGAGCGCGCGCCTACACGAACCCTTGACACAGCCCCGAGGGCGGATACCCTAACCAGACCCGCAATCCGGGGTGGGGTTGGGTTTTTTTGCCCTGAAATCAGCAGTCGAACGTCCGGTACGCCGGAGCGTGCTGGTCCACATTTCTCGAAGGAGTCCGCCATCCGCGACGCCCGCACGAACCGCCGTATCCGCGCACGTGAGCTCCGTGTCATCGGTCCCGAAGGTGAGCAGTTGGGAGTGATCCCGCTCGAGACCGCCCTCGCCAAGGCCCAGGAGTTCGGCCTCGACCTCGTCGAGGTCTCGCCCATGGCCAAGCCGCCGGTCTGCAAGATCATGGACTACGGCAAGTTCAAGTACGAGACCAAGAAGAAGGCGAACGAGGCGAAGAAGAAGCAGACGGTCGTGAAGCTGAAGGAAGTGAAGTTCCGGCCCAAGACCGAGGAGCACGACTACGCCTTCAAGACCAAGGCCATCCGCGAGTTCCTCGCCGAGGGCAACAAGGCGCGCGTGACGGTCATGTTCCGCGGCCGCGAGATCACCCACCGCGAGATCGGCCAGGCTATCCTCCGCCGCATCGAGACCGAGCTGAAGGACATCGCGGTGGTCGAGCAGACGGCCCGCCTCGAAGGCAGGCTGCTGTTCATGATCCTTGCCGCGAACCCGCGGTTCCTGCAACAGCAGCGCTCGCTCCAGCAGCAGCAGCAGTCCCCCGGCGGCCAGTCGACGCGTCCCGGACAGCCACCGGCATCGCGCCCCGGAGCGCCACCGCCGGAGGCCCGTCCGGCATCGGCCGGTCCGCGTCCCGCGACGCCGACCAACGGCGCGCCCCGGCCCGCCGCTTCCGCCCCCGCGCCGGCGCCGGCGCAGCAGGCCGAGGCCCCCAAGGCATGAGTTCCGAGGTAGAAGGGTTGATTTCGGAGGCGGCCTGAGGTACTAGGCCGCTTCCTTTTTCGAGGATGGGAAATGCCGAAGTTGAAGACCAAGCGGAGCGCGGTGAAGCGGTTTCGCAGCACCGGGACGGGCAAGATCAAGGCGGCCAAGGCCTTCCGCCGCCACAACCTGTCCCTGAGCAAGAACCGCAAGCGCAAGCGCCATCTGCGCCACAGCGAGGTCCTGTCCCGCCCGGACGAGAAGCACCTCAAGAGGGCCCTGCCGTACGGGCTGCCGAAGTAGGAGAAGTCAGCACATGCGCGTCAAACGAGGATTCAAGGCCCGCCGCCGCCGCAACCGCGTCCTGAAGCTCGCCAAGGGCTTCCGGGGACGGCGCCACAACACGTACAAGCGGGCCGTCGAGGCGGTCGAGCGGGCGATGATGCAGTCGGCGAAGGGCCGCCGGATGCGCAGGCGCGACTTCCGCTCGCTGTGGATCGTCCGCATCAACGCGGCCGCCCGGATGTCGGGGCTGTCGTACTCGAAGCTGGTGGCCGGCCTGAAGAAGTGCGGCATCGTGCTCGACCGCAAGGTGCTGGCGGACATCGCGGTTGCCGACCCGCAGGCGTTTGCGGCCATCGCCAAGCGCGCCGCGGCGTAGGCCTTCCGCAGTTCGACTTTCGAGGCCGCGTCGGGTTCACCGGCGCGGCTT
>DATFTN010000082.1:0-12465 GCA_035261845.1 Myxococcales bacterium | reverse complement strand
ACTTCTCCAGGATGCTCAGCCCGTACAGGCCGTAGCGTTCGAGCGCCCTCCGCGTCCGGGATTGGCGCGCGGTGCTCCTTCGCGGAACCGCCGTTGCGATCCCGTCGACGGTCACCGTGTCGGCGGTGAAGAGATCGGGCGGCACCCGTTCGCGCAGGTCCTCTTCGCAGCCGGGATACGGCCCGCTGCGACTGCGCAAAGTGCCCTCGCCGAGCAGCAAGCCCAGCAAGTAGGGAGGAAGAAGCAAGGGATCCCCACGGGGAGCGAGCTCGACCGGCGCGACGATCGGGATCCGGTGGTTGAGGCGCTCAGGTTCGCCCGCGACGACCAGAGAGCGACGAATCTCCGACAGCGCCTTGACCGACCCCTTTCCGCCAGGGCGCCCGCTCTCCTCCCGGGTGGTGGTATGCCAGAGGTGCTCGTCGCAGCACTCCACGGTCGCGCCGTCCGTGAATCGCACGCGGAAGACGGGCTTCTTGCCCTGCGGGAAGACGGCCGCCACCCGTTTCGCCGTGCCGTCCAGGCCGATCACGAGAGATCCCGGACGGATCTCCCCCATCGGAACGTAGCCCGATGGCGTCAGCACCGGCGCGTCGAGCGGCTGCGCCTTCCCCATGCTCGGCCGCGCCGCCAGGATGACCAGGTCGCCAGGCTGGAAGCCGCTGGTCAGCCGGTCGAGGTCGGCGAAGCCGGTGGAGATCCCGGTGATCTCCTCCTGCCGCTCGTACAGCTGCTCGATGGTCTTGAAGGTGGCCTTGACGATCTCGCGGACGTGCAGGAAGGCGGACTGCGCCTTCTCCTCGGTGATGGCGAAGATGCGCCGCTCGGCGTCGTCGAGGAACTCGCCCACCTCTCCGGCCTGCTCGTAGCCCTGGGTGGCGATGGCGTGCGCGGCCTCGATCACCCGGCGCGCGAGCGCCTTCTCGTGCACGATCCGGGCGTAGTACATGAGGTTCGCGGCGGACGGGACCAGCTTGTCGAGCAGGTCGACGAAGTCCTCGCCGCCGACCGCCTCGTAGGCGCCCAGCGCGGTCAGCTCGTCCTTCAGGGTGACGCGATCGATCGGCTCGCCCCGGGAGGACAGCGCGCACATCGCCTCGAACACCTTGCGGTGCGCGTCGCGGTAGAAGTCCTCCGGCTTGAGCAGCTCGAGGATCTCGTTCAGCGCGGCGTTGTCGAGGAGAACTCCGCCGAGGACGCTGCGCTCGGCGTCGAGGTTCTGCGGCGGAATCCGGCCGCCGGGCGGTGCCATCGGCGCCGGTCGGACTGCTTCGAGCGAGGCGGTGGAATTCACGCCGCCACCTTAGCGGAGCCCTCGGACATCCTAGCCCTCGAGCCGTTCGAGGCCGCCCGACTCCGGGATCGGCGAGTTGAACGGATCGAACCGGCGGACGCGCCGGAAGAGGTTCATCTCCGGCGCGACCTGGTACCAGTACTCCTCGTCGTAGCGGACCTCGACTTCGTGTCCGAACCGGGGTTCGTAGTAACGGGGAACCCAGATTGGCTTCTTCTCCATTTCTCGACGAGTCATGCCACCGTCCGCGAAAGAACGACTGGCGCATGCTTGTACGGCACGTGCTCGTGTAGGCGTCAACGCGCAAACGTTGTCACCGGGACCGTCCACAAGCCGCCCACAGCCCGCTCGCGTGCGTGAGCCGTGGTATCGGCGATTCGCCCCGTTGTCCACAGGCTGTGGAGCGCCGCGCGACTTTGCCTGTGGGCGGCGTTAGACTCCTGCACCGATGCCGGACGACGAGAAGCCCAAGCGCACCAAGAGCTGGCGCGAGATCGACAAGCAGCGGGACCGCGGCGGGTCGTCGCGCAGATCGGAGCGCGAGTCAGAGCGGTTCCAGAGCTCGACCAAGTACACGCAGTACAAGACCAACCTCGAGCGGCTCTTCTCGCAAGGGGTGGCATCGAGCGCGCTCCCCGACCAAGTGCGCGAGAAGCTGGGCAGCAGCGAGGAAGACAGCGAGCGCGACGAGGCGCGCAAGAAGCTCTACGCGATCGAGGATCCCAAGGCGTTCCACGCCGCCGCCACCGAGTTCCTGCGCAAGTACCCGCTGCCCGACGATCCGCGCGTCCTCGATCGGCTGCTCGGACATCCGGACGACGACATCGTCGACCGGGCCCTGACGCGCCTGGAGGAGCTGCACCGGGCGGGTTCGCTCAAGGTGCCGCCCGCGCTGTCGCAGCGGCTCGCCAGCGTGGAGATCGAGTCGGGCCTGCCCGCGATCCGCCGCCGCGCCGCCGAGCTCCGCAAAGCCATCCGCTGATCGTTCGCGCTCTTCGCGGTGATCTCTCTGCCCTGATCACGGCTGGGTGATGGGCGTAAAGCCCGGGCGGTCGCGGACGCGGTCGAGCCAGGCGCGGACGCGAGGGAGCGGAGCCAGATCGAAGCCGCCTTCTGGCGCGACGTGCGTGTACGCGTAGAGGGCGATGTCCGCGACCGTGAACCGCTCGCCGACGAAGTACACCCGGTCCGCCAGATGGTTCTCCATCACCGAGAGCGCGCGGACGCCGAGCGCCCGCTTCTGCTCCAGCAGCGCCCGCTTCTCCTCGGGAACGCCGATGTGCTTCACCCAATGCCGCACCGTCGCCACGTTCGGCTCGTGGCTGTACTGCTCCCAGAACATCCACTGCAGCGCGTTGAACGCGCAGGCACCGCGACACCGGTGTCGCAGCTCGACGTTGGCCGAACGCTCAACCGCGCGGAACGACTGCTCCCCGGCATTGGCGCGGGGAATGCTTCTCTGTTCCTCATGCGGAACGCCTGCCCTGCCGCGGCGCTGGTTCTCGCGACGACGTTCTTCGGCGGATGCGTCACCGCCTCGCGCGGAACCGGGACCCCTTGGGGAGCTGCTGCTGGAAGCTGGAGCGGAACTCCAAGCCCGAACGGCGATCCGATCTGGGGGCTGACCGAGGCGTTCTTGATGGAGATCGACCGCCAGACCCAGCCAAAGCAGCGGGGCCCGCTCTGCGATCCGCCCGATCCGAGCCCGCCCGCGACGTGCCCGCCGAGCACGGACGAGAAGCCGCGATAGGCGGGAGCCCCCGCGGCCGCGCGGTCAGGCGCGCAGGCCGAGGAAGGCCATCAGGTCGAACGGCTCCTCGACGGCGCGCGGGCTGCCGTGACCGCGCCAGGAACGGGAGCGCCCGCAGTTCATGCAGTAGACGAGATCCCGGCCGCCCATCCCCTGGCTTCCCTTCAGGGACCAGGCTTCTTCCGCGTACTCGTCGCACTTCTCGCAGATCTGCACGCGGTCCGCCGGCTTGAACCCGCGCTCCTTCAGCTTCTTGCGCACCGCCGCCGCGTGCTCGATCCAGGGCGGTAACGGCGGCTTCTTCCCCATCCCCGGAAAACTAGCACGCCTGCAATCAATGTTCCGGCGGAGGGGAGCGGGAGATCCGTTCTTCGCGGGCCAGGACGAAGGCGCCTTTGCCGCGGTCGTAGGAATACGTGCTGACCGTGAGGCTGGATTCCTCGTCGCCGTCCGGTTGGCCGATGCGAACGCGACCCGGCTCGAAGTCCACCTGCGCTCGGAACAGGTCCCGCTTGTTGAGCAGGTCGACCAGCTTTCCCGCGCGGACCGTCTTCACCACCACTTCGCTGGCGGTGCGGCCGCAGGTCTCGCAGGAGAGCTCCACCTCGAGGTCGGGCGCTCCGTCGCCGGTGACGTCCCGGGTGTCCACCCGGGAGATGCGCTCGTTCTCCTCGTCCTCGTCGCCCGTGAGCCGCTCCCAGAGCGGCCGCCACCTGCGCGGGCGCTGCGCCGTCGCCGGCTCCAGCTTCCAGAGGCCCACGTATCCGCGCTGCGTCGCCCAGGAAGGCCCTGCTTCGCCCACCGCTTCCTGGCCGGGCGTGAGCGAGGTGCCCCAGACCAGCGCGTAGGGCTGACCGTCCCACTCGAGCCGCCGCAGCAGCTTGAACCGGACGCCCGGGAAGGGACGGGGGTGCAGCCCGGCCAGCTCGGCGGGAAGGGCCGCGGGCCGCCGCTCGAGCACCACGGCCACCGCCCGCGAGGGCTGCGCCAGCGCGCCTTGCGCCTCGACCGTCGCGCGGTGCTCTCCGTCCTCCCACTGGAGGGTGAGCACCTTCTGGTCCTTCTCGCGCCGCAGCTGCTCCAGGACCGGCGCGCCCCACCCGCGGGTCAGCTGCCATTCGAGGTCGGTCAGCGCGGGCGCCAGCTGCGGATCGAACAGCAGGCGCAAAGCGACGATCTCTCCGCCTGGTTTGGAGTCCTCCCAGGCGATCTGCACCCGTGCGATGCGGTCGGGATCGCGCGGCACCGCGCAATCGGCATGGCCGGACGCGGGGAGGAGGAGGTCCGCGCACTCTTTGAGGTCCGGGAGCCGCGCCAGCTGATCCTTCTGCTGGTCCAGGTCGAAGCGGCCGAAGCGCCTCGGCGCCACCGCCGGAGGCCCCGCTTGCGGGGCCGGGGGCGACGTCCCGTTGGGGCGCGGCCCGGCACTGCCCGCGGGCGGCGCCGCCCGCCCCGGAGGAGGGGCAGGCTGGGCCTGCGCCGGAGCGGCCGGCGCAGATTGCTGGGCCCTGGGCGTCCGCCCGGGGGGCGCCTGAAGGGCCAGCAGAGTGGCAACGGCCAAGACCATCCGCCCGATCGGACTCCCTTCCGGCCTCTACTGCTCCGCCGCGATCGTCACCTTGAGCTTCGCGACCACCTCCGGGTGGAGCTTCACTTCCACCTCGTGGGTGCCCAAAATCTTAAGGGGCTCGGGCAGGTGGATCTGCTTGCGGTCGATCTCGTAGCCCTGCGCCGCGAGCTGCTCGTGGACGTCCTTGCTGGTGACCGACCCGAACAGCTTGTCCTGCTCGCCCACCTTGCGGGAGAAGCGCAGCTCCACCGAGGCCAGCTTCTTCGCCTGCGCGTCCATGTTGGAGCGGTGCTTGGCCGCGCGCGAGAGGATGCCCGCCTTCTCGTGCTCGAGCTGCCGGATGTTCTTCGCGGTCGCCGCCACCGCCATGCCGCGCGGCAACAGGTAGTTGCGACCGTAGCCCGGCTTCACCTCCACCAGCGCGCCGGCCTTGCCCAGGTTCTCCAGGTCCTTCGTCAGGATGATCTTCATCGGCGCGCTCCTACGGGTGGTGCTGCATCACGGTGTAGGGAAGCAGCGCGAGGTTGCGGCTGCGCTTGATGGCGGTCGCCACCTCCCGCTGGTGCCGGGCGCAGTTGCCCGAGATGCGGCGAGGCACGATCTTCCCACGCTCGGTGATGAAGTACTTCAGCTCGGCGGCGTTCTTGTAGTCCACTTTCAGGCTCTTGTCGGCGCAGTACCGGCACACCTTGCGCCGGCCGAATCCGCGGCCGCCGCCGCGCTCCTCGCCCATCCCGCCGCCGCCGCGCTCGCGCCCGTCGCGCGATCCGCCGGCCCGGGACCTGTCTTCCTTCTTGAATCCGTTTCCGTCCATGTCCGTCTCCTCTGGAGTCGCGCGGTTACTCGGGTTCCGCCTCGGCGCCCAACTCGCCTTCCGGCTCGGGCCGCTCGCGGCCGAAGCCGCGCTCCTCGCCGAACCCTTCCGGCTCGCGCGGCGCGCGCTCCGGCACTTCCGGATCGCCGGGCAGCTTCACGTCGGGCTCCACCTGGCGCGTCGCCGGGTCGACGTCGTCGGCCAGCTTCACCGACTGGTACTTGAGCACGTCGTCGGTCATGCGCAGGTTGCGCTCGAACTCCGCCACCATGTGCGTGTTCCCCAGGTAGACGAACCGGACGTAGATGGCGCGCAGGTGCTTCTTCACCTCGTACGCGACCTTCTTCTTGCCCCAATTCTCCACCTTGATGACCTTGCCGCCCTCGCGCTGCACGACCCCGCGCAGGCGCTCGACGATCTTGTCGACCAGGTCCTCCGCCAGGTCGGGCCGGAGGAGGAAGATGGTCTCGTACTCGCGCAGCTTGGTCCCGGGCGCGTGCTGCGCCGCTCCGCCGCCGGTCTGCGTCTCTGCTTGCTGCATGTCCGTCACCTCTTGGGTTTGCCGGAGGTCCCGCCTCCGGCGAGGTCCACTGCCTGCTCTACTTCGCCCTTCTTTCCGCCGGCCTCCTTGGGCCGCCGGTTGAACCGGTTCATCGCCGCCGCCGCCCCGTCGAGGAGTGCCGTCACCGCCGCGTCCGCCGCGATCGGCACCATCTCCTCAGCCACCTTCTCCTCCTCTTCCGCGAACCTCGCCAGCACGAAGTCCGCCGGGTCCCACCCTTGCGGCGGCCGCCCGATGCCGGAGCGGACCCGGACGAAGTCCGCCCCCAGGTGCTGCCGCAGGCTCTTCAGCCCGTTGTGACCACCGTCGCCGCCACCCACCTTCACCTGGACCCGTCCGAGATCGAGGTCCAGATCGTCGTGCGCCACCACCAGCTGCCCCAGGTCCGCCTTCCAGAACCGCGCCGCGTGCCCAACCGATTCGCCCGACAAGTTCATGAACGTCTGCGGGAGCACGATCGCGATCTGCTCCCCCTTCGCCCTCCCGGTTCCCAGCACCGCGTTCCAGCGGGTCTGGTCGAGCGCGACCCCGAGCTTCTCGGCCGCCAGCCGGGCGATCCGGAAGCCCAGGTTGTGGCGCGTGCGCTCGTACTTCGCGCCGGGATTGCCCAGGCCCACCAGGATGCGCACGGGCGCTTACTTCTTCGCGCCCTTGTCCGCGCCGCCCCTCGCCGGAGCGCCGGGAGCCGCACCCGGAGCGCCGGGGGCCGCGCCAGGAGTGCCCGGAGCCGCGCCAGGAGCGCCGGGGGCGGCGCCCGGGGCGCCCGGAGCAGCCGCGCCTGGAGCGCCAGGAACAGCGGCGGCCGCCGCGCCTTCGGCACCCGGAACGGCAGCGGCCGGAGCCGGAGCGACCTCCTCCTTCTCCGGGATGTTCACCACCGCGATGGTGGCGTTCTTGATCACGTTCGTCTTGAACCGCACGCCGTCCGGCGCCTTGATGTCCGAGATGTGGATCGACTCGGCGATCTTCAGATTGGAGACGTCGACCTCGATCTTCTCCGGGATCTGGGCGGGCTTGCAGATGACCGGCAGGGTGCGGCTGACCTGCTGCAGGATGCCGCCTTCGGTCACTCCGACCGGCTTTCCGATCAGCACCACCGGTACGTTGACAACCACGTCCTGGTCCAGCCGCACCTCGAGGAAGTCGACGTGGAGGACGTGCCCGTCCACCGGGTCCTTCTCGAAGTCCTTGAACAGCACGGTGCGCGGCTCGCTGCCGGCGACCTCCAGCTTGATCACCGTGTTGAACTTGTGCGGGGTCGCGATCGCCTGGGCCAGCGCCTCGGGGTCGACCGCCACCATCAGCGGCTTCTTGTCGAACGGCCCGTAGCAGATCGCCGGGACGAGGCCCTTCGCGCGCAGCCGGCGCGCCGGGCCCTTGCCCGACTTGTCGCGCATCTGCGCTTGCAGCGTGGATGTGTCCTGCGCCATGACTTCCTCCGTGCCGGGCACCACCGCCGCGGCGGGCGAGCCGCAAGCCTGGGTCTGGTGGGCTCCGGGGTGAACTTGAAAACCGCCCGGAATTCTTCCGAAAGCGCGCCTGGATAGCACGCCCCCTCCGCCCGCGCAAGTCGCTGTCGCCTGATCCGGTCGCGACGTAGCCTAAAGCCGTTTCACGCGGAGGAGGGGAGGAGAGAGGAGAGCGCGGAGGAACCTGGTTTCAGGAAACAAGTTCCTCCGCGCCCTCCTTCTCCTCCGCGCCCTCTGCGTGAAACGCTTGTAGACGCAGAGCGGGTTAGACGAAGAGGCTGGAGAGGGAGTCGGCGCTGTAGATGCGGCGGATGGCCTCGCCGAAGATGCGGCCCACCGAGAGCTGGACGATCTTCTTGCACTCCTGCGCGGCGGGCGAGAGTGGGATGGTGTTGGTGACCACCAGCTGCTCGATGGCGGACTCGCTGATGCGCTGGATGGCCGGGCCGCTCAGCACCGGGTGGACGGCGTAGGCGAGGACGCGCTTGGCGCCGCTGTCGTGCAGCAATCTGGCGCCCTGGGTGAGCGTGCCGGCGGTGTCGACCATGTCGTCGAGCAAGACCCCGATCTTGCCGCGGACGTCGCCGATCAGGCTCACCACCTCGGCGACGTTGGGCTTGCTGCGCCGCTTGTCGACGATGGCCAGGGAGGTGCCGAGCCGCTTGGCGTACGCGCGGGCCCGTTCCACGCCGCCCGCGTCGGGGCTGACGATCACCACGTGGTCCGGATTGGGGAACGCCTTGCGCATGTGCTCGACCAGCACCGGCGAGGCGTAGAGGTGATCGGACGGCATGTCGAAAAAGCCCTGGATCTGCCCTGCGTGCAGGTCCATCGAGACGAACCGGTCGGCCCCCGCGCTGGTGATGAGGTCAGCCACCAGGCGAGCGGTGATCGGCGTGCGGGGCGCCACCTTGCGGTCCTGCCGGGCGTAGCCGTAGTACGGCATGACCGCGGTGATGGAGGCGGCGCTGGCGCGGCGTGCGGCGTCGATCAGGATGAGCAGCTCCATCAGGTGGTCGTTCACCGGAGTGGAGGTGCTCTGCATCAGGAATACGTCCCGGCCCCGCACGTTCTCGCCGATCTCGGCCTGGATCTCGCCGTCCGAGAAGCGGGTCAGCGAGGACTTGCCCAGGGGTTGCTTCAGGTAATCGCAGACCTCGCGCGCGAGCGGGAGGTTCGAGTTCCCGGAGAGGACCACGAGGTCGGAACCGCCGCCCGGGGGCTTCGTGTGCATGGCGGCCTTCTAGCACACCTGCGGCGCGCGGCCGGAGCAGCCTACCCAGAGGCGGCGGCCGCGTTGGACGGCGTACCGCGGGCGAGCTCGCGCTCGTATTCCGTCAGGATGATCTTCTCCATCCGCTCGCGCGTCTCGCT
The DNA here is from genome assembly GCA_035261845.1 of Myxococcales bacterium. Lineage (GTDB taxonomy): Bacteria > Myxococcota > Myxococcia > Myxococcales > 40CM-4-68-19 > VBKO01. The sequence continues at coordinate 3,632 of DATFTN010000082.1, read as the reverse complement.
GTTGAGCGGATGGGCGATGTCCTTGAAGGTGCCGTCCTTCCGGCGTTTTGCAGGCATGGCTACGAAAAGTCCGGTATTGCCGTTGATCACCTTCAGGTCGCGCACGACGAAGCACGCATCCAGCGTGATGGTCACGTACGCCTTCAACCGCTCCTCGTTGACCGGGAAGACGCGGACCTCGGTGATCTCCATGGTGGCCCCTCTCCGATGACACCTCGCCCGATGTTAGGACGGTACCCGGCCGCCCTCCGGCCTGTCAAACGGCCGCATCCCCGCTCCGGGAGTGCCCTTCGCCCACCTCCGGAAAAAGAGATCACCGCGAAGCGCGCGAAGATCGCGAAGAATTCTGTTGGGAACAAAAACCTTCGCGCGAAGTTAGAGGACGTCGCGGCGGCGGTGCCGCAGGGCGGGCAGGTCGCGGCGGACCTGGGCGAGCCGGGCCGGATCGATGCGCCCGAGCGCGAAACCGTCGCCGGACGGACCCGCGTCGGCGACCACCTCGCCCCAGGGGTCCACGATCATGGCGTGGCCCCAGGCCTGCCGGTTCTCCTGCGGCGGCCCGATCCGGCCGGCCTGGGCGGGAGCGAACGCGTACGCCTGGTTTTCCACGGCGCGGGCGCGGAGCAGCACCTCCCAATGCGCGCGGCCGGTATAGGCGGTGAACGCGGCAGGGACGGAGAGGATGTCCGCGCCTTGCTCGGCGAGGCGCCGGTACAGCTCCGGAAAGCGGAGGTCGTAGCAGACCGAGAGGCCCAGCTTGACGCCCAGACCGCCCAACTCGACCACCGGAGGCACTGCCTCTCCCGGCGCGACTGCCTCGGACTCGCGGTAGCGGGCGCCGTCCGGGATGTCCACGTCGAACAGGTGCAGCTTGCGGTACGAGGCGGCGATTCCACCACGGGGGTCGATCAGGACGGCGGTGTTGTGCACCCGGCCGTCCGCGGCGCGCTCGGCGATGGACCCGGCCAGGCACCACACCGAACGGCGGGCGCACAGCTCGCGCACCCGGGCGAGCTGCGGCCCGTCGAGCGCGCCGGCGAACTCCCGCTTCTGCGCGGCCGGGCCGACGTGCTCCCACATCTCGGGGAGGCCGACGAGCCGGGCTCCGGCCTCGCACGCCCGGTCGAGGAGAGACAGGGCGCGCGCCTCGTTCTCGGCGCGGACGGGACCCGCGCTCATCTGGATGGCTGCCGCCTGGAACACGCGCACCTCCGCCCCTGTTATAAAGCTGAACGGGCTCGCTGCCCGGCTTGACTGCGCCAGAGCGGTCTGCTACGGCGGCGGCTGACATTTTCGCTGTGCCCGCCTCCGGGCGGGTCCGGGAAAGTGGGCGAGGTCTGCCCGCTTTTTTGTTTTTTGGAGGATGGGTTCGCAGTGGGCCGCAAGGAGGAGATCGTCGAGAAGGTGCGCGCCATCGCCGCCCCGCTCGCCGCGGGCGAGGGGCTCGAGCTGATCGACGTCGAGCTGGCCGGCGCCGGTGGCCGGACCGCCCTGCGCCTGTACATCGACAGGGATGGAGGGGTGTCCCTCGACGACTGCACCAGCGTGTCGCGCGCCGTCTCAGCCGCCTTGGACGTGGAGGACCCGATCCAAGGAGCGTACGACCTGGAGGTCTCGAGCCCCGGCCTGGACCGGCCGCTGCGCACCCCGGAACATTTCGCGAAGTACGCGGGCGAGAAGGTCCGGGTGAAGGCCTACGGCCCCATCCCGGAGTTGGAGAACCGCAAGACGTTCGTCGGGACCCTGCGCGGATTCGAGGAGGGACGGGCGCTGATCGACGTGGACGGGAAGGTGTTCCGGGTCCCGTTCGAGCAGATCGCCAAGGCCCACGTCGAGCCCAGCCTGGCGGACCTCGCCGCCTCCCAGGAAGAGGAGGAGCCGGAGGCGCGCCTGCAGATCGACGGCCGCTACGTGCTCACCAGGGCCCGCGACGACGTGCGCCGGGCGCTGAAGGATGCCCGCAGATCCGACCGCGCAGAGGTGGCGGTCCGGCGCGAAGGCGAGTCGCTCACCGGCCTGTTCAGCGGCGGCCAGGCGGTGCTGCTGCTCAGCGGCGACGAGGGGGAGCCGCGCCTCTCCTCGCGGAACCCCCGCTTCAAGGGCAGCCAGGACGCGCGGCTCAGCTTCACCCTCGTCACCGGGCAGCAGGACGACTACCCGGCCTCCTGGGCCGTCCCCGGCGAGGACGCCACCCGCGCCTTGGAGCACTACTTCCTCACCGGCCAGCGCCCCTCCTTCATCCATTGGCACGAAGAGTCCGGCACCACCCACAACTGAAAAAGCGAGAGAACCATGGCAGCCCCCCAGCAGCAGGTCGTCCCCACCCTCAACCTGAACATGATCCTGGACCAGGTCGCGAAGGACAAAGGCATCGAGCGCGACGTCCTGGTGGACACCCTGCAGAACGCCATCACCCAGGCGGCCAAGAAGCACTTCGGCCCCGACCGCGCCATCGAGGCGACCTACAACGAGGAGAAGGGCGTGGTGGAGGTCTTCCAGACCCTCACCGTGGTGCCGCGCGTGGAGGTGGAGGACCCGATCAAGTCGGTGAACCAGATCTCGCTCGACGACGCCGGCAAGAAGGGCATCGAGGCCGAGACCGGCGACGAGCTCTTGTTCCAGATCTTCTACCGGCCCGAGGACGAGGAGGAGGCGCGGGTCCAGGACGAGCGCTACGGCGACATCCTGCACCTCAAGACGTACCGCAAGTCGTTCGGCCGGATCGCCGCGCAGACCGCCAAGCAGGTGATCATCCAGCGCACCCGCGACGCCGAGCGCGAGAACGTCTTCAACGACTACAAGGATCGCAAGGGCGAGATCGTCAGCGGCATCGTCCTGCGCTTCGAGCGCGGCAACATCATCGTCAACCTGGGCCGCGCCGAGGCGGTGTTGCCGGTGCGCGAGCAGACCCCGCGCGAGAGCTACCGGGCCGGCGACCGCGTCCAGGCGTTCGTGCTGGACGTCTTGCGCGAGTCGAAGGGCCCGCAGATCATCCTCTCCCGCGCCTCGCCCGAGCTGGTGCGCAAGCTGTTCGAGATGGAGGTCCCGGAGATCGCCGAAGGCGTTGTGGTGATCGAGGCGGTGGCGCGCGAGCCAGGAGGCCGCACCAAGATCGCGGTCGCCTCGCGCGACGGCGACGTGGACCCGGTCGGCGCCTGCGTGGGCATGAAGGGCAGCCGCGTGCAAGCCGTGGTGCAGGAGCTGCGCGGCGAGAAGATCGACATCGTGCCCTGGGACGAGGACCCGGCCCGCTTCGTGGTCAATGCTCTGCAGCCGGCGGAGGTGACCCGGGTGCTGCTCGACGAGCAGAACAAGGCGATGGAGATCATCGTCCCCGACGATCAGCTCTCGCTGGCGATCGGCCGCCGCGGACAGAACGTGCGCCTGGCGGCGCAGCTCACCGGCTGGAAGCTGGACATCAACAGCGAGAGCCGGGTGAAGGAGCTGCGCGAGTTCGCCCAGCGGAGCCTGACGGCCATCGGGCTGCCGGAGCAGACCGTGGAGCTGCTCTACGCGCACGGGTTCCGCAGCGCCAAGGACTTCGCCAACGCCAGCACCGAGGTCCTGCTCCAGATGCCCGGAATCACGCCGGAAAACGTGGAACGCTACCTGGGGTCCGCCCGCAACCAGAT
>DATFTN010000081.1:0-11310 GCA_035261845.1 Myxococcales bacterium | reverse complement strand
CGAAATCGACGTAGAGCCGGGTGCGCGAGCAACCGAGCGCGTGCGCGAGCAGCAGCTCGGCATCGAGGCGCGGTGACTCGACTCCCCTCTTCGCCAGCCACTCGCGCGCCCAGGTCAGCAAGGCCCGCACCGTCCAGGTCTCCGCCATCGCGTTTACGTGGCTGCCGCCTGCGACCCGGCCTGCGCCTCTCGCCGCAACGCCTCCGCCTGGAAGTACGTGCGGCAGGCGACGATCACGTCCTCGATGTCGCCGTCCATCACCGCCTGCAGGTTGTGCCGGGTGAACCCGATGCGATGGTCGGTCAATCGATCCTGCGGAAAGTTATAGGTGCGGATCTTCTCGCTGCGGTCGCCGGTGCCCACCTGGCTGCGGCGCTCGGCGTCGCGCGCCTGCGTCCGCCTCTCCAGCTCCATCTCGAACAGTTTGGAGCGGAGCATCTTGAGCGCCATCGCACGGTTCTTGATCTGCGACTTCTCCTGCTGGCACTTCACCACCACACCGGTGGGCTTGTGCGTGAGCCTCACCGCGCTGTCGGTCGTGTTCACGCTCTGGCCGCCCGAGCCGGTGGACCGCATCACGTCCATCTGGATGTCGGCGGGATTGATCTGGACGTCCACCTCCTCCGCCTCGGGCATCACCGACACGGTGACCGTGCTGGTGTGGATGCGCCCCTGCGCTTCGGTGGCGGGGACGCGCTGGACCCGGTGCACGCCGGACTCGTACTTGAGGCTCGAGTAGATCCCGTCGCCCGAGATGGTGACCGTCGCGTCCTTGATGCCGCCCGCGGCGTTGTCGCTCGAGTCCACCACCGTGAAGCGCCAGCCCTTCCGCTCGGCGTAGCGCAAGTACATGCGCAGCACTTCGTTGGCGAAGAGGCCCGCCTCGTCGCCCCCCGCCCCCGCCCGCACTTCGAGGATGACGTCGCGCTCGTCATTGGGGTCCTTGGGGAGGAGCAGGACCTTGAGCTTCTCGTCCAGCTGAACGGCCTTCGCGCGCAGAGCGGGCAGCTCGTCCTTCGCCATCTGGCGCATCTCGGGATCGGCGTCGGCCAGCGCGGCCTCGTAATCGGCCACCTCCGCGCGCACCCGCTTCAGCTCGCGAAACGCCTCCACCAGCGGCAGGAGCTGGGAGCGCTCCTTGGACGTCTTTCGCAGCCGCGCCGCATCGGACAGGACGGCCGGGTCGCCCAGGTTGGCTTCCAGGCGGTCGAATTTGTGCTCGATTTCCTGCAACTTGTCGTCCACGGCCCGGCCATCCGCTCCAGAGGGGTGCGGACCGTATCCGCGCACCCGCCGGAATGCAACCGGCGCCGCCCCTCGGGGCGGAGCCGCCCTTTTCGGTCTATAAGGCCCCGTCCCAAAGGCAAGGAAAGCGATGCCCCTCGAACCGCAAGTCGTCTCCGCCAAGCCGGTCTCCCACCCCTGCGATCTCCTCGCCGTCCTGGTGCGGGAAGGCGCGGTGTCAAGCGGGAAGATCTCCGACGCGCACCTGGGCGACCTGGACCGCGCCTTGGGCGGCCTCTTGAGCACCGTGGCCGTGCAGGAGGAGTTCACCGGCAAGGAGGGCCAGCAGCTCGCCCTGCACACCCACGGCAAGGCGGCGGCGCAACGCCTTCTCGTGCTGGGCCTGGGGAAGCACGCCGACGCGGACCGCGCCCGCGATGCCCTGCGCACCGCCGCCAGCCGCGCGGTGAAGGCAGCACGGCCCGCGGGCGCCCGGACGCTGGCCCTGGTCTGGCCGCAGGGGAACGCCGCGCGATCCGGGAAAGCGGAGGAGAGCGGCGACCTGGAGCGCGACGTGCAGGCCTTGGCGGAGGGCGCCTCGCTCGGAGCGTATTCGTTCGACAAGTACAAGCGGGAGAAGAAGCCGCTCAAGCTGGCGCGAGTGCAGATCCTCGCCCGCGACGAGCGGGCCGCCCGGCGAGGCGGCGAGGCGAAGACGCGCGCCGGCCTCTCCGCGGCGGCCCACCTGGGCGCCCGGCTGGCCGAGGCGACCTGCCTGGCCCGGGACCTGGTGAACGAGCCGGCCGGGCGGGTGACGCCCGGCGAGCTGGCATCGACCGCGCGCGAGGTGGCGCGGGAGCGCGGGCTGCAGATCGAGGTGCTCGGGCTGCCGCAGATCCGGAAGCTGAAGATGAACCTGTTCCTCGGAGTCGCGCAGGGCAGCGCCGAGGAGCCTCGGCTGGTGCGCTTGAGCTACCTCCCGCGGGGCAAGCGAGCGGGCAAGCCGGTCGCGCTGGTGGGCAAGGCGATCACGTTCGACTCGGGCGGCCTGTCGCTCAAGACGGCGCAGGGGATGGAGGACATGAAGACAGACATGGCAGGCGCTGCCGCGGTGATCGCCGCCATGTCGCTGGTGCCGGAGATCGCTCCGCCGTTCCCGGTGCACGGCTATTTCGGCGCTTGCGAGAACCTGCCCAGCGGCACCGCCTACAAGCCGGGCGACGTCCTGGTGGGACGGAGCGGCGTCTCGGTCGAGGTGCTCAACACGGATGCCGAGGGCCGGTTGGTGCTCGGAGACGTCCTGGCCTGGGCCGCGGAAGACGAGCCGGCGGCCATCGTCGACCTGGCCACGCTGACCGGGGCCATCCTGGTGGCGCTCGGGCCGTGGACGGCCGGCCTCTTCTCCAACGACGAAGCGCTGGCGAGCGAGGTGCAGGCGGCCGCCCGGACCGCCGGGGAATCCGTCTGGCGCATGCCGTTGCCGGCCGACATGGAGGAGCTGATCAAGAGCCCCATCGCCGACCTCAAGAACACCGGAGGCCGCTACGGTGGGTCGATCAACGCCGCGCTGTTCCTGCAGCACTTCGTCGGCAAGACGCCCTGGGCCCACCTGGACATCGCCGGCCCCAGCTCCCTGGACAAGGAGAAGGGCTACAACCCCCGTGGAGGCACCGGCGCCGGCGTGAGGCTGGTCGCGGAATGGCTGCGCCGGCGCGCGCAGCAATGACGGCATGCCGGTCCCTTCCCGATAGTCACTGCGGCGGAGCGAGCAGTGCCGGGACGGAGCGCTGGGGTTCTCCGCCGCGGACTTCCACCTTTCCTCCTTCCAGGAGGCAGACGTCGACTTCGCTGCGGATGCCGAAGCGGTTGGCGAGGTAGATGCCGGGCTCGACGGACGAGCAGGTGCCGGCAAGGTGCCGGCGGGCGTCCCGGGTCTCGAAGTCGTCGTTGTTCACGCCGTCTCCGTGCACCCGCACGTCGATGCTGTGCCCGGTGCGGTGGAGGATCTGTTCGCCGAAGCCGGCGCGCTCGATGACCTCCCGCGCGGCGTGGTCCACGTCCGCGCCGGTCACCGGCCGGCCCGAAGGCCATCTTTGCCGCAGCAGATCGAGGGCCGCGTCCCGCGCCTGGAAGACCACTGCCGCGACGCGCTGGATCTCCTCCGGCACGCGCTCTCCCAAGAAGTACACGCGCGTCAGATCGCCCTGGATGGCGTGGGGACCCGTGCCTGCCCGCCCGGTGAAGTCGAGCAGCAGCAGGCTGTTCTTGCCGGCGATTCCGTCCTGCGCCTCGGAGTGGGGATCGGCGGAGTGCGCATCCACCGCGACGATGGCCCCGGATTCCATGAGGCCCTGCTCCGCCATCCGCCGGCGGGCGAACTCGCCCAGCTCGCGCTCGGTGGCCGGCTGCCCCGCCCGAAGACGGCGCGCGGCCTCCTGCGCGGTCGCCTCCTGCGCCTGCGCCAGCAGCTCGGCTGCGATCGACTGCGAGGCCAGCTCCTCCCCGGTGAGCACGCTGCCGATCTGCGCCACCAGCTCGGCGCTGGAGACCACCTCGGGACCGAGCGCGCGGACCAGCTCGACCGTGCCGCCGTCCACGCGCGAAACGGTGGGGATCTCGTTGCGGGGCGAATACTGCATCGCAACCCGGCGTGTCCCGCGCAGGATGCGGCCCAGCTCGCGGTCGCGCACCCGCCACGAAGAGTAGGTGGCGGCCGGCCCCGGCACTCCGTCAAGGGCGTGCGGCTCGATCGCGTGGACCAGCTTCTGCGGCTCGCCGCGCGCGGGCACCAGGCAGTACCAGCGACGGCTGCGGATGCCGCGCGGGTCCAGGCCCAGGACGCGGTAGGCGATGGGATCGGAGCCGCGGAAATCGAAGAAGAGCCAGCCGTCCAGCTTCTGCTGCTGCAGGGCGGATTGGATGCGGGCAAGGCGTTCGGGGGACAGACCGGCCGGACCGGCCGAGGGTGAGGGTAAGGTCGAGGTCGAGGTCGAGGGGGAGTTTGAGGGTGAGGTCGAGGGTGAGGGTGAGGTCGCCTGAGCCATCACGGCCGCGAGAACGAGGGGGGTCACTTCTCCTTCCCGCCCGTGCCCGCGAAACCGTCCTCGCGGTCGCGGAACAGCACGTTGAAGGTGGTGAGGTGGTGAGCGAGCCGTAGCAGGCGGTGATGTAGGCCTGCAGATCCACCTTCTCGGCGTCGGTCAGCTTGGAGCTGGCGTTGATCTTCTGCTCCAGCACTCGCAGCCGGTCGCGGATCATCACGACCTTGTGGAACAGCGACTCGAGCGGCAGCTCCTTGGGCTGCAGCGCGGGATCGCGCGGCTTGAGCACGGCCACGCCGCCCTCCCACTTCGGCGCGAGGGGCGCCACACCCCCGCCACGTTCCTCGTCCATCGCCTCGCGGATCAGGTCCTTCAGCTCTTCTCGGTTCATCTCCACGACTCCCACGGGTCCGTCCGGGATCCTGACTCGCGCCTTTTGTTCCGGTTCGGGCTGCGGGCGCGGAGCCCTGCGCGCGATCTGCAGCGCCACCGGCGTCTCGGTGGGCTGTCCCTTCGCGTCAAGAGCACCCGCACGCGGGACGTACGCATCGCAGATGGGCGCCGTGCAAGGGAACTCGCCGCGGTCGGTGCGGATGCGGCAGGTGCCGAGCAAGAGGCCCCGGGCGGTGTCGATCACGCGGTAGACGGCGCAGGTGCCGCAGATGGGTCCGTAGACGCAGACGTGCCCGATCTCGCTGGGGTCGGCCGCGCAGTCCTCCACGTCCGGGCAATCCGCGCGCGGCGGCGCTGGCCTCTGGGGCGCCTGCTCCATGAAGAGGGCACACTTCGCCCGCAGGCGGGTGCTCAAGTCAAGGACCGGCGTACTCCACCACGCCGCCCACGACCGTGGCGGCGATCGGCACCTCCGGCAGCTCGTCCACCGCCACTTCCAGCACGTCCCGCTCGAACACGGTCAGGTCCGCGTCGTAGCCCTCGCGGATCATCCCGCGCCGGTCCTCGGCGTGCTCGGCGAAGGCGGCGCCGGCGGTGAAGGCGCGCAGCGCCTCGTCGCGCGTCAGCCGCTGCTCGGGCATCCAGGCCAGGCCGCCCGCGGTGCGCCGGGCGACCGCGCTGCGCAGGCCCGGGCGCGGATCGATGCTCTCGATCGGAAAATCGGAGCCGAAGGCGAGCGGTGCCCCGGCCTCCACCGCTTGCCTCCAGGCGTACGCGCCCCTCTGCCGCTCGTTCCCGCGCCCGAGGCGCGACTCGGCCCAGGGGGCGTCGCTGGTCGCGTGCGTCGGCTGCATCGAGGCGACCGCGCCGGATGCGCGCAGGAGCTGCGCGTCGCGCGGCCGGAGGATCTGGAGGTGCTCGACCCGGGGCCGCAGCGCCCGCAGCTCGGAGCGCGCCGCGTACGCCGCGAGGACTTCCGCGCAAGCCTGGTCTCCGATGGCGTGCACGCACGGCTGGAACCCGGCCGCCGCCACCGCCCCGATGCGCCGCCGCAGCTCGGCGGGCTCGGTCAACCACAGGCCGGAGTTGCCGGGATCGTCGCTGTACGGCTCGAACAGCTTGGCGCCGCGGCTGCCCAGGGCGCCGTCGGCGAACATCTTCACCGAGCGGACCGTCAGGCGTCCGACCTGGGGAGTGCGCCGCCACAGCTCCATCAGCGCGGCCAGCTTCTCCATCGGCTGCTGCCCGTCGAGCATGGCGTACACCCGCACGGGCAGCCGGTCCTCCGCGGCCATCTTCCGGTAGACCTCCAGCGAGTCGCGGTCGACGCCCGCGTCGTGCACCGAGGTGAGGCCGACCGCCGCCAGCGCCTTGAGCCCGCGGAAGATCAGCGCCTCGAGATCGGCCGGCGCGGGCCGGGGCATCGCCTGGAACACCGGCCTCATCGCGTTGTCCACCAGGATCCCGGTCGGCTGGCCCGCGGCGTCCCGCACGATCAGGCCGCCCTCCGGGTCCTTCGTCTCCCGGCCGATGCCGGCCCTCTGCAGGGCCAGGTCGTTCACCCACAGGGCGTGCGAGTCGCTGCGCGCCAGGGCGACGGGATGATCGGGCACCGCCGCGGTCAGCGAGGCCGAAGTGGGAAGGCGCGGCTCCCGCCATTCGTCCTGCTTCCACCCCACGCCCCTCACCCAGCCGCCCGCGGGGACCCCGGCGGCGGCCCGCGCCGCCCGCGCGGCGCACTCGGCTTCGCTGGCGGCGCTGGAGCAGCTGACCTCGCCCAGCGACCGTCCGAAGAACTGCACGTGGCCATGGGAGTCGATCAGCCCGGGGGTGGCGCAGCCCGCGCCCAGCTCGATGAACCGCACCGAAGACGAGGCGCGCTGCTCGCACTCCTCGCGGGTCCCCACGCAGGCGAATCGGCCCCCCCGGATCAGCGCCGCCTGCGCGCGCGGCCGCGCCGGGTCCTGCGTGTGCAGGGTCCCGACGACGAGCAGCTCGTCGTGCATCCGCCGGCCTGTAGAGCGCCCGGCGGCCGGCGTCAAGCTCCGGCCCGGCTGGCGGCTCGGGGCTTTGGTCGCGAAAGAGCGCCCGCGCTCCTGCGTTATGCTCCCTGCGTGGACCGTCCACATCACCTCGACAGGCCCCTTCTGGTGGCGCTGGCGGTCAGTTTCTTCGCGGGGCTCCTCTTCTGGAGATCGTGGCCGCTCTGGCCGTTCCGCCTGCTGGTCGTGCTCATGCACGAGAGCGGGCACGCCGCCGCCACGCTGCTGGTGGGCGGATACGTCGATCGCATCCAGGTGAAGCCGGACGAGGCCGGACTGACGCTGGGCCGGATCGTGCCCTCGCTGTGGCGGCAGATCGTCGTCTCCAGCGCCGGATACGTCGGATCGACGATGTCTGGCTGCGTGCTCCTCTGGGTTGCGGCGCGCTCTCGCGCGGGCCGCTGGCCGCTGATCGCGCTGGCCGCCTGGACCGGGTTGGTGGCCGTCCTCTGGGTCCGCGACGGGTTCACCCTGCTCTTCGTCGGCGGCGCCGCGTTCGCGCTGGGCCTGGCGGCGCGCTACGGACCGTCCTTGCTGCGCCGTGCGCTGCTGGTTTTCCTGGGCACTTTCAGCGTCTCGTACGCTCTCTACGACATCAAGGACGACCTGCTTCACTTCGCCTCGCGGGGACCGAGCGACGCCGATGCGCTGGCGCGGATCACGTTCATTCCCGCCGTGGTCTGGGGCGTGGGATGGGGCCTGCTCTCGCTGGGGCTCGTCGCGCTGACGCTGCGCCACATCCTCGCCGCCGGACCGCCTGTCCAGGAATCGCCGGCGCAGCCTCCCGGATTCGAGGGCAGCTCGGCGACCTCCAGCCGAACGCAATGGTAAGAGGGTCGGATGCCCCGTCCCTGGACCGTCCTTCCCCACGGCCCTCTGGAGAAGCTGGAGCCGAATCTCTGGTGACCTCCTATTTGCGCGGCCGCATGCGGTAGCCGACGAACTGCGGCAAGGACCCGAGCAGCGCGAAGTACGGGTTCTTCTCCCGCTCGCGCGCGATGCTCGAGACCGGCACGTCGCCGTAGTCGTGCCCCGGGTAGAGCTTGAGGGCGGGATCGAGCTGCGAGATGCGCTTCAAGCTCTCGTACATCTGCTCCGGATCGCCGCCGGACAGGTCGCAGCGGCCGCAAGCGTTGACGAAGACGGTGTCGCCGGAGAACAGGCCGCCTTCTTCGCCTTCCACCTGCCAGCAGGTCGAGCCCGGCGTGTGGCCGGGAGTGTGCAGCGCGCGGATGCGCATCGGCCCGACCTCCACCGCGTCGCCTCCCCGGAGCGGCGTGACCTCCCCTTGCAGCTCGGCGGGCAGCCTGGGAACGTCAGCCGCATGGGCGTGGACCCGCACCCCGCGCGCGGCGAGCAGCGCGGGCAGCCCGTTGACGTGATCGAAGTGGTGGTGGCTGACCAGCGCGTGCGTCACGGCCCGGCCGTCCTCCTCGGCCGCCCGCAGCGCCGCGCTCACGTCCCAGGCGGCGTCCACGATGGCCGTCTCGCGCGCGCCGTCCGCGCCGACCAGGTACACGAAGTTGTCCATCGGCCCGAGCTTCAGCTGGCGCACGTACATGCACGCGTTCACAAGCACACGCCGCGCCGCGCCGCAACCCCGCAAGCCTGCCGCCGGACGGGCGAATGCCTATCTGCACGGCGTGGACCCCGTCGCTTTGCTCCGCGCCCGGCTGCGCGAGGGCCGCCGCCTCCGCGAGGTGCTGCGCGGCGCCCTGGAGGTCCGTGTCCCGCCGACGCCGCTCCACTGGGTGCTCCTGACCGAGCGCTTCCTGCGGCGCGCTGCCTGTTACGAGCTGGCGCGCGCCGTCTACTACCAGCCCCTGTTCGAGCTGCAGTGCGAGCGGGCGGGCGAGGGCGGCCACCTCGAGCTGACTCCCGAATCGAAGCTTCCGTTCGTTGACAATTGCGCGCTGGTGCTCGGCGCCCGTTGGCGGATCAACGCGCGCACGGCGTTCCAGGGTGCGCGCAACGCACCGGGCAAAGCACGGATCGAGATCGGCGACGATGCGTACGTCGGCTCGCGGGTGGTACTGCGGGCGGGGCTGGGCATCCGGGTCGGCCGCCACGTGACCATCGCCGCCAACGTGGTCCTGTCGTCGGATCCTGGACACCCTCTCGATCCAGCGGCCCGCCGGACCGAAGCGGCGCCACTCGAGGCGCTGAGCCAGATGGTGGTGGGCGACGACGTCTGGATCGCCGAAGGGGCGACGCTTCTGGGCGGGATCGCGGTCGGCCACGGCGCTGTCGTCGGGGCGCACGCCGTGGTGACCAAGGACGTGCCGCCGCTCACCGTGGTCGCTGGAAACCCTGCGCGGGTGGTCAAGGAGCTGGAGCCGGCCCGCCTGCACTCCGCCTGGAGCCCTCGACCTCAGGGAACTGCGGAATCGTCGCGGTAGACGCTCAGCCGCTGCTTGCGAAGGAACTCGAAGCCCGAGTCGACCGACTCGTCCGAGAAATTGATGGGAAACGAGGTTTCCGCATCGCAGGCGCGCCAGTCGTGACGGCGCAAGTAGCAGGCCCTCCACCGCTTTTTCGGCTCGGAGTACGACCGGGCGGTGCTCTCGTTCATCGTCGGATCTGCCTCCTTCGCGACGAAGGCGGCGAGGAGCAGCGCTGCTATCGCCGTTCCGTGCGGGCTCGCGCCGGGGGGGCGGCGGCGCAGCAGAAGATAGACCGCGAACCAGAAAGGAAGCGCATAGGGGACGTAGCGCGAGACGAGGACGCCGTCGAGGCCCGCGCAGACGCGCCCGACCGCCGTGCTGGCGCCGAAGAGGAGCGAGAAGCCGATCAGCAAGGCCGCGACGCGCCAGTTGCGGGAGTTCTCCCGCGGGCCGAGGGTGCGGACCAGCGCCAACGCGCCGAGAGCAATCCCGGCGCACGCAGCCAGCCCGCCGCCGGGGCGCGCGAAGGCGCCGGTGGTCTGGAAGTAGGCGAACGGACGCACGAGCAGAAGTCCGGCGAACCAGACGTATTCGGCAGGCCTGGGGTGAGGGAACTGGAAGCAGGCGATGGCCGGGACGAACCGATAGCCCACGAAAAAGAGGCAAAGCGCCGCGACGATGGCCGCGGTCGCGGCAAGCGCGGCGGCCGAGCGGTCACGGATCGCCACCAGGATGCCCAACCCGGCCGCGACCACGGCGAGGTATGTCGCGAACCCGGTGTGCGACGCCAGCACGCCGACGAGCGCAATCAACCACCACGAGTCGCGCGCCAGCGCCCACGCGGCCGCGACCACGAGGAGCAGCGGGAGCGCGCCATGCGCCGGATTGGGAGTCACGGCGAATAGCTCGAAGCTGGCCAGCCCGAGAAAGAGCGGGGCGAGAGCGGCGTCGAAGACGTCGAGGCCGCCGCTGAGGCGCCGCTTCACGTCGAGCGCGAGCGCGGCGGCCAGGACCAGCACGCCGGCCGTGAGGAAACAATCCGTGCGGACGTTCCAGCGGGTCGCCGTGTAGACGGCATCGAGCCACGCGCCGCCGAGCCCCTGCCGGTGCGGGCCCACCTGGAGGCGCATCATCGCCCAAAGGCCTTTCCCCTCGAACTTCGGCGACAGGATGTACCACTGGTCCCGGAAGAGGACGTCGACGGCGTGGCGGTCGACGAACCGGAAGAGACGTACAGCAAACACGACGTAGGATGCGAACAGCGCGGCAACCGTCCAGCGCGGGTACGCGGCCACCACGCCCAACCGGACCAGCACCGGTGCCCCGCTCGCGCGGGAGGATTCAGCTCCCGTCGTCGTGCTGCCCGGCATGCCCTCCTCAGACGTCCAGCTCCTGCACCTCCCCCGCGCGCTCCATGATGAACTTGAAGCGGGCGGAGACGTCCTTGCCGAGCAGGTCGTTGATGACCCGGTCGGTTTCCAGCTCGGCCTCGGGCGTGACCGTGACCCGCAGGCTGATTCTCTTCTTCGGATCGAGCGTGGTGCTCTTGAGCTCGTCGGCGGTCATCTCGCCCAGGCCCTTGAAGCGCATGATCTGCGGCTTGGCGTTCCCCTTGACCTTCTCCTTCAGGATGCGGTCGCGGTCGGCCTCGTCCAGCGCCCAGAAGGTCTCCTTGCCCACGTCGATGCGATACAGCGGCGGCTGGGCGATGTGGACCGCCCCCGCTTTGATCAGCTCGCGCAGGTGCCGGTAGAAGAACGTGAGGAGCAGCGTGGCGATGTGGTGCCCGTCCGAGTCGGCGTCCATCAAGAGGAAGATCCGCCCGTAGCGCAGCTTGCCCAGGTCGAAGTCGGGCCCCAGCCCGCAGCCCAGCGCGCTGACGATGTCCTGCAGCTCCTTGTTCTGGGCCACCTTGTCGGTCGAGGCCTGCTCGGCATTGAGCACCTTCCCGCGCAGCGGCAGGATGGCCTGGGTACGCCGGTCGCGACCCTGCTTGGCCGAGCCGCCGGCGCTGTCGCCCTCCACGATGAACAGCTCGCTCTCGGAGGGGTTGGTGGACGCGCAGTCGGCCAGCTTTCCAGGGAGATTCAGCCGGTGCGAGACCGCCGTCTTGCGCTGCACCGCCTGGGAGGCAGCCCGCGACGCCTCGCGCGCCCGCGCCGCCAGGATGATGCGCGCCACCACTGCCTCGGCGATGGTGCGGTTGTCGTTCAGCCACTTCTCCAG
>DATFTN010000080.1:0-19131 GCA_035261845.1 Myxococcales bacterium | reverse complement strand
CTATATCCAAAACGATCGGTATCGGGACCTGCTGATCCTCGAGCACTTGATCCGCGCCGCTCGGCGCGGGGTGAAGGTTCGCGTGATGGCGCGGCCGCCCCACAGGCTCGAGGACGAGAAAATGCTCAAGAGCATTACGGGCCTGCGGATCATGGACGACGTCGGGATCAGGGTCCGCAAGCTCAAGCACCTCAAGCTTCACGGCAAGGCGGTCCTCGCCGACGGGGTCGTCGCAATCGTGGGCTCGATCAACTTCAGCCCCGGCAGCTTCAGCGATCGTCGCGAGCTGGCGATCGAGGTGCGCGACCCCGACGTCGTGGAGCGGCTGCAGGACGTAGCCCACCACGACTGGAAGTGGTCACGCCCGATCGACCTTTCGGACGAATGGATCCTCGCTGCCTTGGAGGATCGCGACCAGGCAGGAAAGGAACCCGCCGTCGGCGACGCCGTCGCGGACGCGAGACCAAGGAAACTGGGCTAGACGAGTAGCTTCTGCGCTCCGCACATGCCGTGCGATGCTTTGGGGCTCTATTGGGGCTTCGCGAGTGCAAAACCCTGCCAAACCGGGCGAACGAGCGTCCGGGTTAGGATCGCCAGCAGCGAGGGTGGGGCACACGCCCGGCGCAGGCTACAGTCCCTTGAGGTTTGCCTCGATCGCGGCGAACACCTTGTGGTCCGCGGGCAATACCTTCGCGAAACTCTGCCGCGCCTGTACGAAGTCCGCTCTTGCCTCGGCGCGGCGTCCGTTCTGCGCATTCCACTGGGCCCGATGGTAGAGCAGGTTGCCAACGGCTTCCGGATCGTTCTGCTGCTTCCCGAGCTCTTTCGTGAAAAACGCATCGATATCGCGCGCCCGATTCATGGCGGCGTACCCTGTCACCAGGCCGCGCAGCCTCGCCCAGCGCCTGATCAACTGCAGCGGCGATGCTCCCGGCGGAAGCTCCGCCGCCTCGGGAACGAAACCGACTCGGGCCCGCACCTCCGGCGAGTCCGGACGGACGCCGAGGAGGCGCGCCTCGCCCGCATCCGGCGCGATCAAGCCGAGCATCACGCGGATCAGGGTCGTCTTTCCGGCCCCGTTCGGGCCGGCGAGGCCGTAGCACTCACCGCGGGCCACGCGCAGGCTGACCCCGCGAAGCGCCGGCTTGGGACGCAGCAGACCGTACGACTTCTCGACCCCGGCGCTGCACGGCGGGAATGGCGGCATCCTGCGGTGCCGGCCCGGCCGGACGCTCGTCGTGGCTTGCGACCGGTTCCATCTCGGGACGGGCCCCCCTCCTCTTGTCCGGTCCCAGGGTCGCACGGAGACAGCCGGCCGGTCGAACAAGCCGCCCCGGCAAGGGTGAGCGCGGCCGGGCCTTGGCTCAGACCTGGCATCCTCGCCCACGTGGAGACTACTGCCTCGCCCGTTGGTCGGCGCGCTGCGCGACGCGCGAGAGCAGCTCGTCGAGCGCCACCAGCGTGACCGGCTTGGTGAGGTGCTCGTCGAACCCCGCGGAAAGGGCCCGCTGCCGGTCCTCGGCCTGTCCGTACCCGGAGACCGCGATCAGGCGCACGCCGTTTCCCAGCGCGGCGCGCACCCGGCGGGCCACCGCGTAGCCGTCCAGGAGCGGAAGGCCGATGTCGACCAGCGCGACGTCGGGCCGGTGGGCGAGGATGACCGCGAGCCCGGAAGGTCCGTCGGCCGCCGTCTGCAGCTCGTATCCTATCGATCCGAAGTAATCGCAGAGCGACTCGCGGATGTCGGCGTTGTCCTCCACCAGCACGACCCGAAGCGGCGCGCGAGCTGGGCTCGGCGGACTCGGTGCATCGATGGTCCCTGCGGTCCGCGCAGCGAGCGGAAGCCGCACCGCGAACTCGCTCCCCCGGTTGCGACCTTCGCTGTGCGCCGTCACCGATCCGCCATGCAGCTCAACCAGGCTCTTGACCAGCGTGAGGCCGATGCCCAGGCCGCCCTGCGCGCGATCGAGAGACGATTCCGCCTGCACGAACATCTCGAAGATCCGATCGAGCATCTCCGGCGCGATGCCGATCCCGTTGTCGGTGACGCGCACCACCGCGGTATCCCGCTCGGCAGACAGGGACAGCTCCACCGAAGACCCGGCGGGGGAATACTTGATCGCATTGACCAGCAAGTTGCTGAACACTTGCTCGAGGCGGACCGAGTCCGCCTCCACGGTCAGGCCTGCGTGCGACCGCGCGAAACCGACCTGGATCGACTTGGCGCGGGCGGCCGGCTCCACCGACTGGAGGCAGCGGCGCAAGAGCTCGTCGAGATCGAGCGGGACGCGCTTCAACGCCACCTTCCCGGAGGTGACGCGGGAGACGTCCAGCAGATCGTCGACCAGGCGGGCGAGGTGCCGTGCCTGGCGATCGATGACGCCGCGGTGCTTGGCGCTCGCCCCGGAGGGCGTGCGGTTGAGGATCTCGACCGCCAGCACGATGGCGCCGAGAGGGTTGCGCAGCTCGTGTCCGAGCATGGCGAGGAACTGATCGCGCAGGCGGATGGCCTCCTCGGCCTCGTACTGGCGGCGGCGCGCCCGTAACGCGGAGCCGACCGTGCTCAGGAGGGTCGCGACGCGTACCGGCCGATCGAGGCGGCTGACGTTCCCGAGCTCCTCGTGGGAGCCGCCTGGCCTCGCGCAGAAGACGATGAACGGGAAATCGGACCAGGCCTCCTGGGCTGCGAGGCGCCGGCGCAAGCTCGACGTGACCTCGTCCGTCAGCACTTCCTCGGCGAGGACGGCGCAGCCTGCTCCCGCCTCCATCTTCGCCTCGAGGTCGGCGAGGCCTTCGCACCGCTCCGTGGCAAAGCCTCCGCGTTCGAGGATCTGGAGGGCGAAGTCGGCGTCACGGTTGCGAGCGGTCCAGACGACGACGCGTTCCGAGTGGGCGTAGCGAGGCATCCTCAGCGCCTGATCAGCTCGCCCGCGTCGCCGGCCGACTGCGACATGCCGCTGAGGATGCCGCGGAAGTCCCTCAACACCTCGCCGACGCGCACGCCTCCCCGGCCGAGGGTCAGCTCGCGAATCGTGTCTTCGTGCGGCCCGCTGCGCTTCTTGACCACCGAGATGGCCTTGCGGATGCGTCCATCCGCCTCGAAGTAGCGGAGCAGGATCACCGTATCGGAAAGGTAGCTCACGTCGACCGGGGACTCCGTCACGCCGAGCATTCCGTGCTGGGCCATCACCAGGATGGTCGCCACTCCCCGTTGCCCCAGGTAGCTGAGCAGCTCGTGCATCTGCACTGCCAGCAGCCGATGTTCGGGCATGGCGTTGAGATAGCCGTTGAGGGTATCGATGACCACCACGCGCGCGTGCTGGTCCTCGACGGCCCTGCGCACCGTCCAGGAGAACTCCCCGGGGCCCATCTCGGCGGGGTCCACGCCCTGCACGATCAAGCGACCGGCCTTCACCTCGCCGCTCAGATCCATCCCCATCCCCTGCGCGCGGGCGAACAGCGTGGGCAGCGTTTCGTCAAAGGCGTAGATCGCCGCGCTGTCTCCGCGCCGCGCGGCGGCCATCGAGTACTGCAGCGCCAGGGCCGATTTGCCCGTCCCGGCCGGTCCGATGATGAGGGTGCTGGTGCCGCGATCGAGCCCACCGCCGAGCAGCTCGTCGAGCGGGCCGAGCCCGCTGGAGATCGCCTCGCGCTTGAACTCGGTGCGGTGCTCCGCCGCCACCAGCCGCGGGAACACCACCAGACCGCCGGTACGGATGAGGAAATCGTGGTATCCGCCGCGGAACTTGCGGCCGCGCAACTTGACGACGCGCAGCCTGCGGCGGTCCTCGCCGTAGAGCGGGGCGATCTGCTCCATGGTGAGCACCCCGTTGGCCAGGCTCTGGAGCTGCGGATCCCCCTCTTCGGAGGTGCGGTCGTCGAGCAGCAGCACGGTGATCTGCTTGCCGGTGAAATACTGCTTCAGGGCGAGCAGCTGGCGCCGGTAGCGCAGCGAGCTCTGCGAGAGCAGGCGCACCTCCGAGAGCGAGTCGAAGACGACGCGCAGCGGCTTCACCTTTTCGATGTGCGCGAGCAGCGTCCGGGTGGTCTCTTGCAGCTCGATCTCGGAAGTCTCGAAAAGCGAGGCGTCTTGCTCCAGGCTGCCCGACTGCTCCAGCGCGGAGAGCTCGAAGAGCGCTACGCCTTCCAACGACCAGCCGTGGGAGGCGGCGACCGCGTTGATCTCGTCCCTCGTCTCCGAAAGCGAGATGTAGAGCGCGGTTTCGCCTTGCGCCGCTCCGGCGAGCAGGAACTGCAGTCCCAGCGTGGTCTTGCCCGCGCCCGGATCTCCTTGCACGAGGAAGAAGCGATCGCGGGGAATCCCGCCGCCGAGAATGTCGTCGAGCTCCGGGATTCCCGTTCCTGTGATCTTCTCGTCCAACTGCATTCCGCCGGTGAGTCGCACGGAGGCCAATGCTACGCAAGCTCTCAGTGGGTTCAGTGGTCACGAGCGTTCACTCGCTTGCTTCTCGTCCAACTTCTGCTTGCTTCTCGTCCAACTTCTGACGATTCGGCCTACGCGCTGCGCAGGGCCACTACCGGATCCACCTCAGCGGCGTTGCGTGCCGGCAAGAGGCAGGCCGCGGCGCCCACGCCGGCGAGCACCCCGGCGCCCGCGATCCAGGTCACCGGGTCGGTCGCGGCGATGCCGAAGACCAGGCCGGCCATGGCGCGCGAGATGGCCAGGCCGCCGAAGAAGCCGAGCGCCAGCCCGGCTGCGACCAGGGCCATTCCCTGCCGCAGGACCATGCGCAGCACCTCCGCGCGCTGCGCGCCCAGCGCCATCCGGATGCCGATCTCCTGCGTGCGCTGGCTCACCGAGTAGGCCATCACGCCCGCGATCCCCGCGGCCGTGATGCAGAGCGCCAGCGCCGCGAACGCGCCCAGGAGCAGCGCCGTCAGGCGCGGCGAAGCGAGCGCATCGGCGCGCACCTGCTCGAGTGTGCGCACCTCGGTGACGGGCTGCTCCGGGTCCAGCTCCCGGACCGCCGCCCGCACCTCGCGCTCCAGCGAGAGCGGCGCGCCCTTGCTGCGCATCACCAGCCGCAGGTCCCGGAAGACGTCGAAGCCGATCGGCGAGTACACCTCGTCAGCGGGTTCCCGCTCGAGGCCGTGCTGCTTCACGTCGGCCGCGATTCCCACGATCGTCGCCCAGGTCTTCCCGCCGTCCGCGCTCAGCCGGCGCCCGATCGGAGTCTGCCCGGCGAACACGTGGCGCGCGAACGACTGGTTCACGACGACGACGTTCGGCGCAGGCGGCTGGTCGGCCGGGGTGAAGGCGCGGCCAGCCACCAGCGGAATGCTCATGGCGCGGAAGTAGTCGGGCGAGGCGATGTCCAGCTCCGTCTGCGGCCGCGCCCCGCCTTCGTCGCGCGCGCCTTCGACCTGGTACGGCACGGTGAACGCGTCCGCGCCGGTGAGCGGCACGGTGCCGCCGAGCGCCACCGCGACGAGCCCGGGCTGCGACTCCAGCCGCTGGAGCAATCGATTGGCGAACCCGCGGATCTTCTCGGTGTCACCGTAGCGGGACCAGTTGAGGTCGATCCGCGCGGTGAGGACGTTCTCGGGATCGAATCCGGTGTCCACCCGCTGCAGCTTGAGCAGGCTGCGCAGCATCAGGCCGGCGCCGATCAGGAGCGCGAAGGAGACCGCCACCTGCGAGACGATCAGCGCGCTGCGCACCCGCAGGCGGCTCCGGTGGGTGATGGCGCCGGCGCCCTCCTTGAGGTCTGCCGCTAGATTCGCGCGCGCGGGCAGCGCCGGCAGGCAACCCAGCAGGATGCCGGTCGCCAGGGAGATGCCCAGCGCGAAGAGCAGCACGCGGCCATCGAGGGACACGGCGCTGGCGCGGGTGGTGAATCGTGCCGCGAATGCCGCGAGCATCTGCACGCTCCAGGCCGCGAGAAGGACCCCCAGCGCGCCGCCGCAGAGGGCGAGGATCAGGTTCTCGGTGAGGAGCTGCTGGAACAGGCGCAGGCGAGTCGCTCCCAGGGCGGTGCGCACCGCCATCTCCCGCTCGCGCCGGACCAGGCGCGCCAGGGTGAGGTTCGCCACGTTGGCGCAGACGATCACCAGCAGGAACAGGCCGGTTGCGACCAAGACCACCAGCGTCGGCCTCGCGCGCCTGGTCAGCTCGTCGCGGAGCAGCTCCGCGCCGGTGCCGAACCCTTCCGCCGAGGGATACGCGGCGGGATATTCCGAGTGCAGCCGCGAGGCGATCTCGCGCAGGTCGGCGCGGACTTGCTCCAGCGTCGTGCCGGGGCGCACGCGTCCGAACACGGCCAGCCCGCGGGCGGAGCGATCGTTGGGCCAATGCTTGCCGTTGCGGAACGGGCAAGCGACGCTGGGCATGTAGACGTCATTCTCCTCCGGGTACTGCGGAATCCTGGGCAGGATGCCGATCACCTGGTGCACCTTGTCGTTCATCGTGAACGTCTTGCCGACGATGCCCGGATCGCCCCGGTACGTCCGTTGCCAGTACTCGTAGCTGAGCACCAGGACGGCCGGGGCGCCCTGCTCCTCGTCGGCGGGGACGAAGGTGCGGCCCAGCAGTGGCCGCACGCCGAACACCTCGAAGAAGTTGGCGGAGACCACGCCGGTCTGCACGCGCTGGGGCTCGGGGCCGCCCAGCAGCACGAACAGCATCGAGTGGTACTCGACCACGGCGTCGAGCGTGCGCGACATCGCCCGGTAATCCTGCACCTCCAGCGGCGAGAAGGTGACGTTCTCGACGCCGGCCGCCTTGGCCGGCTGGAGCAGGTGGACTAGCCGCTCGCCGTTCGCGTAGGGCAGCGGGCGGAGCAGCACAGCGTCGACGACGCTGAAGATCGCGGTGTTGGCGCCGATGCCGAGGGCTAGGGTGAGCAGGATGGCGAAGGTGAACCCCGGGCTGGCGCCGAGCCCGCGCAGACCGTAGCGGGCGTCGTAGAAGAGTTTCGCCAGGAAGCGGTCACCGCGCCCCTCGCGCGCAGGGCGCTCCAGCCAATCCTCGAACGTTCCGGGCGCCGCGCCCAGCCGGGCGGAGAGGCCGTTCCAGAGGAGATCGCCCGCCGCTCGAAGCGAGAAGCCCGCGCCGTAGACGTCGCGGCAGAGCCTCAGGATCTCCTCGCCGTGAAGGTCGCGAAGCTGCTTCGGATAGGCCCGCAGGAAGAGTCGCAGCATGGGGTTCCTCAGGTGGCCAGCAGCTCGGCGATGGCGCCGGCCAGGACGCGCGCCTCGGCCTGGGCCACCCTCCGGCCCAGCGGAGTGATGCGGTACTCCGTGCGCCGCTCTTCCCCGCTGCCGCGGTGTCCGGCCACCTCGATCAGGCCGCGCTCCATCATGCGGTCGAGCACCCGGTAGAGGTTGCCCGGGCGGATGCGGATCCTCCCCTGCGAGCGGGCCGCCACGTCCTGCACGATCCCGTACCCGTGCAAGGGCCCGGTGCGAAGGACGGCCAGCACGAAGAGCTCAGCCGGCTTCAGGGGAGGTATGCTCGGATCGAGTATGCTCATAATGAGCATACTGCACGACACGGAGGGCTCGGGTCAAGACCGTGAACTTCACCAAACGCGAGTGAATGCTACACTTCCGCGGATGAAGCTGACCGGCGACCCGGACGGGCTCGCAGCTCTGAAGTCGTTCCAGGAAGGGAACCGCGACTATCTCAAGTTCCTCATCCAGGAGGCGACGTCCGTCTTCGAGCACCACGTCGATTTCAAGGGGCCGGACGGCACCCGCTTCCGCCTCATCCACGACGTGAAGACGGGCGAGTTCAGGGTCGAGAAGAAGGCCGAGTGACACGGGGCGGCCTCCTTCTCGCGCGGTTTGAAATCGCGGGCCGGGTGCACGATCAGTTTGAGGCCGCGCGTGCGCCCCGCTTGTGCAATCACCGGCGCGGGGGGAGAGGTCCGGTCCGAGGCCCTGTACAGCTGGTACATGTCAGGTCTGGGGGTATCTTCCCCCGTTCCAGGCGTTCTCGGATGTCATTCCGACCGTCGGATCATCGGGACGGCCGACGGTGGCCTTGTACCGCGGACGGGCCGCCAGCGTCCCTCGGGCGCTGCTGCCTCAGATCCCGCCCATGCGGAGCGACCGCTGCAAGAGCGCCCGCAGGACGGAGGCAGGCACCGCGGTTCCTTCGGCGCTGGTGGGACGCGTGGTCATCCCCACCAGTTGCCCGCGGTCATCGAACAGCGGACCGCCCCAGAAGGGCGGCGGCAGGGCGTGCTCGGTATGGAGCCGCGCGCTGGCGTCGTCGCCGGGCGCGACGCGCTCGAGGAGCACTGCCACGGCCTTGATCGAGTCCCCGTCGACGCCGAGGGCGACCATCGAATCGCCGGCGTTCGGGTCCTCGGTGGCGATCGATGCTCCGGAGAGGCTTCGGGCCTGGTCGGGGAGCAGGAGGATCGCGACGTCGAGGCCCGTATTGCCTGCCAGGAGCCGCGCGGGTATGGGGCCGACGTCGCCGACGAGGACCGCGATCTCGTTCGCCGGCTGCAGCCCGCCGTTCTCGTCTCGCAGCGCCACGGAGCTGAGCGCAGTCAAGACGAGTCCGTCTCCGATCAGGACTCCCGACGACGTTGCGACGGCTTCGTGCACCTTCAACGGCCCTTGCGTCTGCTCCGCCACGAAAGCGCTCGCGCGGACCTGCACTGTGAACGCATGGACCCGGTCCGCCACGGCGTCGAGGTCCGCGCGGTGCGGAAGCGGCATGGTCACCGCGGCGCGCGCGGCGCCGGCTGCGAGCGTAGCCGAAGCGCACATCGCTGCGGCGATCCGGCCCGGAAAGACGATTCGGTCCATGCGCTCCTCCGCGAAAGCAACACCGAGCCTGTACGGCCTCTGTTGCGGCCGCGTTGCGGTCGTGTTTGCGAACATGAACCGCCACCGAGCGTGAAGGTTGATCAGGCATCCACCTGGCCTCCTCCCGGCCGAATTAGGATGCCCGGGTCGTGGAAGCGCTTCCGGCGTCAACCCCGGGCGGGCGTCCACGGGGCGCGGCCGTGAGCGCCGCGCGGCGCCGGCAGATCGGCGAGCCGGCCCTCCGGGGTGAAGGCCATCTCGCATGGCTCGCCCAGGGCGCGCAGCGAGGGCTGCCCGCGCCCGTCGCTCTGCCAGAGCGCCTCGGCCACCCACATCTCGCGCAAGTGCAGGGTGCTCTCGATGCGGACCAGGCGCGGAGCGAGAGGGTCCGTCCGGGGGGCGGTGACGACGGCCAGCGCGATGGCGGAGCGGTCGTCCGGGACCCAGATCGGCGTCTTGCCGTTGGTGAGCTCGGTGGAGGCGACCACGTTCGTCCAGTACTTCTGGTAGTCGACGTTCTCCACTACCGCGCGCGTGGTGACATCGGCCACGCCCAGCCCGCAGGCGTTGCCGTGGGTCAGCTCGGTGAGGCGCAGCACGGCCAGCTTCTTCGGGTTGCGCGGATCGACGATGTGCCTGACGCCGTAGCGGCCCGTGACGTTCGGGTCCATGCCCATGCCGCTGATGTCCTTGCCCAGGTAGTCCACCACCAGCACGTCGAGCCGGTCGAACGGGATGCGCGGCATCAACGAACGGCTCAGCCGGAGCAGCTCGGGCTCGCGCGCCGGGATGCAGTCGCCCGGGACCACTTCCAGATGCGCCACGTCCTCCAGCGCGTTCTCGACGGACGCGATGCCGCCCAGGACGTTCACCTTCTCGAAGACCAGCCGCGCGGCCTCGGGGACGACCTCGTGGAAAGTGTCGAAGCCGCGCCGGTGCACCGTGGCGGCGCCTTTCTGCTTGCCGAACCCGATGGCGAGCATCTTCGAAAGGCCGCTCTCCACTTCGCCGTGGAAGTCGGTGTGCGCCTTGACGCGATTGACGGGGAGCACGGCGTCGGCGCGCAGCGCCGCGCGGCTCCAATGGAGCGGCATCCCCGCCGGCGTGGTGCCGAGCAGCACCGTCTCCATCTCCGGTTCGAAAGGGACGTCCATGGACTCCGGCGTGATCCCATAGCCGGCGAGCACTTCGAGCTGCCCCTCCGGCGTGGCGCCTCCATGAGAGCCCATCGCCGGAACGATGAACGGCCGCGCCCCCAGCCGCTTCAGCTCGGTCACGGCAGCGCGGACGATCTCCGCGATGCGGGCCACGCCGCGACTCCCGACGCCGACCGCGACCGACATCCCCGGGCGCACCCGCCCTTCCAGCTTGCGCAACTCGCGCGCGACCGTCTCCGGGATCGAGCCGACTCGCGGTGCCTCGAAGGTCTGCGCAATCCGCCTCCACTTCGGCAACGGAAACGAGAGCCCGCCTTCGGCGATGCTGAACTCGCGGTCCATGTTCATCCTTTCAGCGCTCCGCTCATGCCCTGGACGTAGCGGTCGACGAAGAGAAAGTAGATCGCCACCACCGGGATGCAGCCCAGCACCGCGCCGGCCATGAGCGGACCCCACTGGTAGATGTCGCCGCGGACCAGCTCGGTGGCCAGGCCCACCGGCACGGTCTTGTGCTCCGGGGCGGACATGAAGACCAGCGCATAGAGGTACTCGTTCCACGACAAGGTGAAGGCGAAGATGAACGCCGAGATGAGCCCTGGCCCGCTGAGCGGCAGCACGATCCCCAGCATGACGCGCAGGCGGCCGGCGCCGTCGACCATCGCGGCTTCCTCGATCTCGCGGGGGATCGATTTCAAGTAGCCCATCAGCAGCCAGGTGCAGAACGGAATGAGGAAAGTGGTGTAGACTGGCACCAGCGCCGCGGGGCTGTCGAACCAGCCCAGCCTGAGCAGGATGTCCGCGAGCGGAATGAAGAGGATCGCCGGCGGGACCAGGTAGCCGAGGTAGATCAAGAGGCCCGCGCCCTCGGCGCCGGGGAAGCCCACCCGCACGATCCCGTACGCCGCGAGCCAGCTGGCGGAGACGCTGAGCAGGCTCGCGCCGGTCGCGATGCCCATCGTGTTCCAGAACCAGCGCGGGAAGCCGGTGCCGGTCAGGAGATAACGCACGTGATCGAGCGTGGGCCGGTGGACCAGGAACGGGTTCGCCGCGGTCGAGACCAGCTCCTGATTCGGGCGCACCGCGGTGAGCACCATCCAGTAGAACGGGAACAGCAAGAAGACCGCGAAGAACGCGAGCGGGATCCAGGTGCCGAGGAGGCGCGACCTCATACGCGCTCCCGGATGGCGCGCAGCGCGGCGAAGGCCAGGAGGCCCAGCGCCGGTAGCGTGACCCCGGCGATGGCGGCGCCCTCGCTCATCGAGCCTCCCACGATCGCGCGTTGGTAGGCGAGAGTGACGAACAGGTGCGTCGCATTGGCGGGACCGCCGCGGGTGATGGTCCACACCAGCTGGAAGTCCGTGAAGGTGAAGATGGCCGAGAAAGTGGTGAGGATGACCGTGAGCGGCATCAAGAGCGGCCAGGTGATCTCGCGGAAGACGCGGACCGCGCGGGCGCCGTCGATCTGCGCCGCCTCGTAGACGTCGGTCGGGATCGATTGCAGCCCGGCCAGGTAGCCGATGGTGAAGAAAGGCGTCCCGCGCCAGATGTTCGCCACCATCAAGGAACCGCGGGCGAGCCAGGCGTCGCCGAGGAAGTCGATGTTGTGATCGATGAGGCCCAGCTTCACCAGCGCCCAGCTGATGAAGCTGAACTGCGGATCGAAGATCCACCACCAGGCGAACGCCGAGAGCACGGTGGGCACCACGTAGGGCAAGAGCAGCACGGAGCGCCAGAAGCGCACGCCGGCGAAGCGCTGGTTCAGGACCAGCGCCAGGCCCAGCCCCAGGGCCAGCTTCAGCGCCACGGTGACGACCGTGTACAGCGCGGTGTTGATGGCGGTCAGCCGGAAGACGGGGTCGTCGAGCAGGTATTGGTAGTTCTCCAGCCCGATGAACGCGCCCGGCGCGCCGATCTTCGCGTCCTGGAAGCCGAGCCAGACGCCCAGCCCCAGCGGATACGCCAGGAGGAGCCCGAGGAGCGCGGCGGCCGGCACGACCAGCGCGGGGCCGAACCAGCTCCCGCGTTCCAGCGCGAAGGCCAGCCGCCGGGCGGCCATCGATCAGCCGCGGTAGATGCGCCGCAGGCGGCCCTCGGCCCTCTTGGCCGCGTCTTTCGGCGTGAGGCCGCTGACGGTGGCGTCGGCGAACATGTCGAGCACCACGAAATCGGCCAGCGCGGCGGCGGCGTGCTGGCCCGGGCTGCCCGCGTAGCTGTTGGGGAGCATGCGGGCGATGCCGTCGCGGAACGGCGTCGCCTTCGGGTCGCGCGTCCAGACCGGCAGATCGCGGTACTTGCGCAGCGCGGGGGTGACGTAGCCGTTCATCGCCTCCACCCAGGGCTCCGCCTGCTCGGGCGAGAGCATGAAGCGCAGGTATTCCTTGGCCGCGTTGGGGAAACGCGAGTACTTGAAGATGAACGCCTGGCTGAACACCGCCAGCTCGGTGGGCTTGCCCACCGGCCCCACCGGGAAGTTGGCGTGGTCCATGTCCTGGGCGATCTGCGGGAAGTCCTTCTTGGCGGCGGCGTAGATGCTGATGCCGTTGTTGGTGAGCGACACCTCGCCGGCGAGGAAAGCGCGGTTGTTGTTCGGGTCGAGCCAGGAAGCTACGCCCGGCGCCATCTGCGCGTAGAGCTCGCGCGCGTTCTCCAGCGCGGTCCAGGTCTCCTGCGTGTTGATGGCGATGGTCTTGTCGTCCGCCTCCACCGCCTTGCCGCCGTGGGCCCACAGCCACCAGTGCGTCCAGCAGTTCCCGTCGCCGACGGCGTGCCCCAGCGCGAACCCCATGGGGTGGTTCTTCTCCTTGAGCGCACGCGCCAGCTTGAGCAGCCCGTCGGTCTTGTCGGGGAACTTGTCGAACCCCGCTTCCTTCATCCAGCTGATCCGATAATTGAGCGCCTGGCACGTTCCGCCGATGGGCACTCCGATCCAGTGCTTCAGCTGCTTGCTGTACCCGTAGGACCGGGCCACGTCGTACCAGCCGAGCCGCTTGCCCAGGTCCTCGGCGACGTCGGAGACGTCCACCAGGCGCTGCGGGTAGATGTGCGGATCGTCGTACCAGCCCATCACCAGGTCCGGGCCGGTCCCCAGGTTCGCGGCCATCGCCGCCTTGGGCCGGACGTCCTCCCAGGTGATGTACTCGACGCTGACGGCGGCGCCGGTCGCCTCCTGGAACTTCTTCGTGTTCGCGTTCCAGGCCTCCTCGTCCGCCTTGATGAACCCGCTCCACCGGAGCAGCCGGAGCTGCGCGTCCTTCTCGACCGGGAACATCGGCGCATACTTCGCGGCTGGGGCCTGGGCGAACGAGCGGGTCGCAGCTCCCGCTGCCAGTCCCAGACCCCATTTCATGAAGCTCCGGCGCAGCGTCATGGCAATTCCTCCGAGCGGGGCCGCGATTCTTGTGCCCGCCAGAGCGAGATGTCAAAGCGCCGCGAGATGGACCAAGAAATTTCACGCAGAGGGCGCGGAGGAGAAAAGAGAGAGCGCGGAGAATTTCTCTTTTGAACAAGATCCTCCGCGTCCTCCCTTTCCTCGGCGCCCTCTGCGTGAAACGGTTGCTGTCCTAACCGCGGCTGGTGCGAGGGAGCCAGGTGAGACTTTCGTCCGTAGTGCCCTGCGGGCGGTACTCCAAGCCGACGGCGCCGCCATAGCCCAGTTCGTCGAGGTCGGAGAGGAATGCGGGGATGGGCTGCTTGCCGGTGCCCGGCTGGTGGCGGCCCGGCACGTCGGCGATCTGCACGTGCCCGATCCGGGGGAAGTGGCGGCGCAGCACGGCGCGCGGATCCTCGCCCATCATGCCGGCGTGGTACTGGTCGAGCTGGAAGCGCACGTTCGGAGAGTCCGCCGCGTCGACCAGGTCGACCGCCATGTCCGGTGTCGAAGCGAAGTAGCCGGGCATGTCGACGGTGTTGATGTTCTCGACGAGCAGGGTGAGGCCGGCCTTCGCCACCAGCGGCGCGGCGGCGCGCAGGTTCGCGACGGCGGTCCGGCGGGCCTCCTCGCGCGAGACGCCCGGCGGAGGGATGCCGGCGAGCGCGTTCAGCCGGCGCGTCCCGAACCGCTGCGCCGCGGCGATCGCGTTGCGCACGGTCTCCAGGAATTCCGACTCGCGGCCGGGCAGGGAGAGAAGACCGCGCTCTCCCTTCCCCCAGTCGCCCGGCCGCGGGTCGAAGAGCACCAGCTCGAGGCGCAGCTCGCGGAGCGCACTTTCGACGGCCGCCGGATCCAGCTCGTGGACGAACAGGATCTCCACTCGCCGGAACCCCGCCTTGGCCGCAGCCCGGAACCGATCCAGGACCGGCAGCTCCTGCCAGAGCATGGTCAAGTTGGCGGCGAAGCGCGGCATCCTCAGCTCCGGGGCTTGTCCACCGTGACGCCGGCCGCCTCCTCCCAGAGGCGGACCAGCGAGGCCATGTCGTTCTCGCCCATTCCGCGGGCGCGCGCCTCCAGAAAGCGCTGCTCGGCCACCGCGCCGAGGAAGAGCGGCACGTTCGCCGCCTTCGCCTCGTCGTGGATCAGCCCCAGGTCCTTGAGGAGCAGCGTGATGCTGGTGGCCGGGCCGAAGTCGCGCGAGATGAAGCGCGGCAGGTTCCGCGTCATCATGGTGGAGCCGCCGAAGGAGGTGCCGATCACCTCCAGCACGACGCGCGGGTCGGCGCCGAGCTTCGCGCCGAATACGGCCGCCTCGGCGACCGCAGCGGTGTGGACGCCGACCAGCAGCTGGTTGATGAGCTTCACGACCTGCCCCGCGCCGGCCGGACCGCACAGCTTGATGTTCTTGCCGAAGGTGCGGAAGACGGGGAGCGCGCGGTCGAACGCGGCTTGATCGCCGCCCACCATGACGGTCAGC
The DNA here is from genome assembly GCA_035261845.1 of Myxococcales bacterium. Taxonomy (GTDB): domain Bacteria; phylum Myxococcota; class Myxococcia; order Myxococcales; family 40CM-4-68-19; genus VBKO01. The sequence goes on along the minus strand of DATFTN010000080.1, from coordinate 4,343 downwards.
GTGCCTGCCTGCGCGCCCGCCGGACCGCCCGAGACGGGCGCGTCGAGGAAGTCGGCGCCTCGCTCGCGGGCTTGGGCGGCGCAGCGCCCGCTTTGCCCCACGCTCACCGTCGAGTGATCGGCGTAGATCTGGCCGGGGTGCGCCCGCTGCATCATCTCGCGGAAGACCTGCTCCACCGCCTCCGGGGTCGGCAGCGCGGTGAGCACTATCTCCGCGCGCTCTGCCACGTCGGCGGCCGAGGAGGCCGGGACCGCTCCCTTGGCGGCGAGCTCCTCGACGGGCGCGCGCGAGCGGTTGAAGACGTGCACCTCGAACCCGGCGCCGAGCAGGCGCTCCGTCATCGGCCGGCCCATCTTGCCCAGGCCGATGAACCCGACCTTCATGGCCATGCCTGGTCTCCCCGGCTACACCCCGAGCGCTTTGGCGGCGTTGGCGAGATCGCCCTGGGCGACCCAGACGATCATCCCGAAGCCGCCTTGCCCGGCGGCCCCGTTCGCGGCGCGCACGTTGATGCCGGCGCTGGACAGCTTCCGCAGCACCTCCGCGGCGGCCCCGGCGCGGTCCGATCCCTCGATGAAGAACGCCTGCTTGCGCGCGGAGAGCGTCAGCCCGGCGTTCTTGGCCGCCCGGGCGAGCGCCTCGGAATCGGTCGGAACGACGTCGATCTGCGCCTTTCCCTTGCCGGAGGGGAACGCGGTGAAGGAGAGCAGGTTGACGCCCGCCTCCTTGAGCGCCCCGAGCACGCGCACGCCCTCGCCCGGCTTGTCCGGAACTTCGACGTAGTAGTAGTCCACTCGGCGGATCTGGTCTGCCATGGCAGCCTCCCCGGTTGTGAGACTTGAAGCGCCGGGGATGCTATCTCCACGGCGCTCTGTCCGCCAGACGATGCGGCCACTCTGGGGGGGTTCGCATTTCTCCTCGGCTTGGGGCTAGGATGCGCCCTCTCCGACCCAGGGGGATTGCCATGAAGAAGGTTCTGCTCGCGATGCTGTGCGCGGCGGCGGGGACGGCTCATGCACAAAAGGACCAGGTGGTGGTGCTCGAGGGAGCACGCCTGATCGACGGGACGGGCAAGGCGCCGCGCGAGAACTCGGTGCTCGTCGTGCAAGGCGACCGCATCACGGCCGTGGGCACGATGGGCAAGGTCAAGGTGCCGAAGGGCGCCCGCGTCGTCGACGTGCACGGCCGCACCATCATGCCCGGGATGATCAACGCGCACGGGCACGTGGGGCTGGTGGCCAACGGAAAGAACAGCGCCGACGCCTACACGCGGGAGAACATCCTGCCGCAGCTCGCCCAGTACGAGCAGTACGGCGTCACCTCGATCCTGGCGCTGGGTCTCAACCGCGATCTCGGCTTCGAGATCCGCGACGAGCAGCGGAGCGGGAAGGACATTCCGGGGGCGTCCCTCTTCCTTGCCGGTCGCGGGATCGGCGTACCTGACGCCGCACCCCCGGTCCCGGTGGCGCCCGACCAGGTCTACAGGCCGCAGACGCCGGAGGAGGCCGTGGCCGACGTGCGCGAGACGGCCTCGCACCACCCCGACATGCTCAAGCTCTGGGTCGACGACATCTACGGCAAGTTCCCCAAGATGAAGCCGGAGGTGTTCCAGGCGGCGATCAACGAGGCGCACAAGAACAAGATCCGGGTGGCGGCGCACGTCTTCTACCTGGCCGACGCGAAGGCGCTGATCTCCGCGGGCGTCGACGCGCTCGCGCACAGCATCCGCGACCAGCCGGTCGACGCGGAGCTGATCAAGATGATGAAGGCGAAAGGCACCTTCTACGTTCCCACCTTCACGGTGGACGAGTCGGCGTTCGTCTTCGCCGAGGATCCGGCGGTGACCAGCGATCCGATGCTGGCCCAGGCCGTACCGGTGGACGTGCTCCAGGCGTGGCAGGGCCAGGAGTACAAGAACAAGGTCGCCAACGACGCGAACACGCCCAAGATCAAGGCCGCGCTCGCCAACGGGATGAAGAACGTCAAGGCGCTGCAGGACGCCGGAGTGCACATCGCCTTCGGCACCGATTCGGGAGCCCAGCCCGTGCGCGTGCCGGGATGGGCCGAGCACCGCGAGCTGGAGCTGATGGTGCGCGCGGGGCTCACGCCCATGCAAGCGCTCACCGCGGCCGGCAAGGGGAGCGCGGGCATGCTGGGTCTCAAGGACCGGGGCACGCTCGAGCCAGGGAAGAAGGCCGACTTCCTCGTCCTGGACGCCAATCCCCTGGATGACATCGGCAACACCCAGACTCTCGTCTCCATCTGGCACGGCGGCAAGGAGATCAAGCCGCGCGCCAGAACGGTCGCCACCAAGTAGCCAGCCGCCGCCGACAGGGCGGCGCCGTGTTCGAGTCAGGACGTAATGGCAATCGTTCGAGAGGAGGCACGCCATGGCTTCGCGCCGCAGCACCCGCCGCACGTTCCTCAAGACCGGGGCCGCCGGCCTGGCCGCGCTCGCAGCGCCGCGCGGCTTCGCCGCCACCCCTGATCTGAAATTGAAGAAGCCCATCAAGGTGGGCTGCCAGACCATCCTCTCCGGCCCGCTGGGCGGGTACGGAGAGTTCATGAAAAAGGGCGCGCTGCTCGCCATGGAGGAGATCAACGCGGCCGGCGGCATCGGCGGAAGCCCGATCGAGCTGAACTTCCGCGACGAGGAGCTGAAGGTCGACGTGGGCGTGAAGAACGCGCGCTACTTCGTCGACGACTGGGGCGCCGACTTCCTCATCGGCATCGACTCCTCCGCGGTGGCCCTGGCGGTGGGCGAGATCATGCCCACCCTCAACCGGATCCTGATCGTCACCCACGGAGCCACCGAGAAGTTCAACGAGGACCTGGTCTACCGCAAGCACCTCAAGCAGTGCTTCCGCATCTCGGTGCCCGTGTACCAGGACGGCATCGCCTCGGCGTTCATCGCCAAGGACCTGCCGGTGACGAAGTGGGCGACGATCTCGCCGGACTACGAGTACGGGCACACCTCCTGGAAGATGTTCCGCGCCACGCTGAAGAGGCTGAAGCCCGAGGTGCAGTTCGTGGGCGAGAGCTTCGCCAAGTTCGGGACCGTCGACTTCTCCAGCCACATCAGCAAAGTGATGGGCGAGAAGCCCGAGGCCATCTTCTCCACCGAGTGGGGCGGCGAAGCCGTCACCATGGTGAAGCAGGCCAAGCTGTTCAAGGTCTTCGATCAGACCAAGGCGTTCATGATCGCCATGGGCTCGGCGATGGACGTGCTGCAGGGCCTGGGGGCGGACTACCCGGACGGCGTCTGGGCCTCGGGCCGCTACTACTTCGGCTATCCGGACACGCCCCAGAACAAGAAGTTCGTGGAGACGTTCCGCAAGCGCTGGGAGAGCTATCCGAGCTACGTCTCCGAGACCTCCTACGCGGCGCTCTACGCGATCAAGAAGGCGGTGGAGAAGGCGAAGACGCTCGACATCGACCCGGTGATCGCCGCGCTGGAGGGGCTGCAGGTGGACCGCCCGGCCGGCCCGTGCACCATCCGCAAGGAGGACCACCAGGCCGTCTACGCGGTGCCCTGGGGCCGCATCAAGCACGACCCGAAGTTCCCCATGCCGGTGCTGGGCGACCTGCGCGTTGCGCCGGCGGACGAGTACTACCGCAAGCCCCCCTTCCCACCCGTCGAGGCCTGAAAACGCGCTGACGCTGCATGGGACGCGTGCTGCTCTTCCAGGGTCTGGTCGGGCTGACCGAGGCCATGTACCTGTGGCTGGTCGCCGCCGGGCTCTCGCTCATCTTCGGCGTGCTGCGCGTGCTGAACTTCGCGCACGGCGCGCTCTACATGATCGGCGCCTACCTCACCTACGCGGTCTTCCGCGCCTGCGGGGGGAACTTCTGGATCGCGCTGCTGGTCGGCCCGGTGCTGGTCGCGCTGATCGGCTGGGCGATGGAGGTGTTCTTCCTCCGCCGGGTCTACCGCGCCGACGTTGCGTTCCAGCTGCTGCTCACCTTCGCCTTCGTGCTCATCCTCGACGATCTGGTGAAGCTGGTCTTCGGGCCGGTGTACCAATCGCCACCCACCCCGCGGTCGTTGTCGGGAGCGGTCCTGGTGTTCGGGTCGGTGCTGCCCACGTATCACCTGTTCATCCTGGGCGCCGGCGGCCTGGTGGCGGTGGGCCTCTGGCTGTTCCTGGAGAAGACCCGCTGGGGCCTCCTGGTGCGCGCCACCGCCGCCGACCGCGAGATGGCGCGCGCGCTCGGCGTCCGCTCCTCGCGGCTCTTCACGGGGGTATTCATGCTCGGCGCCTGGCTCGCCGGCCTGGGAGGCGCGCTATCGATTCCTGTGCGCTCCATCTCGCCGGGCATGGGCGAGCTGATCATCATCGAGG
>DATFTN010000079.1:0-2717 GCA_035261845.1 Myxococcales bacterium | reverse complement strand
AGGTCGGGGTAGACAGGCAGCATGCTACAAGTCTAGCAGGCTCGCCGACTTGATCGCCGCGCTGATCATCTTCCTCGCGACCTACCTGTTCCTCGCCGGGACGGAGCTGCCGTTCCTCAAGCTGGACCGCCCGGGCGGGGCAGTGGCCGGCGCGGTGGCGATGGTCGCCGCCGGCGTCCTGACGCCCGAGCAGGTCTACCGCGAGGCGATCAGCTGGGACACCCTCGTGCTGCTGCTCGGGATGATGATCCTGAGCTCGCTCCTGGCGCGGGCGGGGATCTTCCGCTGGGTGAGCTGGGCAGCGCTCCAGCGCGCCCGCGGGCCCCGCACGCTGCTCCTCGCCATCGTCGCCGTGGCGGGCGGTCTCTCCGCGCTGCTGGTCAACGACACGGTGTGCCTGATGTGCACGCCGGTGGTGCTGGCGCTGGTGGAAGAAGCGCGCCTTCCGCCGCTGCCCTACGTGCTCGCGCTCGCCTTCGCCTCCAACGCCGGCAGCGTCGCGACGCTCACCGGCAATCCGCAGAACATGCTCGTCGGGACCCTGAGCGGGATCGGATACGCGCACTTCGCGAAGGCGCTCATCCTGCCCGCCCTCCTCTCGATGGGCTGCGTGTACCTGGTCCTGCGGATCGCCTTCCGGCGCGAGCTTGCCCAAGCGCCCCGGCTGGACCCGCACCTTCCCGAGCCGCCGCTCCGGCGCGGCCACGCGGCGCTCTGCGTCCTGGCCCTGATCTTCGTCGTGGCGGGCTTCCTCGCCGGCTACAACCTGGCCTGGACGGCGATGGTCGGCGCCGCATTGCTGCTCATCCTGACCCGCGGCGATCCGCGCGAGATCTTCGCGCAAGTCGACGGCACCCTGCTGCTCTTCTTCGCCGCGCTCTTCGTCGTCACCCACGGCGTCGCCCAGGCCGGGATTGCCGAGCGACTCTACGGCTGGCTCCAGCCGGCGTTCGGGGTTGACGCGGTGCACCAGACGTTCCGTTTCGGCGCCTTCACCGTGGCCGCCTGCCAGCTGGTGAGCAACGTTCCTTTCGTGCTGCTGGCGGGGCATTGGGTCCCGAACATGGCCGACCCGCACCTCGCCTGGCTCTCGCTGGCTCTGGTCAGCACGCTGGCGGGGAACCTCACCCCGGTCGCGTCGGTGGCGAACCTGATCGTGCTGGAACTGGCCGGAAGCAAGGGAAAGATCCCGTTCCTCCGGTTCCTCCTGGTAGGTGCGGGTGCGACCTTCCTGCCCCTGGTGGTGGGGCTCGCTACCCTCCTCGCCGAGCGGCGCCTGGGGCTTCTTTCCCGCTGACGTGAAATAGTAGCGACCTCCCTGCGTGGTCCTCGACGTGGACACAGCCCTCGCGCTCCCCTTTCCCTTGACCCGACCGCACGAGACGGCGCGTCCAGGTTGCCCCCCCGAAGAGGTGGACTGGGCGCGCTCGGCCGCGGCCGGCGACAAGGTCTCCTTTTCGCGCCTGGTCGAGAAGCACAAGACCTCGGTTTTCGGCCTGTGCTACCGGCTGGTCGGGTCCACCGACGAGGCCCGCGACGCCGCCCAGGAGGCGTTCGTCCGCGCCTACACCGGCATCCGCGACTTCGACGCGCGCCAGCCGTTCGGCGCCTGGGTGCTGCGCATCGCCCGCAACCACTGCATCGACCTGCTGCGGCGCCGGCGCCCGACGCTGGCGCTGGTCTCCGAGGCGCGCGGCGAGGACCCGGAGCCCGGCGCGGCGCCCGAGCCTGCCGACCAGTTCGCCGTCGGCGGCGAGCAGGCCGTCCAGGAGAGCGAGGCGCAGCGCGACCTCGATCTGGCCATCGCCTCCCTGCCTCCCCGCTACCGCGAGGTGATCGCCCTCTTCCACGTGCAGCACAAGAGCTATGCTGAGATCGCCATGGCGCTGAACGTCCCGATGGGCACCGTCATGACCTGGCTGCACCGCGCCCGCAAGGAGCTGAAGTCGAAGCTCGCGGAGCACCTGCCATGAGCGCCTTCGTCCACCTCAGCGAGGAGCAGATCCAGGGCCTGGCCGACGGCACGCTGCGCGGACCCGAGGGCATGGCCGCGCGCGAGCACGCCGATTCCTGCGCGGAGTGCGGCGCCGAGCTGTCCATGTACGGCGCGCTGGTACACCGCCTCGCCACGCTGCAGGACCCCGTGCTCCCGCCCGAGTTCACCTCAGGCGTGCTGCAAGCGGTGGAGCACCGCGAGCACGCGCTCGCGCAGCGCCGGCACACCGTGCTGGCCGCCATCCCCGCGGCCGCGGTCGGCATCTTCGCCATCCTGGGCTGGGCCCTGTCCGCCGCCCCGACGGCGCACGTCAACGGGTTCCTGGAGATGTGGACGGTGGGGCGGCACGTCGTTTCGGCGGCGGCCCCGGTGCTCGAGGCCGCGCGCCTTCCGCTCGGGCTGGGCGCGTTCGTCTTCGCCGCAGCCATCCTCCTGGTCCTGATTCGCGCGCTGCGCGCCGGCACCGACCCCGCCGCCGCGAGCTCGTAGCCATGATCTCGTTCCTCGAGCTGCTCCTCGCCTTCAGTGTATCCGGCACGGTGCGCTCGGGCGCCCACGCGATCGTCGACCACTTCGCCGAGGGCGGCGGCAGCACCCGGATCTCCGAGAAGGTGCGCGCGATCGTGCAGCGGCACGAGCAGCAGGCGCAGGACGACGACGCGGACGCCGATGCGGACGCGGACTCCGACCTCGAGGCGGTGCCGCCGGCGCCTTCGAAACC
>DATFTN010000078.1:0-1587 GCA_035261845.1 Myxococcales bacterium | reverse complement strand
GCGGAAGCACGGGTACCCGATCGCGAGGGCCAGGAGGACGGCCACCGCCGCGCCCGCGAGGAGGCCGAGCCACGGCGACAGTCCGGCGTGCTGGAAGAGGAGCGTGGAGGTATAGGCGCCGGCGCCGAAGAACGTGGCCTGCCCCAGGGAGATCTGCCCAGCGAAGCCGCCGAGGATGTTCCAGGCGGTGCCCAGCAACGCATTGAGCAGCACCAGGATCATCAGGTGCTGCGGATAGGGTCCGCGAAAGACGAGTGGGTAGAGGAGCACCGCGACGACCGCGGCGGCGGCGATCCCGATCTTCACATCTTGCCCACAAGGCCGCGCGGGCGGAGCAGCACGACCACGAGGTAGATGGCAAAGACGAACAGGTTCTTCACCGCCGGGGCGACGAACACGCCGGCCAGCGATTCGACCACGCCGATGAGCACTCCTCCGGCGAACGCGCCGACTACGGACCCGAAGCCTCCCAGCGCGACCGCCACGAAGGCGATGAGCCCGAACACGCCGCCGACTTGCGGGAACACGTAATAGAAGGTGGAGAGCAAGGCCCCGGCGACGCCCACGCAGGCGGCGCCCAGCCCCCAGGCGAGGGCGAACATCCGGTCCGGATTGATGCCCATCAGCGAAGCCGCCTGCCGGTCTTCGGCAGTGGCGAGGAGCGCGCGCCCGATCTCGGTTCGCGAGAGCAACCACCACAAGCCCCCGGTGGTGAGCACCGCGCCGGCCGCCGCGGCGAGCTGCGGACCGCTGAAGTACACGCCCGCGAGCGAGATCCGGCCAGTCACCCAGGTGTCGCCGAGCGTACGGAAATCAGGTCGCCAGAGGAATTGCGCCGCGTTCTGCAGGAAGACGCCGAGCCCGAAGGTGGCGAACACCTGCGCGAGCATGGGCGCGCGCAGGACGCGGCGGATGAGCCCGTAGTAAACGAGCACCCCGAGCGCGAAGAGCGCGACCGCGTTGACGGGCAGCGCCGCGATCGGATCCCATCCCAGCCCCGCATGCAGGAAGTACGACAGGTACATGGACAGCATGAGGAACTCGCCGTGGGCGAAGTTCACGATCTCCATCACGCCGAAGATGAGCGTGAGCCCGGCGGCGATCAGCGCGAAGACGAATCCGATCAAGAGACCGGAGACGAGCGCCTGCGCGATCAGCGCGGCGTTCACGGAGCGCTACTTCCCCCAGGCCGGAAGCGGCCAGCGCACCTCGGCGGCGGCGAGGTCGAACGGATAGACGACCACGTACTTGCCGTCCTGGATCTGCACCAGGATGCCGCTCCCGAGCGTGTTCTGGTGCGTCTTCGGGTCGAACTTCACCCCGCGCCAGGGCATGATGAGGGAGTCGCCCGGCAGGTCGGTCGACTCGAGCGCGCCGCGGATCTTCTCCGCCTCGGTGGAGCCCGCACGGTTGATCGCGTCCGCGAGGACGAGCAGCCCGACGAACGCGCGCGCGCTGGTGCCGTCCATGTCGATCGGCTGACCGCGCGCGGCCTGCGTCTTCTTGCGGAAGAGATCGTTCACCTGGCGGACGATGGGCTTCTTCGCACCCAGCCCCAGCGCCCACACCTCGCGCGAGACCACGCCC
>DATFTN010000077.1:0-2087 GCA_035261845.1 Myxococcales bacterium | reverse complement strand
CGGCGTGGCCCAGCTCGTCGATGTCCTCGGGCCGCACCTCGACGAGGTGGCGGTAGGGCATGGCGCGCCGTCTATTTCCGGGTGCCGAACAGCAGCACCACGTAGGTGGCGTTCTTGCCCAGCACCGGGTGGTTTCCCTGCCCCACGCCGATGCCCATCGCCTTCTCCTTGCTGGTGATCACCGTCTTCTCGTCGGCGAACTCCGCCGGATCGGCCTTGGCGCCGGAGAGGAAGTCGACCGTCCGGAACGTCTTGTAGAGCGGGCTGACGATCTGGCTGTGCTTGGCGTCGCTGATGTTGCCGTTCGCGGCGGCCAGCGCCTGCGCGTACTCCTGCGCCACCTTGTCCAGGACGGGGTCGTCCTTGGACGCCGGCATCCCCGCCGAGGCGCGCTTCTTGTTGATCGTCTCTCGCAGCTTGGGAGCCACCGTCGCGACGTCCACCTGGCCGAGCTCGCGCACGAACAGCTCGGTGACGAAGGCGACGTTCCCGCCCTGGGGATCCTTGCCGTTCGCGACGCCGGTGCCCGCGCTGGTGGCATCCGTGCTCATGTAGTTGGCGCGATAGATGGGGCTCAAGGAGAAGAGCCGTTGCACGTCCTCGGCCGTGCGCGCCGCTCCGGGGTTCACCAGCACGACGGGCGAGGCGATCCCCGCCGCCTTCAGCCGCTGGGCGAGGTCGGCGGTCGCCGACCCGCCGCCGCCGCCCTTCGCCTCGTTCTCGGAGACGGAGCGGGCCACCTGGGCGACCTTGTCGTCCCACTTCAGCGGCGGGAGTTCCGCCTCGGTCCGTTCGGCGTTGATCTGCTCGAAGATGGTGCGCTCCTGCTGCGCTACCTCGCCACCGGGCGTGGGCAGCTGCGCGCTCGTGGGCGGGTCGATCCCGCAGAAGACCGGGAAGTTCGCTGCGATCCGCGGCTGCCCCTGCTCCTCGCCGCGGATCTCCACCGCGATGCGGCCCTTGCGCCCGCCGCAGCTGACCGGGACGCTGAACTCCTTGCCGGGCTTCGACTCCGGCTGCTGCAGCTTGCCGCGGGGATCGCTGATCAGCACCTTGGGGTTCTGCAGCGGGCCCAGCAGGCGGCCGCTCAGCGTGGCCTCCGCCTTGGGGTCCAGCTTGCGCGGGAGCGGCTCCAGCTCGAGCGGAGGATCCTGCATCGCCAGCGACACTTTGGTGCCGCCCCTCGCGCCGCGCGCGGTCGCCCAGCCGTATCGCACCTGGCCAGCCGTGCTCCGGACGTACTGCATCACCGCCTCGTTCAGGCGCGCGCCGAGGTCCTTCGGGTCCTCGCTGTCGATGGTGGCGAGCACCACCCGGGGGATCCCCGACGGGATGCCGAAGTGGAAGGCGAGGAACGACAACAGGCTCTCGGGCGGGTTCTGCTGCTCGTCCCACCCGAGCAACGACTCGGCGACGGCGCAGAGGCGCCCGTCCGCCTGGGGGGCGGGTTTCTGGATCTTCTTGGCCTCATCGGCGCTGTCGCTTGCGATGTAGCGTCCGATGGAGGTGGCCGGGCAGGTCCGCTGCGGATCGGGGCCGTAGTTGGCGGCCTGCGCGCCGGCGGGCGTGAACTTGCCGGCGGCGACGGCACCGGCGCCCGCTCGCTGCGCGCCAGCCCCGGCGCAGCCGGCGAGGAAGAGGACGGCGGCAAGCCACGCGCGGGCACGGAGGGAGGCGAACCGGTCGCTGTGTCGTTCCATGGCAGTCCTCGGCGCCACGACCGGCGGGAGGGCCGTCGGAAGCGGCAGCGGTGATCTACTGAGGCAGCTCCAGCCGGATGCGGAAGGTCAGATCGACCTCGACGGGCTGGCCGCCCATCAAGTACGGCTTGTACCTCTGCTGCTGCAGCGCCTCGACGGCAGCGCGATCCATGAAGGGAAGTCCCTGCAGGACGCGGCAGTTGCGCACAGATCCGTCGATTCCGATCAGGCATTTCACCACCATGGTCCCCTGGACCTCCTTCTCCAGGGCCTGGGTGGTGTATTGGATCTCGGGCCCGCTCATCTTCTGCATCTTGATGACGGTGTTCTCCGCCTCGATGCGCTTCACCGTCCCGGTCCCGCCGAACGTGCCGCCCACCACGCCTC
>DATFTN010000076.1:0-12539 GCA_035261845.1 Myxococcales bacterium | reverse complement strand
CCGAGGAAGGCACCTACAAGCTGGTCGCCGACTGGTGGGGCATCGAGGAAGAGACGAACGAGACGCAGGAGAAGATCACCCAGCGCATCGTCCAGCGGTACGCGTACCACAAGGTGAAGAAGGAAGTGGCCGCGCAGGGCTTCACCATGGACGAGGAGCAGGTCCAGGCGGACGGCACCATCCAACTCGGCGTCTCCAAGTGGTGAGGCCCTGATGGCGGAGAAGCAGAAGATGGAGATCACCATCCTTCCCAACGGGGAGGTGTCCATCAAGGTGCTCTGCGTACCCGGTCCCTCGTGTGAGCAGGTCTCGGCGGCGCTGGAAGAGTCGCTGGGCAAGGTCAAGGCGCGGGAGCACACCGCGGAGTACTACCAGGAGCCGCTCGACACGACCGAGATCACCCAGAAGAGCGGCACGTAGCGAAAACGCATGGTGCGGCTGACCCATCTCTCCGGAAGCCTCCAGGGCACATCGTCGATGTCGCCAAAGGCGGTGATCCGGATCGGCCGCGGGGCCGCCTGCGACGTCCGATTCGACCCGCAGGTCGACACGCGCGTCTCCGCGTACCACGCCGAGATCCGCTTCTCGGACGGTCACTACGTGATCGTGGACGTGGGCTCCTCGAACGGCACGCTGCTCAACGGCAAGATGATCAAGCAGCACCGGCTCCGCTCCGGCGACAAGCTGCGCTTCGGCGCCCAGGGCGGGCCGGAGGTGCGCTTCGACATCGACGACTCGATGGCGGCGGTGCGGGCGTACTCGAACGGGGGGATGGCGGCGCCCCAGGCCTTCGCTGCCTCGATGGCGGCGCCGGCCCCGCGCCTGCAGCCGCCCATGGCGCCTCCGCAGATGGCCGCGCGGCCGGCGGTCCCCGACAAGGATGCCTCGGCGCTGGCGGCCGAGGCGCAGCAGAAGATCGCCATGGCGCGGGCGATGAGCGGCGCGGAGTCGAGCGGCCAGACCATGTTCATCATGGCCGACACGCTCAAGCAGGTGGAGGCGACCACCGAGCGCAAGGCCGGCAAGCACTGGAAGAAGATCGTCGGCGGGGTGCTGGCCGCCGCGTTCGTCGGCTTCGGCGTGATGGGCGTGGTGATCTGGCAGCAGAACCAGCAGATCGAGGCAATCACCCGCAAGAAGGAGAGCGCCGACAAGGAGATCCAGAGGATCCAGCTGCAGATGCAGCTCGAGACGGATCCGGAGCGCCTGCAAGGGTTGGAGGAGCGGCTGCAGATGCTCACCGGCAAGGCGCAGGCGGCCATCGGCGAGATGGAGCAGAAGGACAAGTCGCGCGCCGCGGAGATGGCCGCCGGCGGCGACGAGTTGGACCGGGAGATCCGGCGCATCCTGCGCAAGTTCGACGCCGACACCTACGTGGTGCCGCCCATCTTCAAGGAGCGGCTCAAGTTCCACATCCAGCAGACGATGCAGCGGAGCAACACCCGGACGGTCGTCTACAAGCGCAAGAAGCAGTACTGGCCGATCATCGTGAAGGAATTCTCCGCTCTGGGCCTGCCCGAGGAGATGGGATACGTGGCCTGGGTCGAGTCCCAGTTCGACCCGTATGCGGAGAGCCCCGCGCACGCCCGGGGGATGTGGCAGTTCATGGATTTCCGCGCCCGCGAGATGGGCCTGCGGGTCGACTCCAAGGTGGACGAGCGCACCGACGTGGTGAAGTCGACCCGCGCCGCCGCCAAGTACCTCGCCAATCTGTTGTCGGACTTCGGCAGCGACTCGTTCATGCTCGCCATCGCCAGCTACAACAAGGGCGAGAACGGCATGCGCCGCGTGCTGCACCGCCTTGCCGAGGAGCCGGGCGGCTTCCGCAAGGAGAAGCGCGACTTCTGGCACCTCTACCGACTGAAGAAGCTGCCCGAGGAGACGCTGGAGTACGTCCCACAGATCCTCGCGGCCGCCATCATCAGCAACAACCCGCAGAAATACGGCCTGGATTAGCCAACCGGAAAGGACTTCGCCGATGAAGATCGTCTACCGAGCATTGACCGCGCTCGCCCTCGCCGGACTCTGCGGCTGCCACGCCCGCGTCCCTCTCATCGGCACCGCCCCCGAGTACCACTTCCGCCAGCAGTCGCAGGAGGGCCAGCTGGGCAAGAAGATGGACGTGCAGCTTTCGGACGAGGGCGAGTTCTACGCCGGCGGCCTCCGCTACGAGGTGCCCGCGAACGGAGGCCTCATCGCCACCGCCAAGCCGGTGAACACGTCGGTGCCCATCACCATCAGCCTGTACACGGACGGCGGCGGCAACGAGCCCATCGCCAAGGGAGAGCCGGGCAAGAAGATGGAAGCGACCGACATCACGCCCGGCACGTACTTCGTGGTGGTCTCGGAGCCGTGGAAGGACGCGGTCAAGACGCGCGTAGCCGTGATGACTGTGTTCAAGCCGCAGGATCCCGAGCTGGCCAACGGGCCCTACAAGACGCAGGCGGGAGCGCGCGACCTGTCGCCGACCGGCACCGTCTCGGACGTGGTGGACTACTCGAGGATGAAGCGGACGCAGTTCTGGAAGGTGTCCATCGCGGCGGGGGGCCTCAGCCTCAAGTTCAACCCGGGCGACGCGAACCTGACCGCGGAGCTGATCCCGCCGTCGGGGGCGCCGGAGAAGATCGATCCCACGGTTGGCCTGAAGAAGGACAAGCTGACTGGCGGCGACTACTACGTGAAGGTGTACGCCAACGAGCCGGGAGACGCGGGCAAGTACGAGCTGACCAGCACCTTCGTGCAGGGCGACATCTGCGAGAACGGCGGCCCCGCGTGCGAGATCGCCGGCGCCGAGGAGCTGAAGCTGCCGCAGGACTCGAAGACCTCCGACGTCGATTTCAACAAGGCCAAGGCGAATCACTTCTACAAGGCCAGCTTGAAGGAGAAGGGGCGGCTCACGATCGTCTTCAAGGTGCTGCAGCCCACCCGCGGCTCCAAGGTGCAGGCCCTGTTCAAGAAGAATGCGGACGACGAGGGCGACCGCATCACAGGCACCTCGGTGACCAAGGACGTCGACGCTCCCGGCGACTACTTCATCCAGGTCTCCGCGCCCGAGCCGGGAGTGCAGGCCAAGTACGCGCTGCAGACCATCTGGCAGCCGGCCAACTTCATCAGCGCCGAGGTGCTGGAGATCCAGAAGGCGGGCGGATGCATGCTGACCGTCTCGGCGGGCAGCAACCACGGCGTGCGCGCGGGCGCCGCCTGCACCGTGGTGGCGGGGGCGAATCCGGCGCCGATCGACTCCTGCGTGGTGGACCAGGCCTTCCCGAACCTCTCCAAGGTGCGCCCCAGCGGGAGCTGCTCGAAGATTCCCACGCAGAACGTGAAGGTCCAGATCTCCCAATAGTTCGAGGGGGAGGGGCAGTGCCGGGGCCGGGCAGCGGATCCCGCGCTGCCCGGCCCTGATCTTGAAGCGGAGCGACGCTACATCTTCGCCTTGAGCGTCAGCACCATCGTGTGCCCGGCGGTATCGTCCCTGAAGTCGATCTTCCCGCCGCACCGGTCCACCGCGAATCCCCGCACCAGGCGCGCCTGCGGATCGGCCGGCTCGCGGTAGCGCTCCTTCAGCTTCCCGTCGACCCCGCTCACCGTGGCTGTGATGGTGAGGCCGTCGGTATCGATCTTGATCGCGGGGCTCTTGCCTTCCTCGGGGTGCTCCTTCGCCTCGCGCAGCAGAGCGAAGGCCCAGAGGACTGCCTCGTCCTTGTCCGCTTCGACCGGCGGCAGCACCGCCTCGATCTTCACCGGCACGTCGGACTGCGGGTCCACTGCGTGGAAGAGCCCCTGCGCCTTGGCGAAGGCGGCGTCCATCTCGATGCCGCGGACCTCCTCCTTCTTGAAGGCGTCGGAATAGTCGAGGATGAGCTTCTTCGCCTTGACGATGCTCTCCGCGTTCTCCTCGGAGATGCCCTGCATGTTCTTGACGATCACGTCGGGTTGGGTCTGGTCGATCAGCTCGACCAGCATCTGCTGCTGCTGGGGCTCGAGCCGGGTGTAGTCGACCTTGCGCACCGCGTTCGCCAAAAGCCCGCAGTCCTCGACGTAGCCGCGCAAGAGCTCCGAGTTGCGCCGCAAGAGCGAGACGGAGTTGTTCACCCCGTCCAGCATCTGCAGCACCAACGAGCCGTGCAGCTGCGCGCGAGACTCGACCAGCCGGACCTGCGATTCGTCGACCCCTCCCGCGCCGCCGCTCTTCGCCGCCTGTTCCCGGGCCTGGGTCAGCTCCGCCGTCGTCTTGGCGGCCTGCTTGCGCAGATCCCCCAGCTCCTCCGACGCGGACTTGTAGCGGGCCTCCCAGTCGGACCCCAGCTCGGAGCTGGTCTGCGCCATCCGCGCGTCGGCCTCCAGCGACTCGACCCGCGCCTTCAGCTCGTCGCGCTCGCGGACGATGTCGTCGTAGGTGCCGCGGATCTTCGCCAGCTGCGCCTCCAGCGCCGCCGCCCGCTCGGCCGCGTCGGCCGCCTCCTTGGCGCGAGCGTCCCGGTCCGCCTTCAGCATCGCCTGCTGCTTCTCGAAGCTGTCCCGGTCGCCCGACCGGCGCAGCATCTCGGAGAGCTGCCCCTCCACCTTCATCCGCGCGTCGACCGCGTCGGTGACCTTCGCTTCCATCTCCTCGATCTGCTTGCCCAGGTCCTTCTTCTCGCTCTCCATCGCGTCGAGCTTGCCGCCCAGCACGCTGGCCGCGTCCTTCGCCTTGGCCACCTCGCCCTCGAGCTGGGCGATGCGGTCCTGCATGGCCTTGGTGGCGCGCTCCTGCTCCTCGACCGCCGCGGCGGCCTCGTCCGCTCCGCCCACCCTGGCGATGATGAGCCGCGCCTTGGCGAGCTCCTGGACCAGCTCGCCCCGCTCCTTGCCCAGCTGGGCCAGCTGCGCGTTCTTTGCCTTCAGCTTGTCGTTCAGCTCCTTCTCCTTGCCCGCCGCGGCGTTGGCGGAATCCTTGAGCGCCTTCGCCTGCTCCTGCAGCTCCTGCACCTTCGCGTCGCGCCCCTTGATCTCCGCCTGGATCTCGTCCTCGCGCTCGGAGAGCATCTTGATCAGGTCGTCCTTCTCCTTCAGCTGCCGGGCCACGGTGTCGCTCTCGGCGCCGCGGATCGCGACCCGGTGCTCCAGCTCCTTGATCTGGCGCTGCAGCGTCTCCGTCTCGCGGCGGCGGTCCGCGTCGATGGCTTGCTCCATCCGCTTGCGCTCGCGCTCCAGCTCGGCCGGCGAGTAGTACGTCTCCTTCTCGTCCAGGTCCTTGCGCAGCTTCTTCAGCTCCTCGTCCTTCTGCTTGAGGAGCCCGCGCAGCTTCTCCGCGTCCGCCCGGGCGCCCGCGGCCGCGTCGTGCGCCACCTGCTCCTGCACCTTCACCATCTGCGCCTTGAGCTTGCGGTTCTCCTCCTCGAAGAAGGCCACCTTTCCGCGCAGGGTGGCGATCTCCACCTCGTCCTGCGTTTTCACCTCGGCGCGCAGGGCGAGCTGGGCCGGGCGGCGCGGCTGGTCGGTGACGATGACGCCCTCGACGGGCTCCTCGAGTGTCGGGGTGCGAGCCGAGACGCGCGGCGGGGCGGCCGCGGGGCGCGACGGAGCGGCGGCGCCCCGGCCAGCGCCAGCGCCTCGTCCGGCTGCGGCCGGCGGAGCGGCGCGCGGCTTGGGCTGGTCGGCGACGAACTGCGCCTTGGTCATCCCGAAGGTGATGGTGTCGCCGTCCGCGAGCTGCTCGCGGTCGACGTCGCGGTCGTTGACGAAGGTGCCGTTGGTCGACCCCAGGTCCATCACGAAGAACACGCCGTCCTCGCACCAGATCTTCGCGTGCTTGGAAGACACGCCGGCGTCGCCGATCTTGATGTTGCAGCTCGACCCGCGGCCGACCGTCTGGGGGTCGGGGATGAGCTCGATCTCCTGGCCTTCCAGGGACCCGTTGAGCACGCGCAGCGTGGCCATGAATGTTCCTTCGTTAGGCCGGGCCGCTTTGAGTGTCGCGCTGCGGCGCCCGGCCGCGGGCCGAGCGTAGCGGTGGTGTCACTTGGGGTCAACGGTCAGCAGGAGCGCCTGGACGGATGCCGCGAAATCCGATAAACTCATCAGGTCCCGGAGCGCGGGCGCCTTCGCGGCCGCCGCGGAGGCCGGCGGGTTTCCCGCCGGCCGGGCGGAGCCCGAAGGGCGGAGCGTTGGAGACGAGGTGGTCCGTGGCGAACCCCGACGCGCACCTGGTCCCGGACTGCAAGGTCAGCGTCGGCGGGAAGAAGCTGGAAGGCGAGCAGGACGCTCGGCTCACCAAGGTCGAGGTGGACCTGGACGTCGACCTGTTCGGGCAGTGCGCCCTGGTCTTCAACGATCCCAAGCTCGCCTTGATCAACGGCCCGGACTTCAAGGCGGGTGCGCAGGTCAAGGTCGAGATCGGCCACGGCTCCAAGCTGGGCAAGGTCTTCGAAGGCGAGGTGGTCGCGCTGGAGCCGCAGTTCCGCCGCGACCTGCCGCCCTCCTTGCGCGTGGTCTGCCAGGAATCGATCCACAGGCTGGCGCTGAAGACGGCCACCCGGGCGCTGATGGAGGTCGACAGCAAGGAGATCGCCAGCAAGATCGCCCAGGAGCATGGGCTCACCGCCCAGGCGCCTTCCGGCACCAAGGAGCACGTGCTCCAGGCCAACGTGTCCGACTCGACGCTCTTGCGCAGGGTCGCGGCCACCGCCGGCAACCACCTGCGCATCGAGGGCAAGAAGCTGGTGATCGGGCCGCCTCCCAAGGGCGAGGAGATCACCGTCGCGCCGGGGAACGGCCTCAAGAAGATGCGGGTCCGGATCAAGGCCGCGGGCCAGATCGGCGAGGTCTCCGTCCACGGCTGGGATCCGAAGGCGAAGAAGGAGATCGTCGGGAAGGCGAAGGGCGAGGGCGTGACTGGCGAAGGCAGCAAGAAGCACGGCGGAGGCGCCACCATCGCGTTCGCCGACCACGAGCTCCTCCCGGCGGATGTGGCCACCGCCGAGGCGATGGCCAAAGGGCGCATGCGCAAGCTGGCCGAGGCGTTCGTGACCGCGCAGGTGGAGATGATCGGCAATCCCGACGTCCAGCCCGGGGCGGTGATCACCTTCGACAAGATGGGCGAGAAGCTCGACGGCAAGTACCGCGTCGAGAAGGCGCACCACGATTTCGGCAAGCACGGCTACTTCGTGAAGTTCGACGCGGTCTGGGTCGGCAAGAAGAAGGCTCCCGGCGCGCAGCCGGCCCCGCCGGCGGAGAAGCCTCCGCCCAAGTCGGCCGAGGACGCCCTCTCCTGGATCGCCCTCGAGGTCGTCGACGATCAGGGCAAGCCGATCCCCGACTTGCGCTACGAGATGATCGCGCCCGGCGGCCGGCGCATCACCGGCAAGCTGGGCCAGGATGGCAAGGCCCGCATCGAGGCCGTCAAGAAGGGCAGTTGCAAGGTCCAGTTCCCCGAGCTGCCGGACGATTCCTGGAAGCCGGCCTGACGAGGGCTTGATGCCAGCTGGAAAGGTCGCTCCCGCCGCGAAGAACAAGCTGGTGGTCCGCGTGCAGCGGCGGATCGTGGTCGAGCTGGGCGACCGGGACGCGGTGTTCGCCGCGGCGAACACGGTGCAGGGCAAGCAACAACGCCTGCAGGCGCTCGGGTACTACTACGAGCCATTGACGGCAGCTGTCGCGAACACGCGGACCGAGGCGTACGAGCGTTGCCTGGAGAGCTGGAGGAAGCGGCGCGAGCAGAAGACCGGACGCAAGATCAAGCTGGTCGCCGAGATCGCCAAGGAGCTGTCCATCCACGTGCGCGAGTTCGTGCTCGACAAGGGCAAGCTGCCCGCCGTGCGCGGCGAGCGGCGTGTCCGGGTGCCCGGCGCGCTCACCTTCGGCACGACCAGCGACCTGGGCGCCGGCGGAGCGGCGGACGGCACCCCGCTCGCGTCAATCCGCTTCAACGACGAGAACGCGCTCTGGACGGCCAATCCGACGCTCGGGAACATTCCGCTCCTCGTGACCGTGGAGAAGAGGGTGCGCGGGCGCTGGCAGCCGGCCGACGCCGAATCCGTCCACTTCCAGCTCATCCCGCCGTTCCACGATGACGCGGCCCACGAGCTGGACGACGTGAACGCGCTCCGCAATACCTCCATCCGGCCGCCCACTCCGCCGGGGCGGGGCAACCCCGCGGTGGCGCCGGGCGCGGCGGTCGCGGCCGGGCCGCGGCAGTTCATCACCAATGAGATGAACACGAACTTCAATGCCGCGGACCCGCAGCGTTACAACGCGCACCAGTCGCGCGGGGGCAAGCGCGGGCTCCCGGTGCTCGGCAACATCTTCGCCGCGCTGCCGGCGGCAGGTTTTCCCGGGATGGCGGCGCCAGCGGCCTCGCCCGCGCCTCGCACCGACGCGGTGTTCGTCCAGACCAACCCGCAAGGAAAGGCGGGGGTTCTCTTCACGCCGTCGCGCATGGGCGGCGATCGGTACAGGATGCGCATCTTCCTCGATCCGAACGGAGGGCTGCCTTCGAACGGGACCGAACCGGACGCGGTCGCGCACGAGACCGGGCGCTTCGTGGTCTGGAAGCACGTGCTGTGGTGGAACTACCTGCCGAAGCCGCCGCCTTCGTTCCCGGCGCTCAACTCGGTCAAAGGCGTGCAGGCGCGGCTCGCGGTGCTCGGCTACGACACCGGGGCGATCGACGGTGTCGACGGGCCCACCACTCAGGCGGCCATCCAGGCCTTCCAGAACAACAACACCGCTGCACTAGCCGTGAACGGCAGCTGGCAAGACGCGCCCACGCGCGCCCTGCTGAACACGACCGTGACCCAGTACATCAGCGGCGGCGGACCGACCTACAGGTTCGGATTCGGGCCGAACGTGGGCCCCTTCAACTACCTCCACGCAGACCAGCAGTTCCGCTGGATGTACACCGAGCTGGAGCTGAACCCGGCGGTCCGCGCAAACCCGAAGCCCACCCCCGCGCTGTACCAGGCCGCGCTCCGCTGGGCCATCTCGCAGGTGCAACCGTCGTTCCCCACCGTCGACCTCACCTCGATGTTCTCCGACGAGTACGAGACTCCGTTCCTGTTCGAGATCCGCCATCCAATCCACTACAGCCGCATCATCAATCCAGCGAACTTCGGCCCGTTCGCATCGGGTCCCAGTCCTGGCCCAGGGCTCCCGGGGCCGTATACTACGTACTGGCAATCGGCCGCATTCGCGATCTACGGCCGACTCCCCAATCGCGACATCTGCCTGCTGAACCTGTTTCTGCGCTTCATCGCAGGCGGAGCCACCTCCCGAAGGGCGCCGGGACCGAATCTGACGCCCCTCTCTTGCCCTGGGGTTACCGTGGTAGCCGCCATGGCAGCTTCCCGGCTCTTCCGGCCGCCCAGCGAGGGCGGACAGGTGCAAATCCAGATCGGCGCCTTCAACGGATGCAGGGCGAGCGGGATTGCCACCAAGGAGCGCGGCGCGACTGTCTACGGCGGGGTGAACTACTACACGAACTGGAGCTGGGTCTACGCCCCCGACGGCTACACGAAGAACGCGCTGCACGAGTTCGGCCACACTCTCTACATGCGGCACCAGTTCACCGGCCCCAACTACCTGCATCCGAGCAACTTCCGCGAGGACCACGACTCCAGGAGGACCGTGAACCCGGCCACGGCGGGCGCCGTGTACGATCGGTGCCTCATGGGCTACCTGGACTGCGAAGGCGAGTTCTGCGGAAAGTGCCATCTCAAGCTGCGCGGCTGGGACATCTCCCAGATGCCGACATGACGGCGAACGGTCTCGAGATCGAGGCGCGGCTCTCGCGGCCTCGGTTCGCTCTCAAGGAGCGCGTCGGGCTCACGCTCACGGTGACGAATCGGCGTAGCGAGATGGTGCACGTCCCGCACCCGATCCACAGCACCGCGCTCCACCTGGTCCTTCGCGGACCCGACGGATCTGAGCAGGTGGTGACGCCGGGAGCGGTCGTCGAGCCAGGGACCTCGCCGCAAATCGTGTACCCCGGGCTTCCCCCAGGGCGAAACTGGGTCGAGGACTTCGACGCCTCGGAGTATCTGCAGCTGGACCGGCCCGGGGAGTACGCGCTGACGCTCGAGTACGAGTGGGCCGAGGACGGACGCTGGAAGTCGGAGCCGCTGCCGCTGACGGTCGCGCCGGCCGCGGGCACCGCCTGGGTAGCAGCGCCGCCGGAAGCTGCGCGGCTCGGGTGGCCCTGCGTGCTCTGGGTCGAGCGCGAGGGAGAACGAGGTCGCTTCCTGTTCTGGACCGGCGTCGAGCCGCCGCTGCGGGGCGCCGTGCAGGTCGCCGAAGGGAGTCACGAGGCCCGTCCCGTGCTGTCGGCGACCGAGCCGGGCAAGACGTGGACCGAGACCTGGGCCGCGTGGGTGCAGGGAGGCGAGCTATACCGGACCTACTTCGGACAGGGCCTCTTCCCGCACCTTCCCCCGGAGCGCGTGCCGCTCGAGGGCGCGCAGCCGATTCGGGTGGTGGAACCGCTGCTGGCGGAGTTCTCGCCCAGCGCACGGCCGCGGTGCACGGCCGGGGTGCTCGACGCGAAGGCGTTGCACCTCGTCGAGCTGGGTCCAGACGGTTCCGCGGCCGCACGCGGAAAGGTGGTGCTGCCTGGCCGGCCCGAGGCAGCTTGGGCCACGCACCAGGCCAAGCGCGGGCGCGCATTCGCCTTCGCGCTCCAACGCGGCGAGAACATCGCGGTCGCGGCGGTGCGCGCTCCCTACGGACGGCCACCCGGCGCCCTCGAGCAGTGGCTCGAAGTGGCCGGCCGGTTCCTGGGCGGCGACGTGCGCGCGAGCGCCGACGGCACGCAGACCTTCGCGGGTGTGCTGGCAGCGCGGCAACAGGCGTGGGCGCGGCTCACGTTCCGCGCGCCGGAGCCGGGAAAGCAGGCCGAGCCCTCCCTGGCCGCCATCGACTTCGGCGCCGATGCGCGGATCCGCCGCGTTCGGCTCGGTCCGGACGGTCAGATGCATCTGCTGGTCGAGCATGCGGAGACGCTGCACTACGTGCCGCCGGGCTCGGCCAAGCCGAGCTGGAGCGATTCCCGCCTGGGCCGGCACGCGCGCTTCGTCGATCTGGCGCTGCCGCCCGGAATTCCACCGGCGCTGGTCGTCTACGACGACGAACGTGGACCCTCCCTCCTCCCCTTGCGCTGAAAACGACGATGCCCTGGCACACCATCAAGCCCGGCGAATGGATGCGGCAGATCGCCCATGACCATGGGTTCACCGACTGGGAGGCCATCTTCCAGCTCCCGGAGAACCAGCCGCTCCGGGACGCCAAGCGGGACCCCAACCAGCTGCTGCCCGGCGAGCGCGTCTTCCTGCCCGATCGCAAGCGCAAGACGGCCGAGGTGGCCGCGGGAGCGTCGCACAAGTTCGTCGCCAAGCGGCCGGTGCAGCAGATCTCCATCCAGGTCCACGACGAGCAGGGAAAGCCGCTCAAATCGAAGCCGTACAAGGTGCATCTGGCCGGCAAGGTCTTGAAGGGAACCAGCGACGGGGACGGCGTGGTGACCATCGATCTGCCACCCAACGTGCGCGAGGCCACCCTGGAGATCGACGATCTGGAGCTCGATCTCCTCCCGGGCCACCTCGACCCCGTGGAGGCGGAGTCGGGCGTCCGGGCGCGATTGCAAAATCTCGGGTTCGACGCCGGCGAGGATCCTGAAAAGCTGCGCAGTGCTTTGCAGCGATTCCAGCAGGTGCAGGGGCTCGAGGTGACCGGCCAGGCGGATGACGCAACCCGCAAGAAGCTGGTGGAGCAGCATGGTTGCTGAGCCAGTTCCCGGCACCGCCGCCGCAAAGGTCCTGCGCTACCGAAGGGCGGGGGCGCCTTGACCCCACGAAAGACCGCGAGATACGCTTTGAAAACACCATTCGCGCAGCCGCGCGGAGCCCGCATCCAATCCGATGGCTAATCCGCAGCCGCAGCAACTCCAGGTCGGCAGCTATTACGGCAAGTATTTCCTGCTGAAGAAGCTGGCGGCCGGCGGCATGGGCGAGATCTTCCTCGCCAAGCAGCAGGGGCCCGCCGGCTTCGAGAAGATCCTGGTGGTCAAGAAGGTCCTCCCGCACCTGACCGAGAACAAGGAGTTCGTCGAGCTGTTCCTGGGCGAGGCGCGCCTGGCGGCCCGGATGAACCACCGCAACATCGTGCAGGTCTTCGAGCTGGGCGAGTACGAGCGCAGCTACTTCATCGCCATGGAGTACGTCTCCGGCCGCACGCTGCGCGACCTGATCGATTCCGCCGCGAAGAAGAGGGAGAAGCTCCCCGCCGAGGTGTGCCGTACCGTCGCCGAGCAGATCTGCGACGGAGCCAGCTACGCGCACAACCTGACCGACGTCAACGGACGCTCCCTGAACATCATCCACCGCGACCTGAACCCGCAGAACGTGCTGCTCAGCTACACCGGCGAGGTGAAGATCATCGACTTCGGCATCGCCAAGTCGGAGATGAGCACGGTCAAGACCGAAGCGGGGATGATCAAGGGCAAGTTCGTCTACATGAGCCCGGAGCAGTCGCTGGCGAAGAAGCTCGACAAGCGCTCCGACATCTTC
>DATFTN010000075.1:0-17966 GCA_035261845.1 Myxococcales bacterium | reverse complement strand
GCGGGCGCGCCCTGGCGGCGGACAGCCTGCTCGCGGCGCGCCGGATCCGCCAGCCGATCGCGTCGAACGACGACATGCTCAACGCCTTCGACGCCATCACCTACCTGAAGGGCGCGTCGGTCATCCACATGTTCGAGCAGTTCGTCGGTCCCGAGAAGTTCCGCCGCGGCGTGCAGCGCTACCTGAAGGCGCACGCGTACTCGATCGCGACCGCGGGAGACTTCCTCTCCGACGTGTCCGCCGAGGGCGGCCTCGACATCCAGCAGGCCTTCTCCACCTTCCTCGATCAGCCGGGCGCGCCGCTGCTGACCGCGCAGCTGCGCTGCGAGCCGGGAAAGCAGCCGCGCCTCGATCTGTCGCAGGAGCGCTACACCCCGCTCGGCGCAGAGCCCACCAAGGACGAGCGGGAACAGATCTGGCAGGTCCCGGTCTGCGCGCGCTGGAGCGGCGGCCGCACCTGCGTGCTGCTGGCCGCGAAATCCGGGTTCGCCGAGCTGCCGGCCGGGAGCTGCCCGAAGGACTGATCGCGAACCCGGGCGGCGCCGGGTACTACCTCCTCTCCGCGCACCAGGAGCGCCTGCTCCTGGACGGAGGCCGCAAGCTGGTTCCGGCGGAACGCATCGTCGTCTTGCAGGACCTGGTCGCCTTGTCGCGGGCGGGAAAGCTGGACCACGGCGAGGTGCTGCGGGTGGTCCCGCGCCTCGCGCGCGATCCGGATCGCCGGGTGGTCGAGGCGACGATCTCGGTGGCGAGCGGAGTCCGCGACGACCAGCTGCTCGGCGAGGCGGAGCTGCCGCAGTACCACCGCTGGATCCGCGACCTGTACGCGGCCCGAGCCCGCGAGCTGGGATGGACGCCCCGGCGCGGCGACGGGGACGAAGTGAAGCTGCTCCGCGCCTCGCTCCTCAAGGTGCTGGGCCACGCGGCCGACGACCCGGAAGTGGTGTCGGCGGCCCGCGCGCGGGCGCAGGCGTGGCTCTCGGACCGCCGCTCGGTGGATCCAACCTTGGTCCCGGTCGCGCTGATCGTCGCCGCGGAGCACGGCGACCGGGAATTCTTCGACGCGCTGCACGCCGCCGCGCGCAAGGAAAGCGACCGGCACCACCGGCTCTTGCTCCTCGAGGCGATGGGGAGCTTCCGCGACCCCGCGATCGCCCGCGACGCGATGCGCCTCGCGCTGTCCGACGAGTTCCCCGCGCGCGAATCGATCGCGCTGGTCTACGCCGCCACGCGCTCGGTCGAGACGCGCCAGGCGGCATTCGACTTCGTGCGGGAGAGCTTCGGGGACCTGGCTGGCAGGCTGCCGATCCGCGAGGCCGCCGGCCTGGTAACCACCGGTGCGGCGCTGTGCGACGAATCGAAGCGCGCCGGGATGGAAGCGTTCTTCGGGGAGCGGATGGCGCGGCTGCCAGGAGGCCCGCGCCGGTACGCCCAGGCCGTCGAGCAGCTGCGTACCTGCGCCGCCTTCCGGGCCGCGCAGGCGCCGGCCGTGTCACGATTCTTCGCGGCGGCGCACGCATCGCGGTAGATTCACGGCCGTGGCGACCAGCAAGGAGAAGAGGAAACACGCGCGCGTGCGGCCCCGCGGTGTCGTCGCGCACGTCCGCGGCCCCTCGGCGGCCTTCGCCTGCCCGGTGGAGAACCTCTCCGCGGGAGGGCTCTTCCTGCGCACCGAGCAGCAGCTCCCGCGCGGGACCGAGCTGCACATCGCCCTGGTCAAGCCGGGTGGGCGCAAGCCGCTGCACCTGGCCGGCCTGGTCGCGGGCGTGATCACGCCGGAGGAGGCGGCCAGCGCACGCTTCATCCCGGGGTTGGGCGTGCAGTTCACCGAGATCGATGCCGACGAGGCGAATCGCCTGGAGGAGCTGCTCACGGCCCTCGGTATCGACCGCGTCCAGGCGGTAGTGGGCCCTGAGCTGCGCCGCACGAACCCGGGCGCTAGCGAGGCGGAGCAATTTCCCTGGGCATCTCCCGCGCCGTCGAACGCCGGCGGCCGGGCGGCCCGCTCCCAGGGACGCCAGGGCGACCCCGAGACGATCCTGCGGGACATCAGCGAGGCGCTGGAAGCCGAAGACGCGCCGCTCGCCACCTCCAAGCCCGCGCTCCCGCCCCAGCCCGCCGCGCCGCCTCCCCCGAACGCTGAGCCGCAGCCGTCGGACGCGGCCCGCCTGATGACCCAGGTCCGCGGGCTCCTGTTCCAGCTGGCGGACGCGCAGGCCCGGCTGCGCCAGCGGGAGGCCGAGATCCTGGATCTGCGCGCGCAGCTCGACGATGCCCGGTCCCAGATCGAAGAGCTCGAGCAGGCAGCCGCGCCTCGCCGCCCGAACTGACATCGTACTGACGTGGCCGAAGTCTCCGTTCCTGCTCAGCGGCGCCCGGGCGTGGCCCTCGGGGTGGCGGTCGCCATCCTCTACGTGTTCCTCTGGGCGAGCGCCTTCGTCCCCAGCCGGATCCTCGCCCGGGGGGCGCCGCCGCTGACCATCCTCTGGATCCGGTTCCTCCTCGCGGGCGGGCTGCTCTTCGCCGGCGTGTGGGCTGCCCGCCTGCCGGTCCCCAGGGACGGGCCCACCTGGGTCCGGCTGTTCGCGCTCGGGTTGGGCGGAAACGCCGTGTACCTCGGGCTCAGCTACGAAGCCTTGCGCCGCATGTCGGCCGGAATGGGGTCGATCGTTGCCAGCACGAATCCGCTCATCCTGGCGCTGGTCGCTCCGTGGCTGTTGCAGGAGCCGCTCACCGTCCGGAAGGCGACCGGGCTCATCCTGGGTTTCGCGGGCGTGGTGCTGGCGATGCACACGCGAGCGGGATCGAGCGCGGCGCGGACGGTCGACGTCTTGCTCTCGCTGGCCGGCGTCCTCGCTTTCGTCTTCTCGAACGTCCTCTACAAGCGCATGCGCGCGCGGCCCCATCCAGTGGTGCTGAACGCTGCGCAGCTCTTCTGTGCGGGCCTGGCGCTGGTCCCCGCGGCGCTGCTCCTGGAGGGCCCGCCGCACATCCAGTGGACGGCGCCCATCGCCGCCAGCCTCGCATACCTGGTCGTCGTGCTCAGCGTGGGCGCGTCCATGCTGTGGTTCTGGATCCTGCAGCACGGCGAGGCGAGCCGCGTCAGCGCGTACTTCTTCCTGACTCCGGTGTTCGGGCTCCTGCTGGGCGCGGTTCTGCTCGGGGAGCCCCTCGCCCCGATGGACGGTGTGGCCCTGGTGGTGATCGCGATCGGGCTGTGGCTGGTGTAGTAATTTCAGTGCTCGCTGCCTTACTAATCGCGTAGACCAGATCGTCTAGAAGTCGACAGGGTACTCTCCTCCAACTAATGTCGTAACCAGGAACTATCAATCGATAATCCCGATTGGAAATTCCCGCGTGCCTGAGTTCCGGCCCGAGGGGCTAGATTTCTGGCCTCTTGACGAGCGACCCGAAGGTAACCGTAAGACGCGCGTCTGTACGCAAGAGAACGCTTTGCCGAGCTTCGTCGGACCAGCCCCGTCCGACTACGGCACACGCTCTCCTGCGACGTTCTGTCCGGCAGCGCCCGGCGGGAGGGCACCCGATGAGCCGCTACGTTATCGCAGGCTTTCTGGCAGGATTCCTGCTCTGCCTCGCGCCTCGCGCTGCAGCGATCTTCTGTACGACGGACCCACCGGTGTGCCCGGTGTGTCAGAGTTCAACCTGCAACACCTCGACAGGCCGATGGAACGCCTGTTGATGTCGTAGGTCCATCGCACGGCGGGGTTCCGACCCCTCACACGGTCGATACTGAGAAGCACGTGAATCCGAACGATCCAAGTAAGGTCCGCTACATCGAATCGCGCCCTCGTCCCTCAACACCGGACGAAATTCCAGGGAGGAAGGAGTGAGAGTCCCGACCGATGTTCTCTCAATGTTGAAGGATTACCAGTCATGGGCCGCCGGAAAGTCGGATTTCGATTTACTCGATTATGTTGCTTGCGTCGCGACGCCCGACCTGTTCTTTGGTTTTGGAGAGTTGTTCTTCCCGGAAGTGGTCCTTCACGATGGCAACTACTTTCTTGCGAGCGACTTCCGGGCTTCAACGTACAATGAGTGGCTGGTGCGGCTGAAAGACCCGATAGCGGTTCAGAAAGTCATGAATCACGTACACATTTCGACGCTCATTCAACAGCAAGTCGTACCGGACCTTGTTGCCCTCGAGGTCGCCAAACATCTTGCGGCTTGCTGGTCCGTCAGCCTTGCAGATAAGGGACTCGTCGCGGAGGCTTACGGAGAGACCTTCGAAGATCTCGAGGTCACATTCTTCCGAAGGGCCAAGTAACATGCAGATGGACCGCCCGCGGCTTGGCGCCCGCGGTTTGGCCCAGGTGTTGCTGCCTTATCTCGAACACTGAAACGCGGATTGCTACACGAAAGGCGGGTGTGTTGGCTGGTCGTCAACGTCTGATGATCTGGAATTCGCGAAGCAGGGCGGGCACTTCGGTTCCCAAGCGTCGTTATCCGTTCGCTACATGAACCCGAAAAACCCTCTGGATTCGGGGACACCATACACAACTCAACGTACCACCGAGCGAATTAGGCCTGCCGGAGCCATTCCTGGGTAACCACCCGTCCGGCGCGATGGCGGCAATGTGGTCGACCTGCGCGCTGACGACTTGCCCGGTGGTCCCACTCGCACACTCCGAGTTGGCACACCGAGTTGCGTATGGTGTCCCCGAATTCACAATTATCGATAAGGGACGGCTGCCAAGCGACTAGCACCAATGTCGTCGGAGGGCTAAGATGAGTGCAGAGCAGTGGACTACAGATGGCTTGCGAATTACCGACAGCGAAGTGTTGTCGCGGTTGCGTACAATCATCGATGACGAGTCGCCGCTAATCATAGAGCACCGGTTCTACCGTGGATCTCGCGCCCCAAAGCGTTTCGTTTGTGACGACTTCAAGGATCTGGAGAACTACCTTGGGAAATGCGCGCAGCCCGGGGATTCGTTCTACGTTTGGCGATTCGACGAGTGCTGCAAGGACACTTTGATCGTGGAGCGAGGAAAGGTTCCAGACTCGAGCGGTAGAGTGCCGATTGGAGGTGCCTACTGATCGCCTAGCTAACTGGGTTTCTCGGACACCATGCGCAACTCGGTGTGCCAACTCGTCTCCGTCATGCGATGGACCACCGAACAGGTCACTGCAGGTTGACAGGCGTCAGGCTGCCAACGAGGGCAAGCGACGTATCCGCGGCGTCGATCCACCTTGACGCACTGCGGCCCGCCCCAGGACAAGTTGGGACCTTGCCAGGATCGTCTGCCGGTCAGAACCATTCCGGACGCATCGTTGCGTAGGAGTCGTCCGGAGAGCGGCACAGAGTGCAGAGCTGATCGATGCGCGGCACCTCGGTGGCGAACCAGTAGCGCGCCGCGGCCAGTTTGCCTCGGTAGAAGTCCGACGACGCCGGATCGTGCTTCAATCCCTCGCGGGCGGCGGCGGCCTGGAGCAACCACTGCCAGGCGACCACCGCGATTGAGAACAGCTCCATGTAGTCGGTCGAGTTCCGCATCATCGCGTTGCGATCGCCGAGGGAGCCGAGGTGCATCGTGGTCTCGCCGATCGTCGCCAGCGCGCGCTGGAGCTGCGCGCTCTCTCCCGGGTCGACTCCGGGCCGCTCGCAGTCGGCCAGCAACTGCTCGGCGAGAGCGCGCAGGGACGCGCCGCCGGTGCCCAGGATCTTGCGGCCGAGGAGATCGAGCGCCTGGATGCCGCTGGTGCCCTCGTGCAGCGAGTTCAGCTTCTGATCCCGCATCCAGGACTCGGGGAGGTACTCGCTGGTGTACCCGTAGCCGCCGTGCACTTGCACGGCGAGCACGTTCGCCTCGAATCCTCTCTCCGCCGGGAAGGTCTTCGCCACCGGCGTGAGCAGGTCGAGTAGCGAAGCGCAGCGCGTCCGGTCCGCCTCGCTCTCGGCGTGGGCGGCCAGGTCCGCGAGACGGCCGCAGGCCGCGAGCAAGGAGAGCGCGCCCTCCACGATCGCCTTCTGCCGCAGAAGCATGCGGCGGACGTCCGCGTGCTGGACGATCGGCACCTGCGGTTCGCGCGGGTCGCGGGCGGTCAGGGGCCGCCCTTGCAAGCGCGTGCGCGCGTACTCGAGGGCCTCCTGGTAGGCGACGTAGGCGGTGGTGAGGCCGTTCATGCCCACCATCAGGCGCGCCGAGTTCATCATCTGGAACATGTGCGCGAGCCCCTGGTGCGGCGCGCCGACCAGCCAGCCGCAGCAGTCGCCGCGCTCGCCGAAGTTGAGCGCGATGCTGGGCAGCCCGCGCCAGCCCAGCTTGTGGAAAACGCCGGCTGAATGGCAGTCGTTATCGGCGAGGCCGTCGGGCCCGGGCCGCAGGCGAGGCACGGCGAAGAGCGAGATGCCCTTCACGCCAGCCGGCGCGCCTTCGATGCGCGCCAGCGCGAGGTGCACGATGTTTTCGGTGAAGTCCTGGTCTCCGCCGGAGATGAACACCTTGTTGCCGTCGAGGAGGTAGTGCCCGCTCGCGGTGGGTCTCGCGCGCGTGCGCACGTCGGCCAGGCTGGAGCCCGCTTGCGGCTCGGTCAGAGCCATCGTTCCAGTCCACGAGCCGCCGTACATGCGGGGCAGGAAGGTCTGGCGCACCCACTCATTCCCGAATTCCTCGATCAGGTGGCCCGCCCCCGCGGTGAGCCCGAGGTACCCCATGGCGGCCGCGTTCGCCGCCATCAGGTAGGCCGCTCCCATCTGGGTGACGATGATGGGCATCTGCTGTCCGCCCACTTCGGCCGGACGCGTCGCGCAGGTGAGACCGAGCTCGACGAGGCGAGGCCAGATCTCCCGCATCGCCGGGTGCACGCTGACCCGCCCGTCGACCAGCCGCGGCGGCTCCTGGTCCATGGGGCGGTACGCGGGAAAGAGGACCTCGCGGGCGAGCTTGCGGGCCGAGGCGAGGAAGGGGTCGAACGTCTCGCGGCCGTGGTCGGCGAAGTAGGGCAAGTCGCACAAGTCGAGCGCTCCGTGCACTTCGTAGAGCTGGAAGGTGACGTCGCGGTCGGAGAGCAGGGGATTGGCCATCGCGGGAGTGTACACGGGTCACGGCTACGGTCAGGGTCAGGGTCATGGTCACGGTCACGGTCAGGGTCGCTGGTGGGGGTATGTTGGTGGGGTGGCGCGAGGCATCGGACTGGGGCTGTTGGCGGCGGCGCTGTTCGGGGCCAGCATCCCCGTTACCAAGCTGCTCGCCGCAAATGCGGACCCGCTCGTGCTGGCGGGGCTGCTGTACCTGGGGGCGGGGGCGTCGCTGGCGCTGGTGCGCATCCTGCGGCCCGGCGGGGAAGCGAAGCTGCGCCGATCCGATGCGCCCTGGCTTGCGGGGATCGTCGCTGCGGGGGCCGTCGCTGGTCCGGCTCTTCTGGTCATCGGGCTTCGGCGGCTACCCGGGGTGCCCGCGGCGTTGCTGCTCAACCTCGAGGCGCCGATCACCGCGATACTGGCGGTCGCCGTGTTCGGCGAACATCTTTCGTCGCGAGGGTGGACGGCCGCGGCGCTGTTGGCCGGTGGAGCAGTGGCGCTGGCAGCCGCGCCAGGCGCGCTACGCCTGGACGCTCCCGGGGCGGCTGCGCTCGTGTTCGCGTGCGTTGCATGGGCGCTGGACACGAACCTGACCCAGCGGCTTTCGCTCCGCGACCCGGTCGCGCTGGTGCGCTTCAAAGGGCTGGCTGGCGGAGCGTGTACGCTGCTGCTCGGGCTGGCGCTCGGGAGCAGGCTGCCCGCGCCGCGCGCGGTGGCCGCCGCCTTGATCGTCGGCGCGCTCGGCTACGGGGCGTCCATCGTCTGGCACGTGGAGGCCATGCGAGTGCTCGGCGCGGCCCGCCAGTCCGCCTTGTTCGCCACCGCGCCGTTCGCAGGGGCCGTGCTGTCCGTGCCGCTCCTGCACGAGCGCTTCACCGCGCGCGAAGGCCTGGCCGCGGCGCTGATGGCAGCCGGGGTCGCGCTGCTCGTCCGCGAGAAGCACGCTCACCTCCACGTCCACGAACCGGTCGAGCACGAGCACCTGCACGTGCACGACGAGCACCACCGCCACCCGCACCCCGGGTCCGTCGCCGAGCCGCACAGTCATCCACATCAGCACGACCGGGTCGAGCACGAGCATCCGCACGCTTCCGACCTGCACCACCACCACAAGCACTGATTCTCGACCTCATGGCCGTCGGCGGTCTGGGCGACGTCGATCAGGCATCGTGGTGGCGGGCACGGGGGCCATCCAAGGCGTTGGGGCGCGCGATCAGTTTGAGGCCGCCCGGCGCTCTCGTGTGGATCAGCGAGTCGGGGGGGGAGAGGTCCGCTCCGCGGCTCTGTACAGCTGGTACAGATCGGGTCTGGGGCATCTTCCCCCCGAAGGTCTAGATGTTTTCGCCCGTCAATCCGAGCGTCGAATGATCGGGACAGCCAGCGCACATGTGCGCGCGGGCGGACCTCAGAGGTTCACGCGCTGCATCGCGGCGGCGGGATAGCGCTCGCCCGCGGCGACTCCCTTCGGGGCTACTTCGTCGATGCGGCGCAGGTCCTCCGCAGTGAGCTTCACCCGGAGCGCCCCAACGTTCTCCTCCAGGTACTTGCGCTTCTTGGTGCCCGGGATGGGGACAATGTCGGTCCCGCGCGCGAGCAGCCAGGCCAGCGCGAGCTGCGCGGGTGTGCAGCGTTTCTGCGCCGCGATCTGGCGCACGCGCTCCACCAGGGCCAGGTTCCGGCCGAAGTTCTCGCCCTGGAAGCGCGGGTGGTTTCGCCGGTTGTCGTCCGGGGGGAGATCCTCGAACCTCTGGAACCGCCCGGCGAGGAACCCGCGGCCGAGCGGGCTGTAGGCGACGAAGCCGATGCCCAGCTCGCGCACCACAGGGAGGATCTCGTCCTCGACGTCCCGGCTCCACAGGGAGTACTCCGTCTGCAGCGCAGAGATCGGGTGCACCGCGTGGGCGCGCCGGATGGTGCGCGGTGCCGCCTCCGACAGACCCAGGTAGCGCACCTTGCCGGCCTTCACCAGGTCCGCCATGGCGCCGACCGTCTCCTCGATCGGCACCTCGCTGTCGACCCGGTGCTGGTAGTAGAGGTCGATGTGGTCGACGCCGAGCCGCTGCAGCGACCCGTCGCACGCCTTGCGCACGTAGTCCGGCTTCCCGCTCACGCCCAGGAAGCTGCCGTCCTCCCCGCGCACGTTGCCGAACTTGGTCGCCAGCACCACCTGGTCGCGCTTGCCCCGGATGGCCTTCCCGACCAGCTTCTCGTTGGTGAACGGCCCGTACATGTCGGCGGTGTCGAGGAAGGTGACTCCCAGCTCGAGGGCTCGCTGGATGGTCGCGATCGACTCCGCCTCGTCGCGCCCCCCGTAGAACTCGCTCATCCCCATGCAGCCGAGGCCCAGCGCGGACACGCGCAGCCCTTGCTTGCCCAGCGTCCTTGTTTCCATTCCGACCCCTTACCTACGTCGCCGCGAACTGTCGAGCACCTTCCGTCTGTCCATGGCATCTTGCAAGACAAGGAGGCGTCCATGGCGTTCTCGTCCGACGACATACGGGCCAACCACGACTTCTTCGCGGCCAAGCTGCGGGCCGAGCACCAGAAGCAAAGCGCGATCGATTGGGTGAAGAGGGAGCCGGCAGCGCCCGAGATCGTGCTGATCGACACTCGCGCACGGGAAGCATTCGCCAAGGCCCACATCCAAGGCGCGATCAACGTCCCGCTCGACGAGCTGAAGCAGGTCGCCGGCCAGCTCCCGCGGGACAAGACACTGGTGACGTATTGCTGGAACCATTATTGACACCTCGCCACCAGGGCCGCTCTGCAGTTGGCAGAGCTCGGGTTCTTCTGCAAGGAGCTGAACGTCGGCTGGCAGGAATGGACGGACGCCAAGCTTCCTACGCACGAAGGGCGGGTCGATCGCGGCGCGGTGAAGTGCACCTGCTCCAGGATCTGACCCGAGCTTCGGCCGCGAACGGCCGCGAGCCGAAAAACGCGGCGCCGCCCTGTCGGCGGCGGCCGTGACCGAGCCGGCGATCAGCGCGCCGGCTGTGCCGGACGAGGCGTCGGCGGGCGCGGCCAGGCTGGTCGCGCTTCGGTCGCGCGACTTCCGCCTGCTGCTCGCGGGCCAGCTGGTCTCGCTCACCGGCACCCAGATGCAGCAGGTGGCGGTGGTCTGGCAGCTCTACCTGCTCACCGGATCGCCGCTGGCGCTGGGCATGCTGGGCCTGTTCCGGGTCACCCCCATCGTGCTGTTCGCGCTCGGCGGCGGCGTGCTGGCCGACGCGTTCGACCGCCGCAAGGTGATGGTGATCACCCAGAGCGCCCTGGCGCTCGTCTCGGTGACGCTGGCCCTGCTGGCGCACGCGCAGAAGACCACTCCGGGCGCCATCTACGCGCTCGCCTTCGTCGCCGGCGCGGCGACCGCCTTCGACAGCCCGGCGCGCCAGGCCCTGGTCCCGCGGCTGGTCGACAAGAGCCAGCTCTCCAACGCCCTGAGCCTCTACGTGACCGGCTTCCAGATCGCCGCCATCACCGGGCCCGCGCTGGGCGGGGCACTGCTGGCTGCCACCAGCCCGACCGTCATCTATGCCGTCGACGTCTGTTCCTACGCGGTCGTCATCGCGGCGCTCCTCGCCATGCGACACCGCCACAGCGGACGCGGCGGCGCCCCGATCAGCGCCCGCTCCATCGTCGAAGGCCTGCGCTTCATGCGCGGCGCCCCCCTCATCTGGTCGACGATGCTGCTCGATTTCGCCGCGACCTTCTTCGCCGGGTCGCTCCTGCTCTTGCCCATCTTCGCGGACCAGCTGCTGCACGTGGGGCCTCGCGGGCTGGGCCTCTTGTACGCGGCGCAGCCCGTCGGGGCCGCTCTCACCGGGGCCACCCTCTCCAGCATCCGCACCATCCGGCGGCAGGGTCCAGCGATGCTCTGGGCGGTGGCCGTCTACGGCGCCGCCATCGCCCTGTTCGGCCTCTCGCCGTGGTTCTGGGTCAGCTTCCTCTTGCTCGCCGTCTCCGGAGCGGCCGACATGGTGAGCGCAGTCGTCCGCAACATCGTCCGGCACAGCCTGACGCCGGACGAGCTGCGCGGCCGGATGAGCTCGGTGGTGATGATCTTCTTCATGGGCGGGCCGCAGCTCGGCGAGGTGGAAGCGGGCGCGGTGGCGAGGCTGCTCGGCGCTCGCGTCTCGGTGGCCTCCGGCGGGGCGCTCTGCGTGCTCGCCGCGGCCGCCGCCGCCGTGCTGGTTCCGCAGCTGCGCCGTTACGAGGGCTGATCCAGCATCTCTCGCGCCTTGCGCACCAGCGCCTCCGGCGTGAAGGGCTTGCTCAAGAAGCCCATCCCGCTGTCGAGCGCCCCCTGCCGGATGCCAGCGTCGTCCGTGTACCCCGAGGTGAACAGCACCTTGAGCCGCGGAGCGTCCTCCCGCAGCTTGCTGGCCAGCTCGCGTCCACCCATCTCCGTCGGACACGGGCAAGTACACCTCGAAGGTCGAGCCCTGACCGACTGTGGAGGTGGCGCGGATGTAGCCGCCGCTCTGCTTCACGATCCCGTACACCGTCGCCAGGCCGAGTCCGGTGCCCTTGCCCAGCTCCTTGGTGTGGTGTTTCCATTCAGTCTGGAAATCGGCAGTACCCGGATCGGCTTGAGTCATGTCGCCGCGGTGCGCACATCGGCGCACCGCGAGCACGAGCAAGCGTCTACGCCACGCCTCGCGCGGGCTGTGCTCGCGGGACGCGCAGCGTGAAGCAGGCGCCGTGTCCAGGCGAGCCGTCGATGTCCAGCGTGCCGCCCAGGCTCTGCACCACTCGCCAGGCGATGGTCAGCCCCATGCCCATCCCGCGGCCGGGGCCCTTTGTGGTGAAGAAGGGCGTGAAGAGGCGCGCGCGGTCCTCCGGCTTGATGCCCGGGCCGTTGTCCTTCACGCTCACCACCAGCCGGCCGTCCTCGACCCGGCCGTGCACCTCGACGCGTCCGCTGCCGTCGTCGGGCGCCGCCTCGATCGCGTTCTGCACCAGGTTGGTGAGCGCCTGGTTGAACTCCTCCGGCACGCACTCCACCCGGCCGTCCCCCTCGAGGCGCAGGTCGACCTGCACCTTCCGCCCGGTGGCGGGCAGCACGATCCCGACCACGTCGCGCGCGGCCTCGAAGGCGTCGTGGGGCCGCAGCTGGCGGGCGTAGCCGGCCCTGCTGTAGCTGCCCATCAGCTCGACCGTGCGGGTGATCCGGCGGATGCCCGACTCGGCCACGTCGAACAGCTCGCGCATCCGCTTCTCCAGCCTGCCCATCTGCTCGGCCGACTCCGCGTCCTGCGGCCTGCGGGAGATCTCCATCAGCGCCAGAGTGTCCATGCGCACCCGCGCCAGCGCGTTCTTGACGTAGTTGAGCGGGTTGTTGATCTCGTGGGCGAGCCCGCCCGCGATCGACTCCAGCGAGTCCATCCGCTGGGTGAGCAAGATGTCCGCCTGCGCCGCCTGCGTCTTCACCAGGCCGCGGGCCGCGGAGAGCAGCTCGCGGGGAGAGAAGGGCTTCGCCAGGTACGAATTCACGCCGGTGTCGATGCCGGCCACGCGATCTTCCAGCTCGCCGCGAGCGGTGAGCATCACGATGGGGATGTGCCGGGTGGTCGGGTCGTCGCGCAGCCTGCGGGTCAGCTCCAGGCCGTCCATGCCCGGCATCATCAGATCGGTGACGATCAGGCTGGGCAGCTCCTTGCGCGCAATCTCCAGGCCCTGCAAGCCGTCGGGCGCGGAGAGCATCTTGAAGTCTTGCTGCAGCGCCATCCCCACCATCCGGATGACGTCGGGGGTGTCCTCCACCACCAGGCAGGTGTGGGGCCGGGTGTCCTCCTCCGGATCGCGGGTCAGGGCGCGGCGCTCGGTCGCCTCGTGGATGTCGAGCAGGCGGAACTCCTCGCGCGCCTGCATCTGCGCGGCGAAGTCCATCAGGCCCCGATCGCCCGCGCGGGTGCCGGTGAGCACGTCGCGCCGCTGGCTGCGGCGGTCGAGGACCTCCGGGCGGAAGTGCTCCTGCCCCTTGACCAGCTCGACGGTGAACCGGGCGCCGTGATCGTTTTCCGCCCGGATACGCCCGCCGTGCAGCTCGACGATCTCCCGCGCCAGGGCGAGCCCGATGCCGGTGCCGCCGTGGCGCCGGGTCTCGGCCATGTCGACCTGGAAGAACCGCTCGAACAGCCGTTCGGCCATCGCCGGCGGGAACCCCGGGCCGTCGTCCTTCACCACGATCCAGACCTTGTGGCCGAGGTCGTGCAGCGACACCGTCACGTGCCCGTCGTCATGGGTGAACTTCAGGGCGTTGGAGAGCAGGTTGATGAAGGCGCGCTCCATCCGTTCGAGGTCGCAATGAACCAGGCAGTTGGCCGGCGCGACCAGCTTGAGCTCGATCCGCTTGCGCTGCGCGAGCGGCTGCACCTGATCGCACAGCGCCCGCAGCTGCTCCGCCAGGTCGTGCTCGCCGATCTTCAGGCGCAGCCGGGACTCCTCCAGCTTCGAGAGATCGAGCAGGTCGCCGATCATCTTGAGAAGCTTCATTCCGCTGCGAAACATCATCTCGAAGGTGACGCGCTGGGTGGGCCCGATCTCGCCGCCCTCGCCGTGCAGGAGCAGCTCCAGCGGCGAGAGGATCATCGCCAGCGGCGTCTTGAACTCGTGGGTGATGTTGGCGAAGAACTGCGACTTGAACCGATCCAGCTGCTTGAGCTGCTCGTGCGCTTTTTCCAGATTCGCCTTCGTATCCGCCAGCACGATCTGTGCGACCTGCTGTTCCCGTTGCCAGCGGAAGGTGAAGAACTGCCCCGTGCCCACGATGATGGCGGTCGACATGAGAAAGAAGAGATTCGAGACCGACTGCACCATCCCCGGTGCTTCCCGGACGTAGACCAGGTTGGGAATGACGAACGAGGCGACGATCAGGGCGTGGGTCGAGAGCACTACCTTGGGGGGCCACACGAAGAGTAGGCCCGTTCCGACGATGACCAGCGACAGCCCGGCGTAGTAAGGCGACTCGAGCCCTCCCATGAAGACGGTCATCAGGCTGATGCCGCCGGCGGCGAGGAAGATGAAGGAGGAGGAGATGAGGTTCGAATGACGCTCGAAGAGCGGCCTGCGCACGACCCGCAGCAAGACGAGCGTGAGCAGGGTGACGAAGGCGCGTGTTCCGTAGAGAAGCGGGAGCGCCGTGTGCGGAGCGAGAAGGTAATCGAGGACGCCGAACGTCGGGTAGAGCGCAAGGGTGATCCACAGGACGCGCACGGTCCCCTTGCGGTTCCGCTCCACCAGCCAGATGAACCAGCGCTCTTGCAGCCTGTGCGGCGTGCGCTGCAGCATCTACTCTCGCGTGATCTGAAGAAAAGGATTGACGCGCGTCTGGTCCTCGACGATCTGCTGGGTGGCGCCGGGCGCCGCTCGCCGGCCGATCTCCAGCATCTCCTCGCGTGAACGATAGATCAGGTACCAGTCGAGGTGGTGCTCCATGATCCAGCGGGTCGGGTTCTCGGGCACCATGTTGCCCATGTAGAGGGAGCCGCCTTCGGCGAGACGCGCGAACAGGCTGCGGCCGAGCATCACCGCCGTGGAGGTTTGCAGGTAGTCGAACAGGCCCACCGAGAAGATGACGTCGAACAGGCCGAACTCCTCGAACAACCGGGGATCGCGCAGGAGGCGCTTGATCGAGTCGTGCAGGTAGAGGACGCTCACGCGCCGGCCCGCCCAGCGCGCGTCCACCACCGGCTTGAGCCGCCGGTAGGCATAGGCAAGAGCGCTCTTGTCCTGATCGAACAGCACGATCTCGAGGGGCGGGCAGGGGCCGCTCAGCTCGGACAGGAACTCGAGCAGCTCCTGCGCCGGTCCCGCGGCGACGGAGAGGAGCCGCATGGGCCGCTCCTCTCCCCGCCGGTCGTCGATCAGCCGGCGGAGTTGCGCTTTCATCAGGTCCTTGCGCGTGCGGACGGCGGTGGGGGCCCCGGTGCGCAGGAAGGAAAGCTGCACCGACTTGGCGAACAGGGTCGCGCCCTCGAACTGCCGCTCGTAGATGAAGCGCATCACCTCGTAGTCGCCAGGGTACCCGAAAGGCTTGTGCAGCGCCCGGTGAAGGCAAGGCGATTGCATCAGATACTCTTGCACCTGGTGCAGTGAAAACTGCTTGAGCCGGGGGACGTCGCCGGGGGGCACCTCGCGCAGGGTCGCATCGATCTGATCGCTGTAGCGCACCACCTCGGAGACGAAGTCGCGCTCGACGCGCTCGATCAGCGCACGCCGCGCCGGCGAGTCTGCGTTCCCATGCACCACGTGCCAGGCGAGGTTGGTCTCCAGCTCGCCCAGCTGAAAGTGCGAGTCCTCCAGGAACAGCGCCAGCTCGCTGACCAGCACCTTGAAGTCGTGGTGTCCGGGAACGGCCCACGGCTTCTGCGCCAGGGAAAGGCCCAGCCTGTTCTGACCCTGCCAACCGCGGATGTCGCGCAGGTGCAGCACCTCGTCGATGTCGAGCAGAACGCCGTCGGCGAAGGAGATGCCGACGATGATCGCGCCTTGCTCGTCGCGGACCGAGCCCACCCGGGCCTCGCCGTTGAAGGCGGGATACTCGTCGAAGACCACCTCGATCCGCTCCAGGTGGTCGCCGGTTTCGACCGCGACTCCGCGCGGCCATTCCACCGCCGCGCCGCTCTGGGAGACGTCGTGAACCGGGCACTCGTAGTTGGCGAGGTCCACGTGAAGGTTGACGTAGGCCCGCAGGGGGGCGAGGTCCTGGGCGCGGTAGCGCTGGGGCCGGAAGAAGACCTCGCGACCCTGCGCACCCTCGAGTTCCTCGTAGGTGCGGGTCGCGGTAACCAGCGTGGGGGGTGGCATCTCGGTCATTTCCTCTCAGGCGGAAGCAGGCGCGAGCCGCACCTCGAATCTCGCCCCCCCGGACGGTCGATTCGAGACGCGGATACGCCCTCGGTGCGACTCGACGATGAGCTTGGCCATGTACAGGCCCATGCCCATGCCGCGGTCGCCCTTGGTGGACATGAACGGTTCGAAGATCTTCTCCTGCAGCTCCCGGGGCACACCCGGTCCCTCATCCTCCACTGCGAGGATTACGTCGTCCGCGTCGCGGGAAGCCTGAATCGAAATCCGCCGCGAGCGCTCCGTTGCCTGCAACGCGTTGCGCACCAGGTTGACGAGCACCTGGATCAGCTTCTGCCGGTCGCCCTGGACGAAGGGCAGATCCTCTTGCACCTGCACGTCGACCTTGCGGGCGCGGAAGTTCAAGTCCATCCGGGCGATGGCGATGGCTCCCTGGATCACCTGGGCGGGGGCCACTTTGTCCATGGCCAGGTGGATGGCGCCCGCCGAGGCGAACTGGTGCATCGCCTCCAGCGTCTCCAGGAGGTTGTGGATCCCCTGGGTCCCCACGTGGACGCTCTCCAGGAGGTCCGGAGAAGCCTTCTGCTGCTGCAGCTCGCGCTCGATGAAGTTCACGCTGATCATCACGTTGCGCAGGTCGTGGGTGATGCCCGCCGCCAGGCGGCCCATGGTGCCGAGCCTCTCCAAGTGGAGCATCTGCCGGTGGGTCGCCTCGATCACGCCCAGCGAGGCCGTCAGCTCCTCCGTCCGGCGGGCGAGCAGCGCGACCAGCCGCTGGATGGTGCGGGTCTGGTAGACGTGCTCGCAGGCCTGCCGGACCGCCTCCAGGATGTCCTCGGGTTGCCAGGGCTTCTTGAGGAAGCGGAAGACCCGGGCGCGGTTGATGGCGCTGATCAGGGCAGGCGGATCGGTGAAGCCCGTCAGCACGATCCCGGCGACGTCGGGCTTGCGGGAGCGCAGCTCCTCGAGCATCTCGACGCCTGTCATCTCCGGCATGCGCTGATCGGCGATGACGACGTCGATCTCCGACTTGTCGGCTACCTCCAGCGCCTGTATGCCGGACTCGGCCTCGTAGACCGTGTAGCCGCTCTCCAAGAACCCGCGCAGGACGAGGAGGTTGGGCCGCTCGTCGTCCACCAGCAGGACGCCGCTCTTGCGCGGGCCTTCGACGCCGTATCGGGCGACGAGCGCTCGCAGTCCTTCGTCCAACATACGCTACAGTGTCCTTGTTTCGAGGTGGACCACGCAAATTCCAAGTGGAGCTATTTTGAACACTCCCAAAGATTGCACAGTTATCGGGGACCTGAATAGAGCAGGATTTGAGTCGTACCGTGTTTTTCGCGCCGGTTCGCGTTACCGCGCCGCACAGGGGTAGGGGATTATCCTACCTGGCAATGTCGTCCCGGCCTCGCTTGGCGGGAGCGCTTTCGCGCCAACCCGCCGGGATCTGACCGGTTCCGGATGAACCGGACGCCGCGGCTCTTTTACCGGCGGCGGGAAAGCGTGGCGAGGTCGGCCCGGCGCAAAGCCCAGGCGGGAAGTGCAGGCGGACCGTCCAGCGTGCCGACCTGCGCCGCCGGAAATCCCTCCAGCACGGCGCGAGCGGGGAACCGCGCGCGCTGCTTCACCACCGTGCCTGCGCGGACCAGGCTCTCCTCGCCGACCACGCTGTTGTCGCAGACGATGGCGGCGGGCTCCACCACCGTGCCGCGCCCGATGCGGCATCCGTGGATCATCGCGGCGGGGCCGATCACCACCCCGTCCTCGAGCACCAGCTCGTTGTCGGGCAGGAGGTGGAGCACGGCGTTTTCGAGGATCTGCACGCCCACGCCGATCCGGACCGGGCCGTGCGAATCGCCGATGATCTTGACGCCCGCGCCGACGATCGAGCCTGCGCCGATGACCACGTCCCCGGTGATCTCCGCGCTGTCGAACAGCACCGCGCTCTGGTCGATGCGCGGCTCTTTGTCGAGGTAGGAGTAGACGCGGCCCATGGCGGCTCCGGCGGGCATGCTGCCCGAGAGAGGTTGCAGGAGGTACGGCGGGAGCGACACGTCGCCGCCGCGCAGCCGCAGCAGCCGCGCGCGGTCCGCTTCATTGGCGCGCCGGATGGCGC
>DATFTN010000074.1:0-3526 GCA_035261845.1 Myxococcales bacterium | reverse complement strand
CCCCATCCACCGGCGGGAGGCCGGCGCGCACCTGACCAACGTGGTGCGCGCGCTGCTGCTCGAGTCGTTCGGCTACCAGGTCACGGTGACCGAGCTGACCGGCTGGGAGCACTCGCTCAAGAACGAGCTGATCCTCGCGCGCCGCGTGCACCGCGAGCACCGCGGGGCGCGCGCGAGGCTGCAGGCGCTGCTCGCCGCCACGCGCGTGCGGCCCAAGCTCGTCCGCGAGATGTGCCCGGAGGTGCTGGCGTGACCAAGTTCGACCCCAACGCCGCCGCGTCGGGCGGCGGCATCTTCGGCCTGCCCCACTCGCCCGCCGACGCACGCGTGGTGCTGCTCCCCGTGCCCTTCGAGGCGACCACCAGCTACGGCGGCGGCACGTCGAACGGGCCGCGGGCCATCTTGCAGGCGAGCCGGCAGGTGGACCTCTTCGACCTCGAGACCGGCAAGCCGTACGAGCAGGGCATCGCGATGCTGGAGGAGTCTCCGGACGTGCGTGCCTGGGACCTCGGGGCGCGCACCGCCGCGGCGCACGTGATCGCGGCCGGAGGGACACACGGCGACCCGGCGCTCCTCGGGGCGGCGGCCACGGTGGACGCGCACATGGAGAAGATGAACGCGTGGGTGCGCGCGACCGCGGAGCTGTTCCTGGGCCGCGGCAAGATCGTGGGCACGGTGGGCGGCGATCATTCCGTCTCGTTCGGCGCCATCGAGGCACATGCGCGGCGCTGGCCGGGTCTGGGCATCCTCCACGTCGACGCGCACGCCGACCTCCGCCGAGCGTACGAAGGGTTCACCTGGTCGCACGCGTCGATCATGGACAACGTGGTCGAGCGCATCCCGCAGGTCTCC
This sequence comes from Myxococcales bacterium, assembly GCA_035261845.1. Taxonomy (GTDB): domain Bacteria; phylum Myxococcota; class Myxococcia; order Myxococcales; family 40CM-4-68-19; genus VBKO01. The sequence goes on along the minus strand of DATFTN010000074.1, from coordinate 2,674 downwards.
CGCCTGGTGCAGGTCGGCATCCGCGACCTCTGCGAGGAGGAGCACCAGCGCATCGCCGCCTCGGGCGGCCGCATCCGCACCTTCTTCGACGCCGAGCTGGCCGAGGCCCGCTTCGCGGGGGAGACCTGGGGACAGCAGGTGCTGCGCATCGCCGAGGCGCTGCCGCAGGACGTCTACGTGAGCTTCGACATCGACGGCCTGGACCCGACGCTGTGCCCGCACACCGGCACCAAGGTGCCCGGCGGGTTGTCGTTCCAGATGGCCACCGGGCTGCTCGCGGCCGTGGTCCGCAGCGGCCGCCGCATCGTCGGGTTCGATCTGACCGAAGTGGTGCCCGCGGGGGATGGCACGGAATGGGACGAGAACGTTGCGGCGCGGCTGCTGTACAAGCTGATCGGGTGGACGCTGCGCTCCCAGAACGCTCGAAACGCATGACGTCATTGACGGACCGCCTGGCCGAGGCGGCCAGTTTGTCCGCCCGGACCGCGCGCGCAATCCTGCGCCTCGCTGCCGATCCGGCGCGTCTCGCGGGCGCGGTGCGAAAGACCCGCGGCACTCTCCGCAACGGAGGACTTCGCGCGCTGCTGGACGCGATCCGCGAGCGCGCAGGCACGGATCGGGCGTATCTCGAGTGGATCACGAGGTTCGAGGAACCCTCTCTAAAGCAGCTCGCGCGCCTGCGCATCCGCGCGGAAGCGACTTCGCCCCAGCCGCTCGTCTCGGTCTTGCTGACGGCGCCAGAGGGTGCATCCCGGGCGCTGATGCAGCGTTCGCTAGAATCCGTGCACCAGCAGCTGTATCCGCACTCGGAGGTGTGCGCTGCGATGGAGGCGAGCCGCGGCGACATCCTCGTCCCTTTGCGCGCCGGTGACGCGCTCGCCCGCACGGCCCTCCTTGCATTCGCGGAGGCATTCGCGTCCGACCCCGATACCGACGTCGTCTATGGGGACTTCGATCGTCTCGCGCCTGACGGGACAAGGCATTCCCCATGCTTCAAGCCGGACTGGGATCCGGAGCTGATCGCGTGGCCGGAGTACGTGGGGGTGTCAGCCGCGTTTTCAGCAAGGCTTTTCCCCGCAAGACGCGCGCGCAACACAGCCGAGCTTGCCGCCGGAGCCACGCGCGTCCGGCACCTTCCGCATCTGCTGTGCCATTCTTCCCGTGCGAGCGAGACGGGCGAGCTCCCCCGTGCGGCCCCAGCCGTTCGTCCGCTGGTGAGCGCGATCGTCCCGACGCGCGACGGCGGTGAAACGCTCCGCCGTTGCGTCGACGGACTCCGCCACCGGACGGATTACCCTGCCCTCGAGCTCCTCATCGTCGACAACGGCAGTCGCGAAGACGGCACGCTCTCTCTCCTGCGCGAGCTCACCGCGAAAGGCCAGGCACGCGTCCTGCGCGATGATCGTCCGTTCAACTACTCTGCGCTCAACAATGCTGCCGCCGCAGTTGCGCGCGGCAGCGTGCTGCTGCTTCTCAATGATGACGTGCAGGCGCTCGACCCGGGCTGGCTAGACGAGCTCGTCGCGCTGGCGCAGCGGCCCGGCGTGGGCCCCGTCGGAGCCAAGCTGCTGTATCCGGACGGAACCATCCAGCACGCCGGCATCGTCACCGGGCTGTTTGGCGTCGTCGGCCACGTCAGCCGCGGCCTCCCCAGTGACGGGGGCTGGCCGTGCGACCGCCCCAGGACCGTCAGTGCGGTCACGGGTGCGGCGCTCGCGATCCGGCGCGAGTTGTACGAGCTGCTCGGTGGGCTCGACGAGGAACTCGCCGTGGCGTTCAACGACGTCGATTTTTGCTTGCGCGCGGAGCGGGCCGGCTGTCGCACCTTGTACACACCGCGGGCGGTGCTGGTACACCACGAGTCGCGCACGCGCGGACGAGACGACACTCCCGAGAAGCGCGCTCGCTTCGCCCGCGAGACCGCGTTCCTGCAGCAACGGTGGGGTGACCGGCTCCTCGACGACCCGTACTACAGCCCGAATCTATCGCTCTACTCGGAGACCGCGCAGCTCGCCTGGCCGCCTCGGACGTCGCGATTGTGGGAATGACCCAGAATTGTCGCGACCCGGCAGATCTGGTACAGACTTCCACCTTTTTCCACGAGGGCAGCCACGGATCTGGAGTTTACAGGCGAGCGCGCCGCGCAGCTCGCGGCGGTGAGGCAGTCCGAGCAGGCGGAACGGGCAGCTCGCCTCGAGGCCGAGCAGCGCCGTCGGAACGGGGACGAGGTCCGCACCGCGCTGCGCACGCTCTCCCGGACGGGTGCCGCCTTCGCGGCCGCCGGGGCGGCCGTCCCGTTCGCGGCAGCCCTGGGCGCCGGGGCGCTGGCGGTCGAGGCCGTCGCCAGGCTCCTGCCCAGGCGCGCGCCGGACCACAAACCGCACTCGGGCGGGAAGCGGCTCGCCACCATCCAGATCCTCAACTACGAGGGCCGGGACCTGCTCGCCCGCAATCTCCCCTCCGTCCAGGAAGCGGTCCGGCGCACCGGGCTGCCGCACGAGATCCTGGTGGTCGACAACGGGTCCAGGGACGGTTCGGTCGACCTCCTGAAGAGGAACTTCCCCGACGTCAGCGTCGTTTCCCTGGACCGGAACCATTTCTTCTCGGCAGGAAACAACGCGGGCATCCGGCACGCCCGGCACGACATCGTCGTGCTGCTCAACAACGACATGCG
>DATFTN010000073.1:0-2139 GCA_035261845.1 Myxococcales bacterium | reverse complement strand
AAGCTCGCGCCGGTGACGGTGCTGTTCGCGGCCGCGGGGCTCGCCGCCGCGATCCTCCAGCGCCGGCCCGCGCACCGCATCGTGCTCTCCTGGCTGGTGGTGTGGTTCCTGGTGCACTCGGTGTCGGGATCGAAGTGGGGGCGCTTCTTCACCGCCGTGCTGCCCGCGTTCCTGCTGCTGGCGGGGTACGGCGCGGCGCTCGCCGTCTCGTGGATGCGCCAGCGCCGGCCGGCGTGGGCGAGCCCCGCCGCAGGGGCCGTGGTGGTGCTCCTGGTCGGCGGGGAGGCGCGGGCCGCGCTGGCGCACGCGCCCCACTACCGGCTCTACATCAACGCCTTCGGCGGCGGAGACGGCAACGTCGACTGGTTCTTCCCGCACTGCGACTATTTCGACACGGGCTTTCGCGAGGCGATCCAGCAGATCGCGGCGGGCGCGGAGCCGGGGGCGGAGGTGGCCACCGAGATCGAGTGGCCCGCCGAGCTGTACGCGGAGCGCTTCGGGCGCCCCGACCTGCAGCAGACGCTGGTGCGGCGCGGGCGTGCCTGCCGCTCCGGCCAGCCGTGCTACGTCGTCGTCCAGATCGGCCGGCTCTATTTCCTCAACGCGGACGCGGTGCGGTCGCTTGCGAAGCGAGAGCCCTGGACGACGGTGCGCGTCCGGGGCGAGGACGTGGTGAAGGTGTACCGCCTCCCGCCCGGCGAGTCGCCGTTTCCGGACGAGAGCTCGGCGGCGCCCGCGCAGGCGCAGCGCCAGCTGTGAAGGGTCATTGATGGCCAAGCTGCAGATGGAAGACCTGGTGGTGGGGACGGGCCCGGAGGCGAAGAAGGGGCAGACGGTGTCCGTCCACTACACGGGCTGGCTCACCGACGGAAAGAAGTTCGATTCCTCGAATGACCACGGCCAGCCGTTCTCGTTCGCGCTGGGCCGCGGGCAGGTGATCCAGGGTTGGGACGAGGGAGTGGTCGGCATGAAGGTGGGCGGGCGGCGCAAGCTGACCATCCCGCCCGAGATGGGCTACGGCAAGCAGGGCTTCCCCGGCGCCATTCCCCCGAACTCGACGCTGGTCTTCGAGGTGGAGCTGCTCGGGACGGGCTGAGAGATCAGAGGCGCGCGCACTTCTGGGAAGGGGTCGCGGGCGGCTTTCAGCTTCAGCTCCACGATGCGGCCGGTCGTCTCGTCCAGGGTCAGCTCCAGCTCCTGCGCGTCCTTGGTGCACGTCAGGCGGAACGCGCCCTGCTTCGCTCCGTCGCCGGGGCCGGCCGCGCCCAGCTGGCAGGGGCCGTGCGCGGTGAGCTGCTTCCTCGCGGACGCTGGGTCGAGCGACGGCGCGAACGTCTGCCGCGCATAGGCGTCGTCCCAGCGCAAGGTCAGCGCGACCGCGCGCTCCGCTGCCTTCTGCAGGCGCGGGCCGGGCGGGATCGCCGGCTTGAGCTCGAGGTGCTGGATGAGCGGCGGAACCTCGGGCGTCAGCGTGACGTAGGCGTCCAGCGTCCCGCGCTCGCACGACAGCTTCTGCGTGCCTCGCAGCGCGTTCTCCGCTTCGAGCTGCCCGGGACGGCACGCACCGAGCTTCGCCCGCAGCTCGTCGAGGTGCGCCTTCAGCTCGTCGGGGCTCTCGTAGTACCAGGCCGTCCGGTCGAACCGCGCCTGCGCCGCGTCGAGATCCCATTGTTGGAGGAGAGTGGCCACGGCCTCGAGCGCCTGCGACAGCTCCGGCGCGGGGCGCACCTGGCGCTGAGGGATGGCGCCCTTCTGCGCCAGCAGCACCAAGGCAGGCCAGGGGTCGGGCGCCGTGTAGGTCAGGTTGGTGGCGCCCACGAAGGCGACGCCCCGCTCGGGAAGGAGCGCGATCACCGACCCGAACCCCGGCAGCCCTCCGCCGTGCGAGACGATGCGGTCGAAGTCGCAGCTCTCGTGCGCGCCGAAACCGTAGCCGTACCCCCGGGCCCGGGCGCGCAGCGGGTCGCCGGGCGCGATCTCCAGCCCGGCGTGCCGGGCGGCCTGCTGCATCTCCCGCCGCGAGGCGCGGGAGAGCGGGCCCGTCTCCGGGTCGTCGCGCGGCGGCCAGGCGTCGAGCTGGAACCCCGCGTAGCGGGCCAGGTCGCGCATCGAGGTGTACAGACCGCTCGCGGCGCCGTG
>DATFTN010000072.1:0-3113 GCA_035261845.1 Myxococcales bacterium | reverse complement strand
TTCTCCAGCACTGCGCGGTGGAGAAGCGCCTCCGCCCGCACACCATCGCCGCGTACCGCAGCGATTTCATCCAGTTCCTCGTATTCCTCCGCCGCCGGCGTACGCCCCGAGAGGTCCGCGCTTGACCGTCAGGGTGACTTCTGTTCTCGTGCTCGATGATGGCAGCCGCAGCCACGACCCGCCTGCGCGGCGTCCTCCTCGCCCTGGCCACGCTCCTCGGAGCGCTCGGGCCCGCCTGCCAGCCGACGCCCACGGCCAGGCCCGCCCCGGCCGCCAGCGCGGCGCCCACTCCTGCGGCGCCGTCGGCGCAAGCGCCGGAAGTCGTCTCCGGCGAGATCTACGTCCGCTGGCTGGTAGAGCGCTCCATGCTCCACCAGGCAGAGCTGGCCGCGCGACGCTACTCGGGCCAGGGACAGCTCTGGCAGCATCCCTATGCGGCGCCGCAGCCGCGCGCCGCTTCGGCGCTGGCTTCGGTGTGGTTCACCGCGTACCCGCCGTCTCAGATCACGGGGCCGGGCGAGACGGTCCTGGAGAGCCTGGGCGACCCCGAGCTCTGGCGGGTCTTCCGCGACATCGGCATCGGCGGCATGCACACCGGTCCCATGAAGCGGTCCGGCGGCCTTCGCGGGCGCGAGTACACGCCGACCGTGGACGGCAACTTCGACCGCATCAGCAGTGAGATCGACCCGGGCTTCGGCACCCTGGCGCAGTACCAGGCCATGGTCCGGCACGCGCGCGACAACGGCGCGGTGCTCATCGGTGACGTCATCCCCGGCCACAGCGGCAAGGGCGCCGACTTCCGTCTGGCCGAGCGGGGCTACGGCGACTACCCGGGCCTCTACCACATGGTGGAGGTGCGGCCGGCGGACTGGACCCTGCTCCCCGCGGTGCCGGCCGGCAAGGACTCGATCAACCTGGGGCCCGCGGCGGTGGACGCCCTCAAGGCGCGAGGCTATATCGTCGGGCAGCTCCCGCGCACCATCTTCTACGAGCCGGGCGTCAAGGAGACCGACTGGTCGGCCACCGACGCCGTCGTCGGCGCCGACGGCAAGAGCCGGCGCTGGGTGTACCTGCACTACTTCAAGGAAGGGCAGCCTACCTTCAACTGGCTCGACCCCACCTTCGCGGCGCCGCGACTGGTGGCGGGAGACGCCATCCACTCGCTGGCCACCCTGGGCGAGCGCATGCTGCGCCTCGACGCCAACGGCTTCCTCGGCATCGAGGTCGGCCCCAGCAACGGCCGCGCCTGGTCCGAAGGACATCCGCTCTCGGTCACCGCCAACCAGCTCATCGCCGGCCTGGTGCGCAAGCTCGGAGGCTTCACCTTCCAGGAGCTCAACCTGACGCTCGAGGACATCCAGGCGATGTCCCAGGGCGGCCCGGATCTCTCCTACGACTTCATCACCCGCCCGGCTTACCAGCACGCCCTCGTCACCGGCGACGCCGAGTTCCTGCGCCTCATGCTCCGCCTGCAGCGAGCCTACCAGATCGACCCCGCGGCTCTCGTCCACGCGCTCCAGAACCACGACGAGCTCACGCTCGAGCTGGTGCACTTCTGGACCCGGCACAAGGACGCCACCTTCCCCTTCCGCGGCAAGCCGGTGAAAGGCAGCGCGCTGCGCGAGACGATCCGGACCGAGATGCACGATCGCCTCCAGGGCCTCGCCGCGCCCTACAACCTCAAGGCGGCCAATGGCGTCTCCAGCACCACCGTCACCGTGGCCGCCGCCGCCCTCGGCATCCGCGACGTCGGTCGGCTCACCGAGGCGCAGCGGCACGATATCCGGCGCGCGCATCTGCTCCTGGCCCTGTACAACGCGATGCAGCCGGGCGTCTTCGCGCTCTCCGGCTGGGACCTGGTGGGCGCCCTGACCCTGCCCGCCGAGTCCGTGCAATCCTTGATCGCCGAGGGCGACACGCGCTGGATCAACCGGGGCGCCTCCGACCTGCTGGGCAAGCACCCCGCCGTGACGAAATCGACCAGCGACCTGCCGCGTGCCCAGGCCCTCTATGGCCCGCTTCCCGAGCAGCTCAAGCGCCCGGACTCGTTCGCCTCCGAGCTCCGCAAGATGCTGCGGGTGCGCGCGCGGTACCGCATCAACGAGAGCGAGCAGCTCGCGCTGCCGTCGGTGCAGGCCCGTGGCCTTGTCGTCATGGTCCACCGCCTGCCCGCCGGCGCGGGCACCCAGGTCACCGCGGTCAACTTCGGCCGGACGGCTGTCCGGGAGGCCGTGACGATCGAGACCGCGCCGCGGGGCGGGGCGGTCACCGACCTCCTCGCGGAGAAAGCGCACGGCAAGCTGGGCCCCGGTCGGCGGCTGCCGCTGGCGCTCGGCCCTCACGAGGGGCAGGTCCTGCTGATCAAGTAGTCCCCCAAGTAGGCTCCGAGGAGAACGCGAGATGGCTGGAGAAGGCCCGCGACCGCCCTTGAGCTTCTGGCAGATCTGGAACATGAGCTTCGGCTTCCTGGGCATCCAGTTCGGCTGGGCGCTCCAGATGGCCAACATGAGCGCCATCTACGAGTACCTCGGCGCCGACGCGCACCAGATCCCCATCCTGTGGCTCGCCGCCCCGCTGACCGGGCTGCTCGTGCAGCCCGTCATCGGCCACCTGAGCGACCGCACCTGGAACCGCCTCGGCCGGCGCCGCCCCTACTTCCTCACCGGCGCGCTGCTCGCCTCCTTCGCGCTGATCGCCATGCCGAGCTCGGGCACGCTCTGGATGGCGGCCGGGCTGCTGTGGGTGATGGATGCCTCCATCAACATCAGCATGGAGCCGTTCCGCGCCCTCATCGCCGACCTGCTGCCGCCCGAGCAGCGCACGCGCGGCTACGCCATGCAGGCACTCTTCATCGGGCTGGGGGCGGTCATCGCCTCGATGCTCCCCTGGCTGCTTTACGACCTCTTCCCGGCCGGCAGTGACGGCGGGACGTCCGGCAAGACCATACCGTTCGGGGTGAGGCTGGCCTTCTATCTCGGCGCGTTCACCTTCCTGGCGGCCGTGCTCTGGACCATTTTCACGACCCACGAGCATCCGCCGGAGGATCTGGAGGCCTTCCGGCGGATGAAGGCCGCGAACGCCGGCTTCGGCGCCGCCGTCGTCGAGATCTTCCA
>DATFTN010000071.1:0-2578 GCA_035261845.1 Myxococcales bacterium | reverse complement strand
GCTCGCCTTCCTCCGCGCGCGGCTGCGCGGGAGGGCGGAGGTCCGGCCCACCAGCGCGCGCTGGGCGTGGGTCGAGTACGTGCTCGCGCAAGGCGGCGCCGAGGCGGGGCTCGCGGCCGAGCAGGCCTGGCGCGCGGGAGGCTCCTTCGCCTCCTGGAAGCGCGCCTTCGCCGAGCGCGAGGTGCGGCCCGTTCCCGCCGCGCGCCCCCCGGACGGCAGGGTGCGCCTCCCCGCGCTGGCACGCTGGCCCGTGGTCGCGACCGGCTGAGGCGGCGACCAAAAACGTTTCAGAATGTCTTTAAGTCCTTGCGCGCCAGCCTGCGGCGCAGCTAGGTTTCCGCCCCCTCGCCGGGAGGCTCGATGGCACGGCCCGCGCTCCAGATCGGGTACCACGACCATTGCTTCGATGGAGTTGCGTCCTCGGCGACCTTCCTCCGCTTCTACCGGGAGAAGGCCCGGCCCGGGCTCGCCCTGGAGCAGGTCGCGTTGCGCGGGCTCGCGCACCGCGCCGGGCAGCTCTTCGATGAGGAGGCCTTCGCCGGCGAGGAGAACGCGGTGCTCGACTTCCGCTACACCAAGGACCCGCGCCTCACCTGGTGGTTCGACCATCACCAGAGCGCGTTCGAGTCGCCCGAGGACGAGGCACATTTCCGCGGCGACCGCTCGGGACGGAAGTTCTGGGATCCGACCGCGAAGAGCTGCACGCGCTTCCTCGCCCGCATCTGCCGGGAGCGGTTCGGCTGGGACTTCTCTCCCCTGCAGGAGCTCGTCGACTGGGCGGAAGTGATCGACGGCGCTCAGTTCCCCGACGCGAAGACGGCGGTGGAGCTGACCGAGCCGGCGATGCAGCTGATGCTGCTCATCGAGGCCACCAAGGACCCGGAGCTCTGCCCGCGGCTCATCCGGCAGCTCTCCGAGCGGCCGCTCTCGCAGGTGCTGCGGGAGCCCTGGGTGGTGCAGCCGCTGGCTCCGCTCCTTTCGCGGCACCGCGAGGTGGTGCGCACGGTGACCGAGCGCCTGCGCGTCGACCGCGGCGTGGCGGAGTACGATCTCGCCGACCTGGGCGTCGACAACGTGAACAAGTTCATCGCGTACGCCGCCGATCCGTCCGCCGTGTACACGGTCGCGGTGACGCGCGGCACGAACCGCAGCAAGATCTCGCTCGGCTCCAATCCCTGGAAGCAGGACCTGCGCCGGCACAACCTGGCCCGGATCGCCGAACGCTACGGCGGCGGCGGCCACCCCGCCGTGGCCGCGATCAGCTTCAAGCCCGACCAGCTCGAGGAAGCGCGCTCGACCGCCCGCGCCATCGCCGCCGAGCTGCGCGACCACTGACCAACTCCAACACGCCGGTCCGGATCTGCCGCGAAATGGACCGGAGCGATTGCTCGGTATCCGCGGGGAGGCGCTGAGCCTCCCCCGCGGGTCTTCTTGCTACTTGTTCGCCGGCTTGGTCTCGGCCTGCGCTTCCTTCCTCGCCGCCGGCGGCGAATCGGTCAGCTCCAAGTCGACGGTGAGCTGCACGTCGTCGCCCACGGCGACGCCGCCGGCCTCCAGCGCCCGGTTCCAGGTGAGGCCGAAGTCCTTGCGGCTCAGCTTGCCAGTCGCCGTCGCGGCGTACAGGTTCGCTCCCTGCGGTCCCTTCACCGGACCGTTCAGGCCCTCGACGTCGAGGGTGACCGGTTTGGTGGTGCAGTGCATGGTGAGATCGCCGGTGACCTTGTACTTCTTGTCGCCCGCCTTCTCGACCTTGGTCGACTTGAAGTTCATCTCCGGGCATGTCTGCACGTCGAAGAAGTCGGCCGACTTGAGGTGCGCGTCGCGCTTCTCGACACGGGTATCGAGGCTGGCGGGGTCGATCTGGATGTTCGCGCTGCTCTTGGTCGGGTCCTTCGGGTCGTGGTTCACCGTTCCGGTGACCTTCCCGAAGTTGCCGTGCACGGTGCTCACCATCATGTGCTTGATGGCGAAGGTGGCGGTGGAATGGACGGGGTCGACCTGGAGCTCGACACCCAGCGCGGGCGCGGCGAACAGCAGGAGTGCCAGGGCGGCGGTCTTCATGTCTTCCCTCCTCACGTGATGGAGCCCGATTGGGTCGGGTCCACGTCTTTTAGGCGATTTGCCAGAAACGGACCAGCGCCGCGGAATCGCCGCGGGCTTCCTGCAGGACGACCAGCGCCCTCTCTGCCAGCGTCCCGCGGGCGAGGACGTCCTCGAGCGGATCGAGCGCCCCGCGCACGTCGTCGCCCGATTCGGCCGCCCAGGCGGACAGCCCGGCGCGCGCGGCGAAGAGCAGCTCGCGGGCCAGGTCGCGCGCGGTGCGCCCGCCGGGGCCCTGTGCATCGAGCGCACGTCGCGCGACGTCCCCCTGGAACTCGAGGCGCTGCGCGAAGGTCCACCCCTTCGTCAGTTCCCAGGCAGCCTGGCGGACCGAGGCGTCGTGCAGGAGGCCCACCCAGACGGCGGCCAGGGCGTGCAGGTAAGGAGGAGGAACCATGTCCGCGCCGCGCAGCTCGAGCACCCGCTTGACCCGCACTTCGGGAAACAGCGTGGTCAGGTGATCCACCCAGTTGCCGAG
>DATFTN010000070.1:0-6620 GCA_035261845.1 Myxococcales bacterium | reverse complement strand
GCAGCCCTTCGGCGCCTTCGTCGAGCTGTTCCCCGGAGTCGACGGGCTGGTGCACGTCTCGGCGCTGTCCAACCGGCACGTGCAGCACCCGCGCGAGGTGGTCAAGGAAGGCGAGCCCATCTGGGTGCAGGTCGAGTCGGTGGACGACGCGCAGAAGCGCGTGTCGCTCCGCCGCATCTCCGAGGACGAGGCGCAGGCTCCGGCCGCTCCGGAGAAGAAGGCGGGCGGCCGCCGCCCGCGAGTGGGGGACGTGGTCGACGCGAAGGTCGACCGGGTCGAGGCCTACGGCGTGTTCGTCTCCTGGGCGGAGGGCAAGGGCCTGGTCCCCAACGCCGAGCTAGGCACGCCTCGCGGATCCGACAACCACAAGACCACCCCGGTCGGCACCCAGTTCAAGGCCCAGATCATCGACCTGGACGAGCGGGGCAGGTACCGCCTCTCCCGCACCTCCGCCGAACGCGCCGAGGGCCGCTCCGAATACGAAGCGTACCGCCGCAAGGCCCCACCCCCCGGCAAAGGTTTCGGCACCCTGGGCGACCTCCTCCGCGCCAAGCTCGCCGAACAAGAACAAGAACAATCCGAAGAGTAAACGTCACCCAATCCGCCGCGAGAGTAGCCTACAGGCGTTTCACGCGGAGGAGGGGAGGAGAGGGAGATCGCGGAGGAGCCTTCTTTTTTTCAAAAACCAACTCGCTCCTCCCCTCCTCCCTCTCCTCCGCGCTCTCCGCGTGAAACGCTTTAGTCCATCTCGCGTCTTCAACGGGCGGTGCTAGCGAGCTCGACGATGCGTGTTGCCACGGCGACGTCGAAGATGGCGAGGCCCAGGGCGGTGCAGAGGATTCGTTGAGCGTGGTCCTTGCGGCGGGCGGTGCAGAGCTCGGAGAAGCGGGGCCAGCCGGGGAAGGAGCCTTTTGCGCGAGCGAGGTCCATCTGCGGGACGTCGTCGGCCAGGCGGAGGTCGAAGGCCGCGACCGAGGCGGGCGTGAAGGTGGCGTCGTAGTCCAGGGTGCAAGCGAACGCGCCCGCGCGGATCCAGTCCGGCTCGACGTAGGGCGGACCGCCGGGCCAGGGTGCCGCGCTGACGATCACGTCCGCACCGCGAACGGCCTCCTCGGCGCTGGTCGCTGCCTCGGCGCCGCGCTCCTTGGCGAAACGCCGCGCGGTCTCGATCCGCGGCGCCCATGCACGGACGGTTCGCAGCGCGGGCAGGGTGTGCCGGAGGGCCTCGAGCGCCGCCGCACCCACCCGGCCTGGGCCAAGGATCGCTGCGGCCCTTGCGCCAGGTCGCGCCAGCATGCGCGCCGCCACGCCCGCCACTGCTCCGGTTCGCATGGTGGTGATCCAGTCCGCGTCGAGCACCGCCTGCGGAACACCGGTGCTCGCGTCGTTCAGCACGATGAGGCCCGCGGTGGGCGGTAGCCCTCGCGCCCGGTTCTCCGGAAACGAGGCGATCCATTTCATGCCGATCGCGTCGCCCACCCGCGCCGGCATCGCGTGCAGCACCGCGCCCGGCCGGGGCGCGAGGCCCAGCTTGGGAGGAAGCTCCACCCGGCCCGCCGCCTTGTCGCGCAGCGCGGCCTCCACGATCTCCACCACTTCGGGCATGCCCAGCAGGGTCGCCTCGATCTCCTGTGCGCCGAGGAGCAGCATCAGAACGACGCCGCCAGCTGCACGCGCAGCGTGCGCCCGATCTGCGGCACCGCGTGCCCGGGGAAGGGGATCTCCGGACCGCCGGGCAGGAGGATGCGCTCGTCGAGCAGGTTGTACACGAAGGCCCCGTAGCTCAGGTTCCAGCGGGCGTATTCGCCGGAGAGTCCGGCGTTCCACTGCAGCGACTCGCCTACCAGCCGATCGGGCTCGCTCGAGTCCGCGACCGTGTGGCGCGGGCCGCCGTAGACGGCCTCGGTCGAGAGGGAGAGCACCTGCGGCACCAGCGGGTACAAGACCCGAACGGCTCCGGTGTGCTCGGGGGAATTGGGGAGCGGGGCGCCCTGGAACCAGCCGGTCCCGGTGTCGTCTCGCACCAGGCTCCAGGCGTACCAGGCGGAGAACAGCGCGCCCGGACCGGCGGTCCAGCGCACCTCGAGCTCGGCCCCGGCGCTGTGCACGAACCCGTCGCGGTTCTGGAACTGGGTGAGCACGGTGCCGTCCGGCAGCGTGCTCACCGGGGCCGCCCGGATGAGCTTCTCGATGCGGCTGAAATAGCCCGCGACGAGCAGCGACACCTCGTCGCCGACCTGGTGGGTGTGCTCGACCTCCAGCGTGGTCACGCGCTCCGGCTGCAGATCCTGGGCGGCGATCTGCGACGCGCCGCCGTCGTTGAAGAAGCGCTCGTAGATGCCCGGCGCGCGGAAGGCGCGGCCGAAGATCAGCTTCGACGTCCCGGCCGCGTACGGCTGGGCGATCAGCGCCAGGCGCGGGTTCACCACGGCGCCGAAGGAATCGGCGAAGTCGTCGATGCGCACTGCCGCGTCGAGCAGCAGCCGGGGCGAGATGCGCCAGTCGTCGCCGGCATACGCGCTGTAGATCGCCTCGCTGTCCGGAACGCCGGCCGGATTGCCGGGACCGTTGTCGAACGTCGGCCGGCCGGGGGTGACGGATCGGACGTGGACCCGGAACCGGTCCTGGATCTCGCCGCCCACGAACAGCCGGTGCCCGGCGACGGGTGGCAGGCGGAAGCGCAGCTCGCCGGTGGCCCAGTTCTCCAGGCTCGAGTCGTAGCCCGGTCCCGCCCCCCGGTAGAGCCAGTCGCCGCGGTAGCGCTCGGCGTCGAACGCCGCCCGGGCGTCGATCCCCAGGCCGCCGGCGAAGGTGTGTGCAAACTGCGCCTCCACGAACCCGCGCTGGTCGGTCGTCTCCGTCCCGGGCTCTCCGAAAACGGTGTCGAAGGCGGCGGTGGGGATCACCTTTCGCCGCCAGTTGTACGAGGCCGACAGCGTCGCCTCGCCGGCGCGGGCGCGCAGGTCGAGGTGGCCGGCCCGCTCCCCGTCGAGCCCGCTGGCGAAGCCCGAGGCGGGGCCGCCGGGCGCCGGCGAGACGAAGACCGGCTCGCCCGCCAGGTCGGCGCCGCTGGCCCGCGCCCACACGTACCCGTTAGGCCCTGCCCAGGAAGCGATCGCGTGGCCCGCGTTCTCGCCCAGCGCGCCGATCCGGGCCCCGAGCTCGGCGTGCCGTCCCTCCACCGGAGAGCGGTGCACCACGTTGACTACGGCGAAGAAGGCTGCGCTCCCGTACAGGACGGACCCGGGCCCGCGCACGATCTCGATCCGCTCCACGCCCGAGAGATCGGCGTCGAAGTCCCGCCCCACCGCTCCCTGGCCCACCGACGCGTCGTTGGTGGCGTGGCCGTCGGAGAGCACCAGGATCCGGTTGTTGTACGTGCCCGGAGTGGAGAATCCGCGCACGCCCGTGGAGTCGTAATCGCGGTCCGAGCTGGTGTAGAAGCCGCGCACCGATCGCAGCGCTTCCGACAGGGTGGTGTAGCCGAAGCCACGGATCTCCTCGGCGGAGATGATGGTGACCGACGCGGGCGCGTCCTGTGCCCGGGTCAGCGACTTCTCGGCGGCCACCACCCGGGGCACGGCGTAGCGCAGCTTCACGTCGACGGACCTGCGGTCGTTGGCCGAGAGCTCCAGGCGCTCTACGGCGGGCTCCCGGCCTTCCGCGAGCACCTGGATCTCGTGAGCGCCCGCGGGGACGTTGTCGATCACCCCGGGGGTGAAGCCCGCCTCCTTCCCGTCGATCCGCACCAGCGCGCCGTCGACGTTGGCGCGCACGATCAGCGTGCCGGACGGCGAAGGCAGCTCGAGCAGCCTGAAGGAGACCCGGGCGGTGGCCTCTTCCGGCACCTCGACGGCGAGCTGCTGGGCCGCGTGGCCGGGGGCGCTGACGTAGAGGACATGCTGACCCGGAGGGACGCGGGCGCGTCCGCTGGCGGTGAGCTGCACGGGTCCGTCCGGCCGATCCAGGCGCAGCTCGAAGGAGCGCGGCGACCCGTCGACCTCGATCTCTCCCTGGATGGGCGTGAGCGTCAGCTGCAGCAGGGTGATCTTGCCGGTCGCCAGCTCCGCCCATGCCTCCTTCGGCCGGTGTCCCGGCGCCTCGACGATGGCGGTGACCGTGCCTTGCGGCAGTGCCAGCGTGATGGGCGTCTGCCCTCGCGCGCCCAGGTCCCGGCGGTCGACGTAGACGGTGGCGCCCGGCGGGTCGCTGAAGATCCGCAGCAGCGCCAGCGACCGTTGCAGCCGCTCCAGCGCCGCGGCCAGGTCGCGCCGCTCGCGCTCCGGCAAGGCCTCGGGGAGGAGCTCCGAGTACCAGCGCCAGGCCTCGTTGAACATGCGCAGCCGCTCGAAGCAGCGAGCCACGTTCTGGATCACGTTGCGGTTGCGCACCAGCCGGTTGGAGGCGAGGAACTCGGACAGCGCGTCCTCGATGCGTCCTTGGGAGTACAGCTTGACCCCGCGGTGGAAGCGGAAGTCGGCCTCGTCGGCGACCGAGTCGGCGCGGGCACCGGACCACGCGAACAGCGCGCAGAGGAGCGGCGCGGCCAGCGCCCCCCGCGCAGCCATCACCGCTCCGCCTTGATGGCCGGGTCCTTGATCAGCCGCCGCCGGGAAGGTCGCGACGGAGGAGGCGCCGCGACTTGCGGCGGCGGAACCTTCTGAAGCGTGTAGCGCAGCTCCCGCGCTCCAGGCAGAAGCTGCTCGGCCGCGGAGACAGGCAGGAAGCCGTCGAGCGCAATGTCGATCCGCGCGGCCCCCGGCGGGGTCGGATAGCCCGACAGGGGCGTCCGGCCGGCGGGCTTGCCGTCGACGGTTACGGCGGCCCCTTCCGGATCGGAATGGACCGTGATGAGCGCCTGGGGAGGCGGGGGGACCGGCCCTCGCGCAGAGACGAAGATGACCCCTGCGACGGCCGCGACCGCCGCGGCGATCGCCACCGCCACGGTCGCCGCGCGCCGGCTCGCCGGGCGGGAGGCACTCCCGGTCCGCGCCAGCGCGCCCGCGCTCGGAAGCGAGATGCCGCCCGGAGTGCGTCCCGTGGCGGGAGTCGGGAACTCGCCGGTCGACTCGCGCGCCTCTCTCTCCAGCCGATCCGCGTAGATCACCTTGAGGAACTCGGAGAGGTGCGCCGGGGAGGCGCTCCGCCGGCCCTCGATGATCCAATCCTCGAGCGCGAGCCTCAGCTCCTGCGCCCCGGCGTACCGATCCGCCGGATCCTTTGCCAGCGCCTTGAGCACGATGGGGTCCAGCCCGGCAGGAAGCTCCGGCTCGAGCTGGGAGGGAGGCGGCACGCGGCAATCGCGCACCCGCGCCAGCGTCTGCACGTCGTCCGCCGCCTTGAACAGGCGCCGTCCGGTGAGCAGCTCGTGCAGCACGACGCCGAGCGCGAAGATGTCCGCGCGCGCGTCGACGGTCGCTCCGTCGGCCTGCTCCGGGCTCATGTACCCGCACTTTCCCTTGAGCGCGCCGGTGCGGGTGTGCTGCGAGCGCCCGACCGCCTTGGCGATGCCGAAGTCGATGATCTTCACCCCGCCGTCGAGCGTCACCAGGATGTTCTGGGGCGAGATGTCCCGGTGCACGATGCCGTAGGAGCGGCCGCTCTGGTCGCGCAGCGAGTGCGCGAAAGCGAGCCCTGCCGCGGCGTCCGCGACGATGCGGCAGATGAGCGGCACGGGGAGCGGCGTGCCCCGCTGCTCGCACGCGCGCTCCAGCCGCCGCAGGTCCTCGCCCCGCAGGTATTCCATGGCCAGGAACCAGGTGCCGCCGATCTCGTCGAACTCGAACACCTGGCAGATGTTGGGGTGGACGAGGTGTGCGCACAGGCGCGCCTCGTCCTTGAACATGGCGATGAACTCCTCGTCCTCACAGAGGTGGGGCAGCAGCGTCTTGATCACCAGGAGCTTCTCGAACCCGGCCGCGCCGCGCTGCCGGGCGAGGTACACCTCGCCCATGCCGCCGCCGGCGAGACGCTTGAGGAGCTCGTAGCGGCCGAACTGTGCCTGCATGGTGGCGGCGCACGAGGTGCGGAAAGGTACGCTAGCACCGCGACCTGCGGCCGACCAAGCGCTTCCGCCGGGCCGCGGCGCGGCGGTACCATCTGCGCCATGGCCATCCCGGCAGACAAGCTCGCCGCCGAATCGGCGGGCGCGCAGTCCGAGTCAGAAGGGCGCAGGTGGACCGATCACGTCGCGCGCACCACCGCGGTATTGGCGGTGCTCGCGGCGGTCGCCTCCGGCGCGTACGCGAACCAGTTCTCGCGCACCATCCTCGCGCAGGCGGAAGCCAGCGATCAGTGGAGCTACTATCAGGCGAAATCGATCAAGAAGCACATCAATACCGGCCAGCTGGAGATGGAGCGCGCCCTGGCCGCCGGGCGGCCGGAGCTGTCGCCGGCGCTGGCGAAGCTGGAGGCGGGCGCGGCGGCGGCGGCGGCGCGCTACGAGGTAGAGCTGGCGGAGATCAAGGCCCGGGCGGACACGCTCGACGCTGTGAAAACGCAGCACCAGAAGCAGGGCGACCGGTTCCAGTACGCGTTCGTGGTGCTGCAGGCCGGGGTGGTGCTTTCGACCATCGCGGCGAGCGCGCGGCGCAAGGAGCTGTGGCTCTTCGCCATCCTCT
>DATFTN010000069.1:0-14639 GCA_035261845.1 Myxococcales bacterium | reverse complement strand
CCTGGCCCAGCGCGCCTTGCGCCTTGGCGATCTGCTGCGAGACCTGGCCCTTCGCCGTCTCCAGGTTCCGGAGCGCTTCCTGGAGCGCGGCGTTCCCTTCGCTGACCATCCGCTCCGCGGTCTGCTCGGCGAGCTTCTTGTCGTGGATCACCTTCTCGTACTCGGGGTTGAACCGGTGCTCGCCGAGGATCACGCGCTCGACCACCACGCCCTCCGGTCCCATCACCGCCGCGAGCTGCTGCCGCGCCTGTTCCGCCTTGGCGAAGCGCTTGTCCGAGACGTAGAACTCCTCGCTGGTCATCGTGTTCAAGACGTCGCGGACGACGCTGCGGCAGGCGGGCCGGACGAGGTGCTCCTTCACCTCGTTGGTCGTCCCTCCCACACGAGCCAGGAGGTAACCGGCCTTGGCCGGATCGATGCGCCAGGCGACGGTGACGTCGACGGCGATGTCGTTGCCGTCGTGGGTCTTGAACTCCAGGTCCTCGCGCGAGTCGACGTCGGAGCGCCCCTTGGTGCCCACCATCTGCAGGTTCTGCAGCGCGACGTTGAAGACGTTCCAATCGGTGATCAGCGCGGGAAAGGTGTACGTCGCTCCGGGCAGGTACGTCTCCTCCTGGATGCCCTGGTGCCCGAGCAGCCCGAAGAACGTCACCTTGCGGGTGAGCACGCCGACTTCCGTGGAATCGGTGGAATGGAAGGTGCACCCGCAGCACAACATCGCGAGCAGGAGGGGCGCGGTTCCGCCAACCGCCCGCCGCCAGCCGCCAGCCAGGATGGTCCGCATCACTCCCCCCTCACGTCGAAGCGGCGCAGCATCGACTTCAAATCGAGCGGGTTGGTGCCGCCGTCGCCGTCGGTCGGGAGCACGATCACCTGCGTGTTGCGCAGCGCCTCGGCCATGCGCAGGCCCACCATGTTCTCGCTGCCCACGCCGCGCAGCGCCTGGTTTTCCAGCTCCGTGCCCTGCGCCTCGGCCAGCTTGACCAGGAGGTCGCCCTCCGCCGCCCGCTTGCGCCGGTAGAGGTCGGCGTCCGCTTCCAGCTTCTTCACCTCGGCGTCGCCGCGCGCCAGCTCGACTTGCACCGCCGCCGCGCCCTCGGCCACGATCTTGTTCTTCGCCGCTGCGGCGGTGGCCGACTTGGCCTCGGCCTCGTTCTTGTAGACCGTCTGGTCCTGGATCTTCCGCTGCTCGATGGCGTTCTGGTACCGCTGGTCGTAGATGTACTTGCGCACGAACACCTGCACCACCTCGATCCCCTTGTCCTTGAGCTCTGCCGCCAGCTGCGAGTACGCCTCGCGCGCCTTCTCCATCCGCTTGGTGCCCCGGTAGAAGTCCTCCGCGTCCAACTCGCCCAGCGTTCTCCTCAGATCCTGGGCGGCGCGCGGGATCACCGCGCTGTCCTCGAACAGGCGCCCCGGCCCGATGCTGCGCATCACCACCAGCGGATCCGAGATCCGGTAGAGGACGGTCGCGTCGACGCGGACGTTGTAGCCTTCGCTGGTCTGGATGTTGATGGCCGCGGTGGTGCGGTGCCCCTCGACGTCGTCCTGGGCCGCCTCGCTGCGCGAGTTGGTCAGCTCCAGGACCTGCACGCGGGTGGGGAAGCGGTGCATCGTCTCGCCGAACCCCACGTAGTGGAGACCGACACCGTACACGACCGGCTCGATGCCCTTCGCGATCCCGAATTTGATCTGCTTCACGCCCGCCTCGCCGGGGCGCACGTAGGTGGTGCACGAGTTGTAGCCGACCAGGAGGACGACGATCGCCGAGCCGGCGATCCAGAGGCCGCGGCTCCGGCGCGCGCCCGGCTCGCCCGGCTTGGGGAAAGCGATCCTGGGGATGGTGAAGGCCATGCCTATCCCTTCGTCTGCGAGCGCGGCGCGGGGGCCGGCGCGTCGGTGGCCGGGAGCTGCGCCGACTCGGCGCGGAACCCGAGGCTCTGCTGCACTTCCGAGAGCGGGCGGTACGCCTCGAGCGTCGCTCCCTCGCGGGCCAGGTCCAGGACCAGCGCCTCGAGGCGGCGGCGGTACCTGCGCCGGTACCACCAGAGGTACGCGTCGGGCACGAACGGGCCCAGCACGAACAGCGCCCAGGGGACCCATTTCTCCTGCACGGGGATCCAGGGCACGGCCACCGCGATCGCGCCGAGCACCAGCCCGCACAGCGCGAACGAAGCTCGCGCGATCAGGTCGCCCCCGCGCCACAGCCCGTAGTCGCGGGCGGCCGCCGCGTTCTCGGCCTCGGCCAGCCGGGCGTAGCGCGGCAGGAGCGCGTCGTGCACGGCCGATCGGGCGCGCGCCCAGTGGGGCGGATCGTCCACCCCGAGCTCGCGGCACTGCTGCTCCATCTGCTGCAGCGCGGACTCCGCTTCGCGGCCCAGGCGCTCCAGCGCCTGGGCGTCCCAGCGGGCGATCCCCGGGCGCCGCACCTCGAAGAGCGCCAGCAGGTGCTGCGCCACCGCCGCAAGGGAGTACTTCTGCGGAACCATGCTGGAATCGTAACACGAGGCTGCCCCCTTCCCGGACGGAGGCTATGCTTGGGGCGTGGAACCGCTCGTCGTCGTATTCGACGCCGACTGCGGCGTCTGCCAGGCCAGCGTGGCCTGGCTGCGCGAGCGCGACCGCCGGCGCCGGCTGCGCTTCGTCTCGAACGGGGGAGAGCTGCCGGCCGGGGTGTCCCCGGACGAGACCAAGCACACCATGGTGGTGATCGAGGGCGCGCGGAAATGGACCCGCGGAGCGGCGACGGCGCGCCTGCTCCGCGAGCTGCGCGGCTGGGCCATCCTGGGGCACGCGCTCCGGCTGCCGGGGGTCGCCTGGCTCGCCGACCGCGGGTACGATCGTTTCGCGCGCAACCGTCACCGCATCTCGGCCGCGCTGGGGCTCGCTTCCTGCTCCGTCCGGCGCGATCCACCCACCTAGCCCCACGTCCTCGCACGCGGTGGATTCTGGCCCGGCCGAGGAGGTCTGCTACGCTTCGCCGTCCGGGGGAACCGTTGTCCGAACGCGCGCCGAATACCGGAGCTTCTCCGCCCGCCGGCGATGCGCAGGACGCCTCCCCTGCTCCTCCGGGGACGGCGTCCCCGCCGCCCGCCGCTGCTCCGAACGGACCGGCGGCGCAACCGGCGGCGCCCGGCGACGTGGTGAAGCTCGCACCCGCGAAGCTCGAGCCGTTCCTGGCCCGGTGCGACCTGTTCAAGGGCGCGGACAAGTCGATCGTCGCCCGTGCCGCGGCGCTGCTCTCCGGCGTCGAGGTGCCCGCCGGAACCGCCGTGGCGACCGCCGGCGCGCCGACCGACGGATTGGGGATCGTCTTCTCCGGCCAGCTCAGCGTCCGGCTGCCGGACGGCAGCGAGGTGGAAACGCTGGGACCCGGCGACCACTTCGGCGACGCCGCGCTGGTTACGGGCGGCCCCAGCCCGACCACGCTCGTCGCCCAGGGGCCCACGCGGATCCTGTGGATGCAGAAGGACCCCGCGGCCGGGCTGATCCGCAAGGTGCAGCCCGTCGCCGAGGCGGTGCTGCGCAAGGTGGCCGGCCAGCTCGCTCGCGTCTGCGCGATGGAGCGGATGCAGCTCGCCCTGACCGAGCTGATGCCGGACGAGAAGGAGACCGCGGCCGGTCCCGGCGCCGACGGGGAGCGCGGGTTCTCCGGGAGCATCCCCTTCGTCGAGGTGAGCGACTTCGACCTGCAGCCCTCCGTGCTGGCGATGATCCCGGCCAAGCTGGTCCGGCAGCACCGGATCCTTCCCCTGCGCCTGTCCGGCTCCCGCCTCACGGTCGGGATGGTGTCTCCGCGTAATACCGGCGCGCTCGCCGAGCTGCGCCGGACGCTGCCCACGGTCGAGCCCGAGGTGGTCGCCATCTCCGCCGACGACTTCGCCCAGGCGGTGGTGCGGCTCCGGGTAGACGCGACCGCCGCGGCGCGGCCGGCCAAGGTGAGCGGCCCGTCGGTCAACCCCGACACGCTGGTGTTCGAGGCGGCGGCGGACTCGGACCGCGAGGCGGCCCCACCCCGGGCCATGGGCGACGAGGTGATCAAGTTCGTCAACCGCCTGATCGTCGGGGCGCTCGACCGGGAAGCCTCGGACTTGCACATCGAGCCGACCGCGGGCGCGCCGCGGATCCGGCTGCGCGTCCACGGCGTCCTGCAGGAATACCCCGAGGCGGTGCCGCCGGCCGTGACGCTGAAGGCGCTCACCGCGCGCATCAAGGTGCTGGCCGGCCTGGACATCACCGAGCGGCGCATGCCGCAGGACGGGCGCATCGGGCTCGCCGCGGGCAAGCGCGACGTCGACCTGCGCGTCTCCACGCTGCCGGCGAACCGGGGCGAGAAGATCGCCCTGCGCATCCTGGAGGCCTCCGGCTCCACCCGCCAGCTGGAGCAGATCTTTTTCGAGCAGGCCACCCTCCAGGCGGTGCGGCGCGCGCTCAACCGGCCCTACGGCGGCATCCTGGTGTGCGGTCCCACCGGGTCGGGCAAGACCTCGACGCTCTATTCGCTCCTCAACGAGCGGAAGATCACCCGGCCCGAGACGAACATCATGATGGTGGAGGACCCCATCGAGTACCGCCTCCCGGGCGTGACCCAGGTGCAGGTGAACATGGCGGCGGGGTTGGGATTCACGCAGGCGCTGCGGTCGCTGCTCCGCCAGGACCCCGACGTGATCGTGGTGGGCGAGACGCGAGACGCGGACACGGCCGTCCTCGCGCTCGAGGCGGCGATGACCGGGCACCTGCTCCTCACCTCGCTGCACGCCAACGACGCCATGGCGGCGTTCCAGCGGCTGGAGAACCTGGGCTGCTCGCGCGCGCTGATCGCGCAGTCGATCGCGCTGGTCCTGGTGCAGCGGCTGGTCCGCAAGCTGTGCACCGCCTGCCGGACCCTGGAGCCGCACCCTCCCGCGCTGGTCGAGGCGTTGATCGCCCGCAAGGTGATGGATTCCTCCCAGGCGTCCATGCCATTGCCCCGGGCGGTCGGCTGCGACGCCTGCAACCGGACCGGCTACGTGGGGCGCGCGGTGGTGGTGGAAGCGTTCCTGGTGACCGACGAAGCGCGCGCGGCGCTCGCCTCCGGCAAGCCGCTGGCGCAGATCGCACCCTTCGCGATCACTTCGCGGGCCCTGCTGCCCTTCGCGGGTTACGCGGCGGCGCTGCTGCAGAAGCAGGTGATCAGCGCGACCGAAGTTCTGGCCGCGCTGGTCGAGTGACGGAGCGGTCTGCGGCTTACCAGCGGTCCTTGGCCTGCCCGATCGCGGCCGTGCAGTCCTGCGACAGAGCGCTCTTGTGCGACCGGAGACAGTTGGCGATCCGGCCTGCCCCCGGCTGCACCCCCGCGCAGAACTTCTGCGCGTCCGCCCGGCAGCTCTGCTGCACCTGCTGGAGGAGCTCGCGGTGCGCGCCCCTCTCCTCGGAGATCTTCTGGCCTTCGCTGCGGCAGGCCTCGGACAGGTCCGCCTGGTGCTGCTCGAGGCAGCGCGCGATCCGGCCGCCGCCCGGCTGCACCCCGGCGCAGTACTTCTGCGCATCTTCCTGGCAGGCGGCGTGGATCTCCTGCATGCGCTCGCGGAACGAATCGCGCCTCTGCTTGCACCCGGGCGACAGCTCCGCCTCGTGCTGCTTCAGGCATTGCACGATCCGGCCTTGCCCGGGCTCGACGCCCTTGCAGAGCCTTTCCGCATCCTCCTTGCACGGATGCTCGGCCGCCAATGCAGGAACCGCCATCAAGGCAACCAATCCAATCAGGATTCGACGCATGCCGATCTCCTTCAAACTACTCACAGGGAGCGCGGGAGGGTTCTCGTTTTCTCCCACGCTCCCAAACCTCCCGCGCTCCCTGTAAGGCTTGAGTCTTTACGCGTGCTGGTGGGCCAGCTGGCGCATCGCGTCCCGGATGGAGGGGAGCTGGGGCACCGACGCCATTTCCAGGTTGTCGGCGAGGCCGACGCCGGGGACGAAAGCCCCGGCCAGCATGCGCGGAGGCGCGAGCAGCTCGTAGAACAGCTCCTCCACCGTCCGCCGCAGCAGGTGCTCGCCGAAGTTGGTGATCTCGGTGTCCTCGTTGACGAACAGCGCGCGGCCAGTGCGCTTCACCGACTCCTGGATCCGCGGCCAGTCGTAAGGATGCAGGGTCCGCAGGTCGATCACCTCCGCCTCGATCCCCTCCTGCGACAGCTCGTCGGCGGCCTTCTTGCACAAGGGCAGCGTGCGCCCGTAGCTGACCACGGTCAGGTCGCGCCCCCGCCGCAAGGTCCGCGCCTCCCCGAAGGGGATGAAGATGTCCGGCGTGTCGGGCCACTGCGGCTGCCACTTGGCGCGATCGCCGAGAGGCGCATCGATCATCTTGCTGAGCGCGCGCTCGTCGCCGGGCTCGCCGGGGATCTCCTCGCCCGGCAGGCTCCGCACCCGCATCAGCGCCTTGGGCACCAGGAAGAAGCACGGGTTCGGGTCGACGATGCACGACAGCAGAAGCCCGTAAGCGTCCCGCGGCGTCGAGGGAATCGCGATTTTGAATCCCGGGATGTGCGTCGCCGTCGTCTCGAAGGAGTGCGAGTGGTAGATGCTGCCTCGAATGCCCGATCCGACCGGCGTCATGATCGTCATGGGGCAGTTCCAACCGCCGTTGGTCGACCAGCTCTGCAGCCCGGCGAGCTTCAGCAGATCGATGGTGTTGAAGGCGTAGTCGCAGAACTGGATCTCGCCGACGTTGCGGCACCCGGCGAGCCCCAGGCCGATCGAGGCGCCCACGATGCCGCGCTCGTCCAGGGGCGTGTTCCAGGCGCACTTGATCCCCTGCGTGGCCGTGAACGCGCCTCCGAGCGGCGGACCGACGTCCTCGCCGAACACGTCGGTCAGCTCGTGGCGCTCCTCCGCCACGTGCAGCGCCATCCGGATGGCCTGGACCATGGTCGACACCGCTACTTCCCCTCCCGCACCTTGTCCCGATCCAGGAACACGTTCTCGTAGATGCTGTCACCTTTCGGCTGCGGCTCCAGTCGCACCTTGCGGTGCGCCTCCTGCAGCTCGATCGCGTACCTGTGGCGCAGCTCTTCCATCTGCTGCCGGGTGAGGAGCTTGCGGTCCTCCAGCCTCTTCTCGAAGCCCTTGAGGCAGTCGGCCTCGTCGGCCACCGCGTTCGCCCCGGAAGCGCTGGAGTGGCCGAACAGGCGGGAGACCATCGCCTCGAGCAGGAACGGCTTGCGCTCGGAGCGGACGTACTCCATGGCGGCGGCGATCTCGCGGTAGGAGACCTCGGGGTCGTTGCCGTCGATGGTCTTGGATTCGATCCCGAAGCCCTTGCCCCGGTCGGAGATGCGCTTCTCGCCGTGTTGCCCGGCCCACGGCGTGGAGATGCCCCACTTGTTGTTGGCGACGATGATGAGGATCGGCAGTGGGTTCGCCGGGCGCGAGGACCAGATGAGGCAGCTGGCGAAATCGCCCTCGGCGGTGCCCGCGTCGCCTCCGGTCACGACGGTGATGCCCCGGCCACCCGCGCGCTTCTGCGCGATCGCCGTCCCGATTGCGATCGAGTACTGCGGCTCGATGGGCGAGGTGACCGGGGCCACGTTCCATTCGATCAGGGAGTAGTGGTTGCAGAAGTTGCGGCCGCCCGAGTACGGATCGGTGGCCGTGTTCTTCATCTGCCGCATCGCGTTCACCGGATCGGCGCCCATCGCCAGCAGCGTGGCGCTCTGCCGGTAATGGAAGTGGCAGTAGTCGTACTGCAGGCCGCGGCCCTTCTGGATGAGCAGGCCGAGCGGGACGTTGAAGGCCTCTTCTCCCGGGCCCCCGATCCAGAAGAAGCCGTCGCCCTGTTTGTACATGGTGATCAGGCGCTCCTCGAGCACGCGCGCCTTCACCATCAGATCGTGGATGCGGAGCAAAAGCTCGGGCGACAGGTCCGCGTCGGGAGCCCGCGGAACGGGCCGTAGGCTGGTGCTCACTTGAGCGCCCTCCTTCATGGGGC
The DNA here is from genome assembly GCA_035261845.1 of Myxococcales bacterium. Lineage (GTDB taxonomy): Bacteria > Myxococcota > Myxococcia > Myxococcales > 40CM-4-68-19 > VBKO01. The sequence continues at coordinate 6,673 of DATFTN010000069.1, read as the reverse complement.
GGCTTCTATAACAAAATCCGCGAAGTCGCGGCAGAATGCCAGGTTTCTGTCAGGCTCCGGGCGCCGTCCCGGCCTCGGCCGGGGGTGCGCCCGCGCCCGCGGAGCCCTGCGTGACGGGCTGCTTGTCGGAGGGCTTCTCGTGCGGCGGCGGCTGCGAGCGCGGCGCGGCGACGTCCATGTAGCGCGCCAGCTGCGTCCAGGCGAGGAAGCGATCCGTCTCCGCGCTCATCGCCTCGCCGCTGCCCGGCTGGGTGGGCTGATCGGCCCAGGCTTCCGCGTAGGCGTCGAAGAGCTGGCGGGCGAAGTCCACCGCCAGGCGCGCTTCCTCCAGGACCTCGCGGTCGGAGCGCCAGGGACCGGGGGCGCGCCTGGGAGCCGCCGCGCGCCGCACGGTCGCCGCGGTGCGGCGGTAGGTGACCACCGCCTTGCCCAGCTGCGGCGCGGCTGCCAGGAGCCGGGAGCGCAGCTCCAGGCGGGGAGAGGGAGGCTCCGGCGCCGCGCCGCCGTTGCCGGGCGGTGCCGCGTCGGAGACCGAGGTCGAGGTCGAGGTCGGGGTCGGGGTCGAGGGGAAGGTCGAGGGAGAGGGGGAGGTCGAGGGAGAGGTCGAGGGCGAGGGAGAGCTCAGGGGCGGAGTCGAGATCGGGGTCGCGATCGAGACCGGGGTTGGGATCGACGTGGAACCGGGGGCAGCGGTCGAAGTTCCGTCCGAGGACGCTGGCGCCTCGTCCGTGCTCGCCGGTGTGGCAGCTTCCGCCGGTACTTCGGCGGCGGCCGCGGCCTCCTCGCCCGCCGCCGCCGGCGGTGCCCCCGCTTCGGGAGAGGCAGGCTCGCGCGGCGCGCTCTTCCGCGCCGCCTCCGCCGCTGCCAGCTGGCCGAGCGCCAGGGGCAGGTCGCGCAGGAAGCGGGTCAGGTCGAACTGCTCCTTCCCTTCGAAGAGCCGGGCCAGGGCCGTCGCCACGCGCTCCAGCGCACCGCTGCGCAGCTGCTCCATCACCCGCGGGAAGTCGGCGAACAGGCGCCGCTGCGCCTCGAGCCGTTCGTGGAGCGAGGCCGCGAAGGCCAGCGCGCTCGCCGCCTGCTCGATGTCGCGGCGGACCGCGTCGCGCAGCGAAGCCCAGCTGCTTCCGCCCTGCGGCCGCGGCGGCTGCGAGTGCGGCTGCGGTCCCGGTCCGCCCGGAGTCCTGACCTGTCCTCTCGGCTTCCTGGCCATCCGGCCGCCTCTTCAACCGGATCGCGGCGCCGGATGCAAGCGAAAGCTGCGGGAGATGCCTTTTGCGGGCGCCTTGCCCGGCCTCCCGGGTTACGTTACAGCGGGCCAATGCCGAGATTGAGGCCGTACGTCGAGAAGGACTGGCCGCGCTTCCTGCAGCTCGACCTGGAGACCGCCATCGACGCGCTGGGCGAGTCCAGCGAGGACGAGCGCCGCAAGCTGCGCGACCGCTGGCCCCAGAGGCTCGCCGGCCAGGGCTTCACCCCGCCGCGGTTCGCGGTGGCCGGGGCGCAGCTCCTGGTGCTCGAATCCGAACAGGGCGGCTACCTCGGGCATCTCTGGCTCACCGAGACCCACGACGCGGGCGGCAAGCGGATCCTCGAGGTCACCACCATGGGCATCGTGCGCGAGGCGCGCGGACAGAAGCTGGGCCGCCTGCTCATGCAGCGCGCCGAGGCGGAGGCGCGGGAGCGCGGCATCGAGGACATCGAGCTGTCGGTGGAGGGCAACAACCGCCGGGCGCGGGACCTGTACCGCGACCTGGGCTACGAGACGGTCCGACGCACCATGCGCAAGCGCCTGCGATGATCGCGCGCGAGATCTCCGTCGACGATCTTTCGCTGCGCCTCGAGCGCGGCGAACGGCCGCTTCTGGTGGACGTCCGCCAGCCGTGGGAGCACGAGCTGGCCCGCCTCCCGGGCAGCTTGCTGGTCCCCTTGGACGAGCTGGCTTCCCGCACGGCCGAGGTGCGTCCGGCCCCCGGGCAGCTGGTCGTCTGCTATTGCCACCACGGCGTGCGCAGCCTCCGGGCCGCGGAGGTGCTCTCCGGCGCGGGGCTCGCCGCGGTGGTCTCCCTGGCGGGCGGCATCGACGCCTGGGCCGAGGGGATCGACCCCTCCGTGCCGCGCTACTGAATTTAGTCTACTGAATGTCGAACAAGCGGACCGCGTTCCCCGAGAGGATCAGCGCTTCGTCCGGCGGAGGCAGCCCCAGGCCCCGGACGATCCGGAGCTCGCGCTCCCACTCGTACGGCAGGTTGGGGAAATCGGTGCCGTACAGGATCCGATCCGGCCTGCGCCGCAGCATCTCTAGATCCGGAGGGTCGGGAAAGTAGCCCGCGATCGCCATCGTGGTGTCCAGGTACAGGTTGGGGAACTCGTCCAGCAGCGCCTCGAACGCGGCCGGCTCGTCCATGCCCAGGTGGGGCACGATGCAGATGGCGTCCGGGTGCCGGGCCAGCGCCCGCCGCAAGAGGGAAGCCCCGGACAGGGCCCGCACGTCCGTACCGTAGCCGCCGGAGGCGGGCTCCCGGCCGCAGTGGATCACCACCGGCTTGCGGTGCCGGGCAGAGGCGCGCCAGACGGGATCGAGACGCGGATCGTCCGGCGCCACCCGCATCACGTGGCTGTGGATCTTCACCGCGTGGAAACCTCGCTCGCCCAAGGCGTCGTCGAGGAGCACCTCCACCCCGTCCTCCCCGGGGAAGGCGGTGCAGCAGGGCACAACCTCGGGATACTCGCGCGCGAGTTGCGAGGTGAAATCGTTCAGCGCCGCCGCCATGCCCGGCTTGTGCGCGTAGGGCAACACCACGCACCGATCGATCCCGCCTTCGCGCAGCGTCCGGACTGCTTCGCCCACCGAGATGCGGTAGCGGATGTCCCAGGCGTGCTCGCCGAACCAGCGCCGGATGGCTTCTGCAAGCCGTTCCGGGAAGAAGTGCACGTGCGCGTCGACGATCATCCCGAACGTCTATCCGAACGAGCACGGACCGGGAAGCGCGTGCGCGAGGGGAAGGCCGTTTTGCGGAAGGCATGCGAAGCCTGCGGCAGTTACACTCGCGCCGCCGTGCGACGCGATTCGATCGTCCTTGCGCTCGCCTTCGTGGCCGTGGCCGCCGCCTTCGTCGGCTCGACCGTGGTGGCGCAGCGCGCCGCGCGCGAGGTGGGGGTGCTGGCCGCCTCGATAGCGCGCGACGCGGCTCCGGGGCTGGCCGCGATGAGCAACGTCCGCGGCGAGGTTCGGAGACTCCAGGAATTGGTGACGCGCTTGGCCGTCCTGGGACCTGCGGCGGGCGACAGGGCGGAGATCGACGAGACGCGGCGGGGCCTCGACGAGCACCTGGCCGAGTTCCGCTCGCTGCCCGCCTCGGGCGACGAGCTGAAGCTGCTGAGCGAGCTCCAGACGGACATCCGGTCCTTCGACGAGTCGGTGGAGCGGGTGATCGCGCAGCTCGGCTTGCGCCAGCCGGAGAAGGCCGCGATCACCCTCTCGCGCGAGGTCCGCCCGCTGGCCGACGAGGCGATCTCGGCGGCCGGCAAGCTCGTCCAGATGGACGCACAAGCCGCCGAGGAGGCGGCCCTGAGGATCGAGCAAGTGCACCGGCGCGCCGATCGCATGGCCCTGCAGATGGACACGCTCTGCGTGATCCTGGCCGCGGTGACCGCCTGGCTGATGGTGCGCGCCGTGGCGAAGGCGCGGCGGATCCAGGAAGAGCACCGCGAGATGATCGAGCGCCGGGCGGAGGAGCTGGAGCAGTTCGCCGGGCGGGTGGCGCACGACGTGCTGAGCCCGCTGGCGACGGTCGGGCTCGCCTTGTCGTTGGCGCACAGGAACGGGTCTCCGCCGCAGAAGACCGCGGCGCAGCGCGGGACCGCCAGCCTGCAACGCGTGCGCGGCATCGTCGACGCCTTGCTCGAGTTTGCCCGCTCCGGCGCGCGCCCCGAGCCGGGCGCCTCCACCGAGGTCCGTCCCGTCGTCTCTGGGCTCCTGGAAGAGCTCAAGCCGCAGGCGGAGGCGGCGGCCGCCAACCTCCGCGTCGACCCCGTCCAGGAATGCGCGGTCGCGTGCAGCCCCGGCGTGCTGGTGGTGATCCTCAGCAACCTGATGCGGAACGCTCTCAAGTACCTGGGAGAGTCCGCCGAGCGCTCGGTGGTCCTGCGCGTCCGCCCGCGCCGGTCGGCGGTGCTATTCGAGGTGGAGGACAGCGGACCGGGCATTCCCGCCGAGCTGGGGGACCACATCTTCGAGCCGTACGTGCGGGGACGGCGCGCTTCGGCCACCCGGCCGGGGATCGGCCTGGGCCTGGCCACGGTGAAGCGGCTGGTCACCGCGCACGGCGGCGCCCTGGGCACCCGCAGGAGCGCGCTGGGAGGGGCGCTGTTCTGGTTCGAGCTGCCCCGGGTCGAGTCCGCCGAGCGCTCGGCCGAGCCTCCTCCGGAGTTTGTGATGCGGTCATGACACACCGCGCTATAATTCGCGGATGACTGGAAACGTCACCCAGATCCCCAGGACCGACGCGAGGCCGGTGGTCGCGTTGGTGGCCCACGACCGGCGCAAGGACGAGATGGCCGAGTGGGTGCTCTTCAACCGCGGCACCCTCTCCCGCTGCTCGCTCTACGCGACCCGCACCACCGGGGCAATGCTGCAGGAGGCGATGCAGGCGGACATCCACCTGCTCCTCTCCGGGCCGCTGGGCGGGGACGCGCAGCTCGGCTCGCTCATCGCGGAAGGGCGCATCGACGCCGTGTTCTTCTTCTGGGACCCGCTCACCCCGCAGCCGCACGACGTGGACGTGAAGGCGCTCTTGCGCCTCGCCGTGCTCTACGACGTGCCGATCGCCTGCAACCGCAGCTCGGCGGACCACATCATCTCTTCGCCGCTGTTCACCGTACCGGAACAGTACCGGAAGGACCGCGCCCAGGCCGCCCCCGGCTATGCCCCGTGGGCCCGGTGAACCGCCGAACTCGTGGGCCTTTCGCGGACTTGACGGGATCGGGTCCAGCCGGTAGGGTGCGCGCCCTTCTGGGCACTGACGCCTGGATGGGATCGCCTGCTCGCCCTCCCGCCTGGCCGGCGGAGGCGCGGGGGGAAATGGAGAAGGGATGAGCGCAGGGCCGTTGCACTACGAATCGAAGAAGCAGGGCGTGGTCGAGAAGTTCCGTACCCACGAGCGCGACACCGGCTCGCCGGAGGTGCAGGTGGCGCTCCTCACCGAGCGCATCCAGTACCTCACCGAGCACTTCAAGACGCACAAGAAAGACCACCATTCCCGCCGCGGCCTGCTCAAGCTGGTCGGGCAGCGCAGGCGGCTCCTCGACTACCTGAAGTCGAAGGACGCCGCCCGGTACAGGAAGCTGATCGAAGGGCTAGGCATCCGCAAGTAGGCTTTCCGGCATGTGAAGTGACCGCGAGATGTTGGGGGTCCAGGGGGGAGCGAGATCCCCCCTGGTTGAGGCGCCGGAGGCGCCGGATTGGAGAGTTGCACACCGAAGGTACAGCGCTCGACTAAAACGAGCGGTAGGTTTAGAGGATATAGCGGCGCGGTCCGGAGGCAGGTCGGTCCCTCATCAGAGCAGCGATGTTCGCTCGCTGCTGTGACCAGGCTCCGAACGGTCCCCGGACGGCCCGCAGCGGCTCTGAAGGAAGCCGCGCGAAGTCCGGGGTCGAGACGACCCCACCATTCCCGAACGAGAAGACGCGGCCGGCACAGGTCGCGAAAGGACGTTGCACATGGAAGCAAAGACGGTGACCGCGCAGGTCGGCAACCAGAACATCACCATCGAGACGGGCAAGCTGGCGAAACAGGCGGACGGATCGGTGGTAGTGCGCGCCGGCGACAGCGTGGTGCTGGTGACCGCAGTCTCGGCCAGGGACAGGAAGGAGGGGCTCGATTTCTTCCCCCTGACCGTGGACTACCAGGAGCGCCTTTCCGCCGCGGGACGGATCCCCGGCAGCTTCTTCCGCCGCGAGGGCCGGCTGACCGAGCGCGAGACCCTGATCTCCCGGCTCATCGACCGCAGCTGCCGCCCGCTGTTCCCGGAGGGCTACCAGAACGAGACGCAGATCATCGCGACCGTCTTCTCCGCCGACAACCAGTACGACACCGACGTGCTGGCGCTGACCGGCGCGTCCTTCGCGCTGGCGCTGTCGGACATCCCCTTCCCGTTCGCCTTCGCCGGCGTGCGCGTCGGGCGGGTGGGCGGGAAGTTCATCGCCAACCCTAGCGAGCAGGAGCGCGAGCAGGGCGACGTGGACGTGGTACTGGCTGCTTCCAGAGACGCCATCTTCATGGTGGAGGGCGGCGCCAAGGAGATCGACGAGAGCAGCATGGTCGAGGCCCTGCTCTTCGGCCAGCGCGCCATCGGGCAGCTCCTCGACGAGCAGGAGGAGCTGCGCCGCGCGGCCGGCAAGGAGAAGCGGTCCTTCGAGAAGGTCCCGCTCGCGGAAGGGGTCGCGGAAGCGGTTCGCAAGGCCGTGTACGAGCGCGTCCGCCAGGCCTACGCGCGCAACGTGAAGCACGAGCGCTACGGCGATCTGTCGCAGATCAAGAAGGACGCGGTGGCGGAGCTGTGCGGCGAAGGCTCCCCCTTCTGCGGGCTGGAGAAGGAGGTCAAGCAGGCGCTGGAGGACCTCAAGTACGAGTACATGCGCCGCATGATCACCCACGAGGGCCGCCGCATCGGC
>DATFTN010000068.1:0-2689 GCA_035261845.1 Myxococcales bacterium | reverse complement strand
ACGGTCAGCGAGCCGGCCAGCTTCTGGAGCGCCTCGGTCCACCGTCCTGCGCCCGGCCCGACCTCGAGGATCGCGCCTCGCTCCGGCGCGCGCTGCTGGATCAGCGCGGTCAGCGACTGCTTCCACTCGGCAGACGGGGTCCACTCCTCGCCGCGGCGGCGCCAGTCGTAGGCGTCCCAGATGCTCCGGTTGGTCGCCGCGCCGCTCAGCCCCGGGAGCCGGCGCCGGCGCTCCAGCGATTCCAGGCCCCGCTCCACCCGCCCGAGCACGCCCTTGAGGAGCTGCGAGAGCGCCCACCCGAACGTCCAGAGGAGGCCGTTCTCGGCCAGCAGACTGCCCAGGAACCTCACCTTCCTCATGGACGCAGCCTGCGGGCCATCGGAGCGGGAAGGTATCATGGCCCGGGTGCGCAGCCCGGAACGAGGCTGAGAAGATGAGCACGCCGTGGCTCTCGGTCGTGATGCCCACCTTCAACGGTGGCGCGTTCCTCGCGGCGGCGCTCGAGAGCATCCGCGCCCAGCAGGCGGGAGGCGAGTTCGAGGTGATCGCCGTCGACGACGGTTCCGAGGACGGGACCGTCGCCACCCTCGAGGCGTACTCCTCCCGGCTGCCGCTGCGCATCGTGCGCCGCCCGCGGAGCGGAAACTGGGTGGCGAGCACCAACCACGGGCTCGCGGTCGCCCGCGGGGAGTACGCCTGCCTGCTCCACCAGGACGACCTCTGGATGGACGGGCGGCTGCGGGCGCTGCGCGCCGCGCTGGACGCCGCTCCCGACGCCGCGCTCGTCGTGCACCCGTCCTGGTTCGTCGATGCGCGCGGCGCGCGCCTCGGCCGCTGGCGGTGCCCCCTGCCGCCGGGCAGGGTCGACCCGGCGCTCGTGCTGGAGCGGCTGATCGTGCAGAATTTCCTGGCGGTGCCGGCGCCGCTCTTCCGGCGCGAGTTGGCGCTGCAATCCGGCGGCATGGACGAGTCGCTCTGGTACGCTGCCGACTGGGATCTCTGGCTGAAGCTCTCGCCCGGAGGCACGGTCCTGCACCACCCGGAGCCACTCGCCGCGTTCCGCATCCACGCCGCGTCGCAGACCGCGCAGCGATCGGCCCGCGGCGAGGACCTGCGCCTGCAACTGGAGACCGTCCTGCGCCGGCACCTGCCCGCCGCGGCGGGAGGCGACCGGCGCCTCGCGGCGGTCGCCGAGTTCTCCGTGGAGCTGAACCTGGCGCTCGCGGGCGGCCTGCACCGTCGCCCCGCGCCCTGGGGGAGGCTGAGCGCCGGCTTTCTCGCGCTCGGTCCCTCCGGCTGGAGGCGCTACCTGCGCGACTCGCGCATCGCCGAGCGGGTGGGGGCGCGCCTGCGCCTGCTCGGCGAGCGCGGCCGCGGCCGCGCAGCGGCATGACCAAGGACGCGGAGTACACGCGCAGGCTCTTGCGCGAGCAGGGTGCCCGCTGGAAGCGGTTCCTCGACGTCCAGGCGCCCTATCGCTGGAACCTGCGGCGCCTGCGGCCCGGGTTCACGCTGGAGGTCGGTTGCGGCGTGGGGCGCAACCTGTCCCACTTGCGAGGAGCGGGCGTCGGAGTCGATCACAACCCCCACTCGGTGGAAGCCTGCCGCCGTTCGGGATTCATCGCCTTCACGCCGGAGGAGTTCCGCCGCTCGCAGCACCGCGCGGCGGGGAGCTTCGACTCCATGCTCCTCTCCCACGTCGCCGAGCACATGACATTTGCCGAGTTCGTGCAACTCCTGCGGGAGCACGTGCCGCTGCTCAAGCCCGACGGCCGCATCATCGTGATGACGCCGCAGGAGGCCGGGTTCCGCAGCGACCCTACGCACGTGGAGTTCTTCGATCTGGCGAAGATCCGCGCAGCGGTTGCGCAGGTGGGATTCCTGCCGGTGCAGGAGTACTCGTTTCCTTTCCCGCGCGCCGTCGGTCGTATTTTTCACTACAACGAATTCGTTTCGGTCAGCCGGCGGCGAAATTGATCGACGCGAACCGGCCGATAGAGTTGCAGCGTCGATGCAAGCCGCCGCAATCGAGTCCGCTCCAGTCGAGCTGACGGTCCTCATGCCCTGCCTCGACGAGGCGAGGACCGTCGGGACCTGCGTGGCCAAGGCGCGCGAGACTTGCCGCGCGCACGGCATTGCGGCGGAGATCCTGGTGGCCGACAACGGCTCGACCGACGGTTCCCAGCGGCTCGCCGGCGAGTCGGGCGCCCGCGTCATCCATGTCCCCGCGCGCGGGTACGGGTCCGCGCTGCGCGCCGGGATCGACGCTGCCAAGGGGCGCTACGTGGTCATCGCGGACGCCGACGACAGCTACGACTTCGGCGACATCCCGGCCTTCCTCGCGCAGCTTCGCGCCGGGGCACATCTGGTCATGGGCTCGCGGTTCCGCGGCACCATCCACCCGGGCGCGATGCCCTTGCTCCACCGGTTCCTCGGCAACCCGGTGTTGACCTGGATCCTGAACCTCTTCTTCGGGGCGGGGATCAGCGACGCGCACTGCGGGATGCGCGGCTTCTCCCGCGACGCGATCCGCGGGCTCTCGCTGCGCTCGTCCGGGATGGAGTTCGCCAGCGAGATGATCATCCGCGCCGCGCAGGAGAAGCTGAGCGTGCGGGAGGTCCCCACCAGTCTGCGCCCGGATGGCCGGGGACGCAGGCCCCACCTGCGCACCTGGCGCGACGGGTGGCGC
>DATFTN010000067.1:0-42663 GCA_035261845.1 Myxococcales bacterium | reverse complement strand
TCGAGATCCCCATCTCCTTGATCTTCTTCACCGCCTCGATGAAGCGGGTGACCACCACCGGAGCGAGCCCCTCGAACGGCTCGTCGAGCAGGAGGACGGAGGGCGAGAGGGCCATCGCCCGGGCGATCGCGACCATCTTCTTCTCGCCCCCGCTCAAGAACAGGCCGCGCCGCCCCGTGAACTTTCGCACCTCGGGAAAGACCGCGAAGATCCTCTGCTCCGTCTCGGCTTCGGAGACCTGGTCCTTCCGATCGGAGGCCTCGGCCATCCAGCGGCAGACCTGGAAGTTCTCCGCCACGGTGAGGTCGGTGAACAGCCCGGCGTCCTCGGGGGCGTAGCCGATGCCGAGCCTGGCGCGCTCGTGCGGCGGCAGCCTGCCGATCTCGCGGCCCTGGAAGGTGACCTTCCCGCCGCGCATCGGGAGGAGCCCGATGATGCTGTCGATGGTGGTCGTCTTGCCCGCGCCGTTCCGGCCGACCAGGCACACCGCTTCCCTGCTCCCCACCTTGAGCGAGACGCGCCGGAGGATCTGGGCGGGGCCGCGCCAGGTGTCGATGGCGTCGATCTCAAGCATGCACGGCCCCGATCAGCGTCGTGGTGACCTGCTCGTTGTGCCGGATCTCGTCCGGCGTCCCGCTCGCGAGGATGGTGCCCTGATGCATCGCCACGATCCGGTCGGAGTACTTGAACACCACGTCCATGTCGTGCTCGATGACCACGGCGGTGATATGGTTCGATCGGACGATGGAAGTGACCACGTCCATGATCGGTGCCTTCTCGCGGGTGCTGACCCCGCTGGTCGGCTCGTCGAGGAAGAGCAGCTGGGGCTTCAAGGCATAGGCGACGGCGACGTCGAGCAGCTTGCGCTCTCCCTGGGCGATGCCACCGGCCAGCTGCGTCGCCTTCGTCTCCAGCCCGAACTGCCGGAGGATGTCGAACGCCTCCTGCCACACGGCCTGCTGGCGGTCGGCGAGGGAGAGGAGCTTCCGCGTCAGGTCCTCGCGGGAAAAGATCGAGAGCGCCACGTTGTCGAGGAGCGTCAACTGGTCGAAGAGGTTGACCAGTTGGAAGCTGCGCGCGATGCCCGCCTGGATGCGGTCGTGCACGGACAGGTTGGTGACGTCGGTCCCGCGGAAGGCGATGGTCCCGCTGTCCGGGCGCAAGAGGCCGCTGACCAGGTTGACGAGGCTCGTCTTGCCGGCGCCGTTGGAGCCGATCAGCGCGAGGACCTCGCCTTCGCCGATGGTGAAGTCGACGCCATCCACGGCGCGGGTGTCGCCGAAGTGCCTGGTGAGCTTCTTGGTCTCGAGGAGGTTCATCGCGAGACCCGGTTCCTGACCGTCGTGATCGACTGCTTCAGGGTGCCGACGATGCCGGCGGGAAGGACGAGCACGAGGAACACCAGGATGGCGCCCATCAGTGCCTGCCAATAGACCGTGGCGCCGACCGCGTAGGTCTTCAGGTAGTTGAACACCACCGCCCCGACGATCGGGCCGGTGAAGGTGCGGAAGCCGCCCAGCACGGACATGAAGACGATCTCGCCCGAGAAGGGCCAGTAGAGGATGTCCGGCGTGGTGAGCCCGTTCAGCACGACCCAGAGCGCGCCCGCGATCCCGGTGAAGACGCCGGAGACGAGGAAGGCGACGAACCGGTAGCGCCGGATGTGGATGCCGATGAACTCCGCGCGCGTCTCGTTGTCGCGGATCGCCTGCAGCGCCTTGCCGAACGGAGAGTTCACGACGACCCACATCACCAGCACGCAGGCGAGGAAGAACCCGAGCACGTAGTAGTAGTAGTTGCGGGCGAGGAAGAGGATTTTGTCCCCGGTCTCGTCGCGCGCGACGCCCAACAGCGTGGGCGTGGGCACCCGCAGCCCGTCGGTTCCCCCCGTGATCGGGTAGAACTTGAACGCCAGGCTCCAGAGCACCTGCGAGAGCGCCAAGGTGAGGATGCCGAAGAAGATGCGGGTGTAGCGGACACAGACGAATCCGAACAGCGCGCTGACGGCCAGCGAGGCGAGGATCGCCCCGAGCAGGAACAGCTCCATCGACTGGACGTGAAGGTACTTGAACATCAGCGCCACGGCGTAGGCGCCGACGCCGAAGTACGCGGAGTGGCCGAAGGAGAGGAGCCCCGTATAGCCCAGCAGCAGGTTGAAGCCGAGCGAGGCGATCGCCATCAAGAGCCCGTACGCGAGCAGGATCGTCTGGTACGGGTCCATCGCGTGGGGCAGGGCGTAGAGAAGCAGGACGAGGGGCACCGCCCACGGCAGCGCCCTCACCGGCGAGCGCGCCTTGAGGACGAGGGGAATGGTGCTCATGCCGGACGGCCAAACAGCCCCGCGGGCCGCACCAGGAGCACGATCACCGCGATGAGGTAGAGCACTGCCAGCTCGATCTCCGGGAAGAGGGACACGCCGATCTCCCGGACGACCCCCACGATCAGCGCTCCGAAGAGCGCTCCTTCGAGGCTGCCCAGGCCGCCGATCACGACCACCACGAACGCGAGCACCAGCGCGTCGACCGCCATCCCCAGCACCGCCGACTGGCTGGGGACCACGATCGCCCCGCCCAGCCCGGCCATGAAGCAGCCGATGGTGAAGGCCTGCACGTAGACCCGGTTCACGTTCACGCCCATCGCCGACGCCCTGCGCATGTCTTGCGAGGTCGCCCGGAGCACCACGCCGAACCTCGTCTTGTAGACGAACGCCCAGAGAAAGACCGCGGCGACCACGCCGATGACGATCACGAGCAGGTTGTACCTGGGATAGACCGACCCGCCCACGGTCGCGCTGCCGAGGTACTCGAACAGCCTGCTCGCCGTGAGCGGATAGGGGCCCCAGAAGAACCGCATCAGGTCCTCGAGGAGCATCAGGAGCCCGAAGGTGACCAGGAGCTGGTACTCCTCCGCCCGCCGGTAGAACGGCCTGAGCAGGGTGGGCTCGAGGATCGCTCCCAAGCCGGCGGCCGCGATCGCGCCCACCGGCAGGAGCAGGTAGAGCACCACGATGGGCGCCCCCGCGAGCCACTGGCCGACCACCCAGGCCGTCACGTACGCGCCGAACGCGTAGATGCTGCCGTGCGCCAGGTTGACGATCCTCATCACGCCGTAGATGAGGCTCAGCCCTCCCGCGATGAGGAAGAGCACCGACGCGTAGAGAAGCGCGTTGAAGATGTGAATGAGGAAGATGTCCAAGGCGCGTGATGACCGGCCGGGCCTCGCGGTTCAGGCGTGCTTCACCGTGGGCCAGGTCTGGTCGATCCAGGTGTACGTCGAGGTGGGGTCCCCTTTCGGCCAGCCGGGCGGCGCCGTGATGTTCCGGATCGGGATGGTGATGATCCGGGCCGGGTCGAGGATGGGGAACGGGTACTCGGGCACGTTCTTGCTGAAGCCGGTGATCGCGTCCTTGTACCCTTGGTGGTTGTCCGGCCGGATGTACACGTACCCGCCGGGCCCGGCGATCATCATTCCCTCGATCTGGGAGATGATCGCGTCGTCGTCGGGCCAGCCGCCGGCCAGCTTGTTCGCCTTCTCCACCGCCGTCTTGAGCACGTGCGTCGCGGTGTACGCGCCTTCCGCCTGGAAGTTCGGGTACTCGTTGAACTTCGCGTAGTACTTCTCCACGAAGGTCTTGTTGAGCGGCCAGCGGTTCCCCGGCGGATAGCTGAAGTGGTAGTTGGCGTGCACGCCGGCGATCACGCCCTCCGGATGGTCCTTGCCGATCGCCTGGGGCGCGGTGCCCAGCGCGAGCGTGGTGGCGACTTTCATCTTGCCGAAGAGCCCGTGCTGCAGCGCCTGCTTGTAGAAGGAGACGTAGTCGCCGCCCCAGACCGATGTGCACAGGAGGTCGGGCTTGGCGGCCAGCGTCTTGGTGATGTGCGGCGTGAAATCGGTCGAGAACAGCTTCGGCCACGCCTCGGAGACGTTCTGCGCTCCGGGCATCAGCTTCTGGGTGACGATGCTGAAGTGCTGGAAGCAATTGCGACCGTACGCGTAGTCCGGGTGGATGTGGGCCACCTTCTTCACGTCGGGCCAGGTCTGGGCAACGGCGAGAGCGCAAGTCGCTCCGTCCGCCGACTGGATGTTCGTGATCCGGAAGATGTAGCGGGGATTCGGGACGGCCTTGTCGAAGAGGTTGTCGGTGCAGCCATCGACGAAGATGGTGAGGAGCTTCAGCTCTTCGGCCGCAGGGCCGAGCGCGGGTGTGTTGCCGCTCGAGGTGATCCCCATGAACATGTCGATCTTCTCGGAGAGTCTCAGCCGCCGCATCTCCTTGACGTTGGCGTCGAGGCCCGCGGCCTCGTCTGCCTTGAGGATCTCGATCTTCCTCTTCCCCAGCAGGCCGCCCTGCGCGTTGATCTCCTCTGCGGCGAGCAGGTTGCCCTTGTACATGGGCTCGCCCAGCACCGCGCCCGGGCCGGTGAAGAACGTCATGTGCCCGATGCGGAACGGCTTGTCCGGGATGGTGCCCTTGGGCTTCTCCTGCGCGCGGGCGATTCCGGCGACTCCGATACCCGCGGCCGAAGCTCCGAGGGTGGCGGCTGCGGTGACTCCGAGCTGGGCGAGCAGATCCCTGCGCGAGACTGGGCCTGGCATGTTCTGGCCTCCTGCGACGGCGCGAGTGTGAACGAATCCCTGCGACGGGCCGCCTCATGCCTCCCGTGGCTGTAGAGCGGCCCCCTCGACGCGCCCGTAAATCTCCAACGGGGCGAGGTTGCAAGTCCGCTCGCGTCATTCCCGGTCCTGCTGCTGCGTTCTTGCAAGGAGTATGGTGTTGGAGGTCAGATGGAGGTCCTGGATGAAGGTCCGAGCCGCGGTAGTGCAGGCAGCGCCGGCGGCGTTCGACCGCGCGCGAACGTTGGAGAAGCTCGCAGACCTGGTCTCGCAGGCCGCCCGCCAGGGGGCCGAGCTGGCCGTATTTCCGGAGGCGTTCGTCTCCGCGTACCCCAAGGGCCTCGATTTCGGAGCGGTGGTCGGCCGGCGCACGCGGGAAGGGCGGGAGCAGTTCCGCCGCTACTTCGACAGCGCGGTCGAGGTGCCCGGCCCCGACGTCGACCGGATGGCCAGGATGGCGCGCGAGCACCGCGTCCACCTGGTGGTCGGCGCGATCGAGCGCGACGGAGGGACGCTGTACTGCACGGTCCTCTTCTTCGCCGAGGACGGCAGGTTCCTCGGCAAGCACCGCAAGCTGATGCCCACCGCCGCGGAGCGCCTGGTGTGGGGCTTCGGCGACGGGTCGACGCTCTCGGTGTTCGACACCCGGCTCGGCCGGCTGGGCGCGGTGATCTGCTGGGAGAACTACATGCCGATGCTGCGCATGGCGATGTACTCGAAAGGCGTGCAGCTCTATTGCGCGCCGACCGCGGACGATCGGGAGACGTGGCTGCCGACAGTCCGCCACGTCGCGCTCGAGGGCCGCTGCTTCGTGCTCAGCGCCTGCCAGGTGCTCAGGCGGCGCGACTTGCCGGCGGACATCCCCAACGCGATGGGCGACTCGCCGGAGACGCTGCTCATGCGCGGTGGCAGCTGCATCATCGATCCTTTGGGCAAGGTGCTCGCCGGGCCCGCCTTCGACGAGGAGACGACCCTGTTCGCCGAGCTGGACATGGACGAGATCGCCCGCGGCAAGTACGACTTCGACGTCGCCGGCCACTACGCACGCCCCGACGTGTTCCGGCTCTCGGTCGACGAGCGGCCCGCGAAGCCAGTCGTGGCCCGAGAGCACAGCTAGCGCGTTGCCGCGCATTGCCGTTCGAAGCGCAGCGCCGGTGTCGCACCGAGGGGCGCACAGGCGCGGTCCTGAATTCCGCATTGACGCGGTGCGGCCCGTTCCGGAACAGGCTCATGCCTACGTTTCGGCACGGACTTGCCTGCTGCCGCCAGCGGCACGACGCCGCGCGGCATGACTGGGGATCGGCCCCGGAATAGAAAAGGCCTGCAACTTCCGCGGTTGGGGTAGGCATGGCACAAAAAGACTTCACGGTCGGAATCGGCGGCGCGGCGGGCCAGGGCGTGGCCACCCCCGGCACCGTCCTGGCGAAGCTGTTCGTGCGCCGGGGCCTGCACGTCAACGCCTACAACGCGTATCAGTCCATCATCCGGGGAGGGCACACCTTCCTGACCATCCGCACCAGTGAGTCGCCGGTGCGCTGCATGGGCGACGACCTGGACATGCTGATCCCCCTCAACCAGGACACCATGGACCGGCACGTTCGCAGGCTGCGCCCCGGCTCGGCGGTGCTGTTCGACGCCGACAAGGTGAAACCCGAGGGCGCGGGGGAGGGCGTACAGCTGTGCCCGCTTCCTCTGGCGCAGCTGGCGAAGACCCCCCTTCATTACAACACCGCGGCGGTGGCCGCCGTCCTGCGGCTCGTCGGAGTCGAGTGCCGGCCCTTCGAGGAGATGCTCGCCGAGCAGTTCCAGCGCAAAGGCGACGCGGTGGTGGCCGAGAACGTCGCGGTCGCGCGCGCCGGATACGAATACGCCGGCACGCACTTCAAGCCCTATCCGTTCGCGCTCCCCGACACCGGCAAGCCGCTGGCGGTCGCCACCGGCAACGAATGCCTGGCGATGGGAGGGGTGGCGGCGGGAGTGAAGTTCTACTGCGCGTACCCGATGAGTCCCTCGACCGGCGTCTTGATGTGGATGGCGCGACATGCCCGGCAGCTGGGCATCATGGTGCGGCAGGTCGAGGACGAGATCGGCGTGATCAACATGGCGATCGGCGCCGCGCACACCGGCTGCCGCGCCATGTGCGCCACCTCGGGCGGCGGTTTCGCCCTGATGACCGAGGCGCTGGGCGCCGCCGCGATGATGGAGATCCCGGTGGTCTGCATCGACGTGCAGCGGGCCGGGCCGGCGACGGGCGTCCCTACCAAGACCGAGCAGGGCGACCTGTGGCAGGTCCTGGGCGCGGGCCAGGGAGACTACCCGCGCCTGATCGCGGCCCCGCTCAGCATCGCCGACTGCTTCCACACGATTCCGCAGATCTTCAACCTCGCCGACCGGTTCCAGTGCCCGGGGATCGTGCTCGCCGACCTGCTCGAGTCGGAGGGCTTCAGCAGCCTCGACCCGTCCGAGTTGGACTTCAACCCGCCGCGCGACCGGGGCGAGGTGATCGGCCTCGACGGGTCGCCCGTGCCCTCGGGCGAGGGATACAAGCGCTACCGCGGCACGGAGAGCGGCGTGGCGCCGCGCGCGTTGCCGGGGACGCCCGGACACGCGCACGTGGTCGCTACCGACGAGCATGACGAGCGCGGCGTCCTGATCAGCGACGAGTTCACCGATCCGCACAAGCGCCAGGCCATCATGGAGCGCAGGCAGCGGAAGATGGACGGCGCGCTCCCGCTGATCGATCCGCCGCGGCTCGCCGGCGCGCAGGACGCCGAGGTGACGCTGGTCGGCTGGGGCTCCACCTGGGGAGTGATCGACGAGGCGGTGGAGAAGCTGGCGCAGGAGGGCATCCGCGCCAACCACCTCCAGGTGAAGTGGATGGTCCCCTTGCACGTCGACGCCATCCAACAGGCGCTGGCGAAGGCGAAGAAGGTGGTGGTGGTCGAGAACAACTACAGCGGCCAGTTCGCCCGGTACCTGCGCTCGGAGACCGGGGTGGTCGCCGACGCCCACATCCGCAAGTACGACGGCGAGCCCTTCCTGCCCCACCACGTGGTCGACGGGGTGCGCGAGGTGCTCGCCGGCAAGACGAAGAAGTACGTCCCGGTGCACGAGATCAGGGTGTAGCCTTTAGGGGGACACCATTGGATGGTGTCCCCCCTCGGGAGGCGTCGATGGCCGAACCGGCCGTGAGCGAGACGAGGACGGCGCTGGTCGCGAAGCCGAAGCGGGCGCCGCTGTCGGTCAAGGACTTCAAGGGCAAGGCCGATCCGGACTGGTGCCCGGGCTGCGGCGACTTCGGCGTGCTCAACGCCCTCAAGTCGGCCATCGCCGAGCTGGGCCTGCAGCCGCATGAAGTGCTGACCATCAGCGGGATCGGCTGCTCGTCCAACCTGCCCGGCTACATCAACACCTACGGCATGCACACGCTACACGGCCGGGCGCTGGCCGTGGCCACCGGCGCGCAGCTCGGCAACCACCAGCTCAAGGTGGTCGTCACCGGAGGAGACGGCGACGGGTTCGGCATCGGGGGCAACCACTTCCTGCACTCCATGCGCCGCAACGTCGACGTCACCTACATCGTGATGGACAACCAGATCTACGGGCTCACCACCGGGCAGGTCTCGCCCACCAGCCGCAAGGGGATGAAGACCAAGACCACCCCGCACGGCAGCGTGGAGAACCCGGTCAACGCCATCCCCATGGCGATCGTCTGCGGAGCGACCTACGTCGCGCGCGGCTTCTCCGGGCAGCAGAAGCACCTGGTCGAGCTGATCGAGGGCGCCCTCGAGCACAAAGGGTTCGCGTTCATCGACGTGTTCAGCCCGTGCGTGACCTACAACAAGGAGAACACGCACGACTTCTTCAAGCAGCGCACCCGGAAGCTCTCCGACATGGGACACGATCCGACCGATCTCCACGCGGCGATCGAGAAGGGCAGCTTGTGGGGGGACGTGATTCCGATCGGCCTCTTCTACCGCAACGACGACGTGCCCTCGCTCGACGAGCTGGAGCCCGTGCTCGCGGAGAGCGGCCCGATGGCGCACCGCCCGCTGGAGGTGTCGGCGGAGAACGCCCGGGCGCTGGTCGCGGAGCTGATGTAGCAGGAGCTCAGTGCAGGATCCTGAGCGACAGCGCGATGATCAGCGTGGAGACGAACACCATGCTGGCCGCGACGGTCGACGTGATCTTGGAGCCGTCGCGCGTCCACAAGAGGCCCGCGCAGACGGCGATCGCCGCCCAGACGACCATCCGCGCGGAGCGCACGTGCAGCGAGATCATGTTCGTCTGCAGCAGGAACCCGAACGACGAGGCCGCCAAGGCGCCGATGGCGACCTTGCGGTCTCCGCGCTCGGTGTACAAGAGGTACCCAGAGCCCGCGACGGTCACGAGCACGAAGAACAGCCGCATCCCCATCGATCACCTCCTCGGCCGACGATAGCCGAGCGGCGCAGCTGCACAAGAAAAGCAATACTAAGCCGTATCCGCCCGTCATTCCTTGCGAATCTAGCGTCGGGCGGAGGGGGCCGCTGGACCCGAAAATGAAACGAGGCTAGAAATCTGGCCGCACTGGCTCGATTTCAAGCCCAGGGGGTCCGGTTGCCTGCCAATCCTCGGTTATCGACGCTTCTCGACCGTTTCGTGAATCAACTCGCCGGCGAGATTGCCACCCGCGCGCGCCGGCAATTCGGACCGGGAGGACTGGGAAGGCGCGGGGGCCGGCAGAAGCTCGACATGCGATGCCGCGTGAACGGGTGCAAGAACCGGTCGCGGGGACCGCGCTTCGGATACATCTGCGACGTCCATCAAGAGAAGCTGAGCAAGCGCCAGCAGCAGGCCGCGCGCGACGCGTGGAACGAGAAGCGGGCGCGCGCGTAAGGGCGGCTCCTCCCGAAATTCCCCTGCAGGGGCGCCGTACGAGATAGGATCCGCTCCGGCAACCTCCTCCAGGGATGGACCATGACCTCTTCCGCAGCTCTCCGGACGGCCGCTCCGATCGCGGCCGTCTTCGCCGCCTTGTCCGGCTGCGCGACGCAGCCGGCAAAGCCCGATGATGCCGCTTCCCGCTCCGCCGAGAAAGGAGCCGCGGCCCAGGTGAACCCGCTGCTCGAGCCGTGGTCGGGCCCGTGGGGCGGCGTGCCGCCGTTCGGCCGGTTCAAGCCGGCCGACCTGAAGCCCGCGCTGGAGGCGGCGATGGCGGAGAACCTGGGCGAGATCGACCGCATCGCGGCCGACCCGGTTTCGCCGACGTTCGAGAACACCATCGCGGCGATGGAGCGCACGGGGCACGCGCTCGACCGGGTCACTGCCGTGTACGGCGTCTACACCTCCACCATGAACGACGACGAGGTGCAGGCCATCGAGCGCGAGATGTCGCCCAAGCTGGCGGAGTTCAGCGACAAGATCTTCCAGAACGGCAAGCTGTTCGCCCGGATCCAGGCGGTGTACGCGGCGCGCGGGCAGCTCCAGCTCACGCCGGAGCAGCAGCGGCTCCTGTGGCTCGACTACACCACCTTCGTTCGCGCGGGCGCGAAGCTCGACGGTCCCGCCAAGGCGAAGCTCGCGGAGATGAACCAGCAGCTGGCCGGCCTGTACACGAAGTTCAGCCAGAACGTGCTCGCCGAGGAAGGCACGGAGATGGTCGTCCTCGAAAAGGAGGCGGACCTCGCGGGCCTCCCCGAGGCCGTGCGCGACGGCGCCGCGGCGGCAGCCGCTGCCCGGGGAAAGGGCGGGCAGTGGGCGGTCATCAACACGCGCTCGAGCGTCGATCCGTTCCTGACGTATTCCACCCGCCGCGACCTGCGCGAGAAGGTCTGGCGCATGTTCATCATGCGCGGCGACAACGGAGACGAGCACGACAACAACCAGACGATCGTGCGGATCCTGAAGCTGCGCGCGGAGCGGGCCCGGCTGCTCGGCTACCCCACGCACGCGCATTGGCGGCTCGAGGACTCGATGGCCAAGACGCCGGAGCGGGCGGTGGCGCTGATGGAGGCGGTGTGGAAGCCCGCGGTCGCCAGGGTCCACGAGGAGGTGGCCGACATGCAGGCCATCGCCGACCGGGAAAAGGCCGGCATCCGCATCGCTCCCTGGGACTACCGCTTCTACGCGGAGAAGGTGCGCAAGGCGAAGTACGACCTCGACCAGAACGACGTGAAGCCGTATCTGCAGATGGAGAAGCTGCGCGAAGGGATGTTCTGGGTGGCGGGCGAGCTGTTCGGGCTGCGCTTCGCGCCCGTCGCGCAAGGGACCGTGCCCGTCTACCACCCCGACGTCCGCGTCTGGGAGGTGACCGACGCCCAGGGCAAGCACGTCGGCCTCTGGTACTTCGACCCGTACGCGCGGCCCGGAAAGAGCTCCGGGGCGTGGATGAACGAGTACCGGCGGCAGTCCCGCCTGGAGGGAGAGGTCCCGGTCATCGTCTCCAACAATGCGAACTTCGTGAAAGGAAAGCCGGGCGAACCGATCCTGATCAGCTGGGACGACGCGCGCACCATCTTCCACGAGTTCGGCCACGCGCTGCACGGGCTCAACTCGAACGTCACCTATCCGTCCCTGGCCGGAACCGCGGTCGCCCGGGACTACGTGGAGTTCCCCTCGCAGCTCCTGGAGCAGTGGCTGGAGACGCGGCCGGTGCTGGACCGCTTCGCGTTGCACTACCAGACCGCAAAGCCCATCCCCGCCGAGCTGGCGCAGAAGATCGAGCGCAGCAAGACCTTCAACCAGGGCTTC
This sequence comes from Myxococcales bacterium, assembly GCA_035261845.1. Taxonomy (GTDB): domain Bacteria; phylum Myxococcota; class Myxococcia; order Myxococcales; family 40CM-4-68-19; genus VBKO01. The sequence continues at coordinate 31,317 of DATFTN010000067.1, read as the reverse complement.
GCGACCGTCGAGTACCTGGCCAGCGCGCTGGTCGACATGAACCTGCACCTGGCCGGCGATACCCCGATCGATCCGCGGAAGTTCGAGAAGGAGACGCTTGCCGCCCTGGGAATGCCGTCGGAGCTGGTGATGCGCCATCGCACTCCGCACTTCGGGCACGTCTTCTCCGGGGACGGGTATTCCGCCGGCTACTACAGCTACCTGTGGTCCGACACGCTCTCCGCGGACGCGTGGGAGGCCTTCCTCGAGCACGGCGGGCCGTACGACAAGGTCGTGGCGAAGCGGCTGCGCGACAACGTGTTCAGCGCCGGGAACACGGTGGACCCGGCCGACGGTTACCGCGCCTTCCGCGGGCACGACCCGGGCATCGCGGCGCTGATGCGCAAGCGCGGCTTTCCCGCGCCTGCGTCGCCGTCGGCGGCGACGCCCGAGCCCAAGGCGAGTCCCAGCGGGCAGCGCTGATCTCTTGGGGGGTCGAGGGGGAGCTCGCTCTCACGATTCGTCACATTCCGCGTAACTCGCTCGAGCCGAGTTTTCAGGAGCAACGAGATCCTCTCCACGGCGAGGACAAATCGACGGGGGTCTCCGTTGCTTTTCAGAGGAAGAGTCGGGCGCAGCGGCGGCGCTCGACTCGCGCGCCAGCGGTGCTTCTTCAAATGCCGCGCGGTCGTTCGAGCGGGACGCGAGACGTGACGCAGCGCGTCCCGTCCCGGGACGGGACGCGGCGCGTCAACGGAGTGGCCGCCGACTGCGCCATCGTCGGCTGCAGAGCCACCGTCGCAATCAATTTGAGCCAACGTCACTGCCGCTGCCTTCGGCACCCCCCCCTGGAAAGCAAGGGAGACCCACGGTCGCTCGTCCTCCGACGCGGAATCCGCATCGACCGTCCTAAAACCAGACCGTCTCACGCGAGAACGAGAAGTGATTTGATGATGAGAGCGAGCTCCCCCCTCGTAGAGGCGCCGAAGGCGCCGGATCGAAGAGCGCGCTGAGCGCTGCAGAGCGGTCAACCTCGAGCAGGCTCTTCGGTCAAGATCATCCGGACGGCGCCGAGCACGTCGGGCGCGAGGCGGCAGTCGCGCGGGCCCCAGCAGCGGCCCGGATCGAGCAGCACGGCTTGCATGCCCGCCGCCCGCGCTCCGAGGACGTCGACCGAGTAGATGTCGCCCACGTAGATGGCCTCGTCGGGCCCGAGGCCCGAGCGCTCGAGCGCCATCCGGAAGATCCGGGGGTCGGGCTTCTCCACTCCGACGGCGGACGAGTCGAGCACGAACTCCAGCGAAGGCAAGAGTCCGAGGTGCTCGAGGATCGCCCGGACGGACCCGTTCGAGTTGGAGATCACGGCCGTGCGCACTCCGCGGCCGCGGGCAAGAGCAAGCGCCGCCGCGGCTCCGGGATGGGCACCATCCCAGACGCCGACCGGCAGGTTGTAGGCGCCGTGCCAGGCCGCAATCGCCCCGATCACCCCTTCGTCGGTGACGCCGGCTCCTTCGAGCATGTACCGCAGATAGCGATCCGCGGTCGCCCGGCGCTCGGTCGACGCGCCCCGCGCGCCGGCGAGCTCCGGATCGAGGCGCACGCGCGCGCTCCACTCGGCGCGCTCGACTGCGTCTGGGGTTACGGCGACGCCCAGGCGCGCGAGCTCGCCGGCGATCGCGGAGTAGTTCATGCGCAGCAGCGTGTTCCCGGCGTCGAAGAAGATCGCCTCCGGCCGGCGGCGTTCGTCGCGAGTCGCCATCGCCCTGGATCTACCGCAGCGCTTGGACCAGATCCTCGATCAGGTCTTCGGCGGATTCGAGGCCGATGGACATCCGCAAGAGGCCGTCGGAGATGCCCAGCGCGCGCCGCGCCTCGGGAGACAGGCCGGCGTGCGAAGTGGCCGCGGGCCGCGTCAGCAGCGTCTCGGGTCCGCCCAGGCTGGGAGCATGGAGCGGGATCCGCACACGCCGGAGGAAGGTCTCGGCGGCCTCCCGGCCCCCGCGCAGCTCGAAGCTGAGCATCCCGCCCATGCCGGAGGGGAAGAGCTGGCGAGCCCGCTCGTGCTGAGGGTGCGAAGGGACTCCCGGATGGTTCACCTTGGCCACGGCGGGCTGCTCGGAGAGGAACCGGGCCACCCGCAGCGCGGTGTCGCTCTGCTGGCGGAAGCGCAGCGCCAGCGTCTTGAGGCCCCGGTGCAGCAAGAAGCAGGCGTGCGGATCGAGCGAGCCGCCCAGGTGGTCGAGCTTGTGCTTGACCGCCTCGATCCGCGCGGCGCTTCCCATCACGGCGCCCGCGATCAGGTCGCTGTGGCCGTTCAGGTACTTGGTCGCGCTGTGCAGCGAGAGGTCGAATCCGTGCGCCAGCGGCCGGAACCCGATCGGCGTGGCGAAAGTGTTGTCGATGAGCGAGACGAGGCCGCGGGCACGCGCGAACTGCGCCGCGGCTTCCAGGTCGGCCACCTGGAGCAGCGGGTTGGTCAGCGTCTCGAAGTAGACCGCGCGCGTGTTCCGTTTGAGCTGCGCCTCCCACGATCGCGGCACCTGCGGGTCGAGGAAGGTCACTTCGATCCCCAGGCGCGGCAGGTCGCCCGTGAGGAGGTCGTGGGTACCGCCGTAGAGAGTGTCCTGCGCCAGCAGGTGGTCGCCGGCCCCCAGCACGCTGAGCAGGGCGGTCGAGATCGCGGACATCCCGCTGGAAGTCGCCAGCGCCGCTTCCGCCCCTTCGATCGCGGCGAGCTTGCCGTGCAGCGCCACGTGGTTGGGGGTGTTCGAGAGCCGCGCGTACGCGATGTCGTGGTAGCCGCGGTCGCCCCTTTCCACGAACGTCGAGGACTGGAAGATGGGCAAGGCGACCGCGCCTTCGATCCGCGGCTCCGGCTCGCCCGCGTGGACGAGGAGCGTCTCGATCTTCATGTGCGCCTCCGGCGTTGTCCGGAGAGGATGCCACGGACCTGGCCGGGATGCGTGGCACCGGGCGCCTTACCGCCCGCGCCTTCACCCGCCGACCGTCCCGAAATAGCGGGAGGCCAACGTGCGTCCATACGTTTGGATGCCGTTCGTCTGTGCTGAAGCACTGGGAGGTTCCAGCATGAAATTCCTTGCAGCCATGTCCCTGATCCCGGCGCTCGCCTGCGCGAGCACCTCGTCCGCCTCGTCGGGCGGCCAGCCGGCCTCTGCCCAGGGGTGCGCCGCGCAACAGGTGCCGGCCGTGGTGGACCCGGGCGGCGACCTCTATGCGAGACCCGACGGGCAATCGCCGGTGGTGGGGACCGTAGGAAACAGCACGAGGGTTTGCGCGGACGCGAACACCAGCGGATTCAACTTCCGCCGCATCAAGCTCGCCGACGGGCGCGAAGGCTACGTCGACGACGCGCACGTCTCGCTGCTGTAGCAGGCGCCGTTCGCCGCGGAGGCGGACTCCCTCCTCGCAGCGGCCGCCGGGACGGCCACTCCAAGAGCGCATCGCCGCCCGCGGGCGGCGACCGTCAAGCCTTCGCGCGCTTCACGCGCTTCAGCGCCTTGCGGGCCGCCAGAGCGCTGTTGCAGCTCGACCGGCGATGCTTCTTCCCGTGCTCGTCGGCGAACCGCGCGCGGCGCAGCTCCACCAGGGCGCGGACGGCGCGCTCGTCGTGGACCTTGCCCAGCCCGGACGCCGCGGCGCTGCGCGCCACGCAGCTCGGATCGCGGGTCATGTCGATCAAGCGCAGCAAGCCGCGGTCGTCGCCTTGCCGATTCGCGGTCAGGTAGCTGACGACCGCGACGCGGTAGGACTTCTGCGCCTCGGCGATGCGACCAGCGTCGTAGCTGCGCGCGCCCGAGTCGGCGACCTGCCGCTGCTTGAGCTCGCTCTGGGCGGCGTGCAGATCGCCCCGGGCCACGGCCCTCTCGACCGAGTCGCCGCGGAACGCGGCAAACAGGCACAGGCCGGCCGCCGCGACCGCCGCGCAGACCGACATTGCACGGGCACGCGGAGACAGCGCCATCCAGCGAGTGCGGAGTTGGTAATAGATGGGTGGTAGTTGCATGGTGCAATCATCAAAGCACGCAGCGAGGTGGGCCTACAGGCCCGGAATGTCGTAGGTTTGCGGACCTTCGCGCAGGCTGCCCGAGAATGGATGCGCGCTCGCTACCCGGCGGCGGCGTGCTCGTGCCCGGCAGTTTGCGCCCGGATGCGGACGACGCGGATCTGGCCGTCGATGCCCTTCAGCATCGCCGTATACCGCTGCGCAACGTGCGTCTGGGAGAGCCAGCCGGCCGCGGCGCCCGCCTCGGCCAGGTGCTCCGGCGCGACCAGGTCGCCTGCCTCGGCTTCCGCCTGCAGGCGGGCCGCGATGTTGACCGTCTGGCCGAAGTAATCGAGGACGCCGTTGGCGGTGACCGCGAAGCACGGCCCGGAGTACACGCCGAGCTTCAAGTCGACGTCCTCGGCGTACTCGTACTTCCGGATGAACTCCGGGAAGGCGCGCTGCATCGCGACCGCCGCCCGGATGGCGCCTTCGTCGCTGGCGAAGGCTGCCATGACGGCGTCGCCGATCGTCTTCACCACGGTGCCGCCGTTCTGCTCGACCGCGGCGCGGAGCACCTCGAAACTGTCGCGGACCAGGCGGAACGCGGGCGCGTCGCCGGCGCGGCCGTAGAGGGCGGTCGAGCCCGACAGATCGCTGAAGAGCAGGGCCACGCGGCCGACCTTCAGTGCGACGCCCGGCGCCAGGACCTCGCCGGAGAAGAGGCGGCGGAACTCGGGGAGCATGCTGACGGCGGTGGCGGTGGCCGCGCGGTTGACCCATTCGCTGCGCTCGAGCTTCACGTGCGACTCCGCAGGAAGCGCGCTGCGCACCTCGACGACTCCGCCCGGCCCGACGACCAACGCGGCCGGCGCGATTTCTCCGCCCGCCTCTGCCTTGGGCCACCGGGGGGCCGTCGCCGCGCACCTCCACGCTCGCCGTGGCTCCGCCGCGGACGAAGAGCCGCAGCCGGCCCTCCTGGTGCGGCGCGCGCAGCCTGGCCGCGGATCCCGCGGGCAGCAGCGCCTGCGCGACCACGTGAGGAGTGCGCGCCGGTCCGCTGATGCAGTAGGGTCCGCCGTCGACGTCTCGCACCGGCCGAGGCGGCCGGAAGGTCGCCTCGACGGTCTTGTCCAGCTCGAGGCCGAAGGAGAGATCGCACAGCTGGCAATGGCTGCCGTCCCGCAGGTCCGCCAGGGAAGCAGTCCGGTCCGCGGCCGTCCGGCAGCTCGGGCAAACCAGGTCCCAGGACAGCTCGAGCAGCCCCGCGACGACCGCCTGCAGGCAGACCGCCAGCACCTCCCGGCGCGGCGCCAGCCAGAAATCGGCCAGCTCGAAGGGACGGATGTGAGAGACGGCGACGTCGGGACCGCTGCGCACGTGCTCGATCAGCTCCTCGGCGAGCGGGAGACGCACCTGCCCGGCGGCGATGCGCAGCGCCTCCGCCGCGCGCTCGAACGCGCTCAGTTCGGCTGGCGTGGCCCGGGCGGCGATCTCGATCGGTCCGCCGCTGCGCGCTTCGGAATCGATCCGGGCGATCTCCCGGGCGAAGGTGCGCAGCGTGCGCCGGCCGCTCAGGCGCGCGATCGGCGCGAACAGGACGGACCTGGGAAGGATGCGCAGCGAGAGCGTGACCTCGGTGCCGGCGCCCAGCGGCCGCAGCTCGAACTGCGTCTCGATCGAGCGGACGGGCCCCCGGCGCAGCACGCGGAGGAACTTGAATCGCTCGTTCTCGACGAACTCGGCAGGCCGCTCTTCGTACTCGACCCGGAATCCGCCCAGGGTGGTGGCGCCGAGGTAGCGCGCGGCGCCCGCGCCTTCCAGGGGCTGGACGGCGATCCTCGAGAGACCGACGGCGCGGTTGAACCGGTCGGTGTCGGCGAGGATCGGCCAGAGCGCCTCGGGCGGCGAGGCGCACTCCACGACGCGCTTCAGGTCGACCGTGCTCCACCGCATGGGAGGCCCCCGCTGAAAAAAGATAGCAGCGAGGGCCAGGAGCACCCAGAAACCGGTCAGTCCAGCACGCCCAGCTCGTCCAGCGAGATGTCCAGCTCGGCCGGGTCCCGGTAGACGCGATACGCGCCGGCCCGGATCAGCTCGTCCTCGCCGTACCCGCCGCTGAGCAAGCCGACGCTCAGCATTCCGGCGCGGCGCGCCGCCAGCAGGTCCCAGACCGCGTCGCCCACCACGTAGCAGTCCCGGGCCGGGACGCCGAGCCGTTCCTGGCAGGCGAAGAACAGGTCCGGGGCGGGCTTCGCCCGGCTCACGTCGCCTCGCTCGACCACCACCATCTCCTTCGGCACCTCCAGCGCGGCGAGCGACCCGTCGATCTCCGGCCGCCTGCCCGAAGTGGCGATGCCGTGCGGGATGCCCGCCTCGCGCAGGTGGCGGAGCAGGGCGATGGCGCCCGGCAGGGGCCGGCGTTCGGGAAGCAGCTGCCGGTACAGCTCGCCGTGCCGGCGCTGGAGCGCCTCGGCTTGCTCGTCGGTGAGCGGATGGCCCACTTCCCGCGCCACCGCGCGAGTGAACAGCCCTCCGCTCATGCCGATGCGCCGGTGGATCCGCCAGCCGTCGATCGGCAAGCCAGCCTCGTCGAGCGCCTTCTGCCAGGCGAAGACGTGGGCATAGACGGTATCGACGAGCGTCCCGTCCAGATCGAAGACGAGGGCCCGCACGGCGAACTCACCCGCGGAGCAAGCCGACCAGCTTGTCGGCGTCGGCCGCGGACACGTCGGTGACCAACCTGAACTCCAGCCCGTCCTTCGCCCAGCTCGACACCTGGTAGCCCCGTGAGGAAGTGGACTGCACCGGCTCCTCGCTGGCGCCACCCGGCCAGACGAACACGTTGAGCAGGTGCTGCCGGTGACGATACACCAAGGCAGCCACGGGACGCCCGCCCAGCCGATCGAGGCGCCCGCCGACCAGCTCGAACCCGTCGGTGGCGAAGTCCCGCGCCGGAACGGAGAAGTCGACCTTCCCCTGGAACCACGGCTTCACCGTGTGCTGGTCGGAGGAGGCCACGTCGGCGAGGTGGCCGGCCTGCAGGGAGCGCAAGTGGGCCTCGACGACCTCGTTCGCGCCGTCGGCGCGCGGCCGCAAGGACGAGGTGGCGATCACGGCCACGCAAGCGGCCGCCGCCATCAGCGCCGCCTCTCGCCAGAAGCGGCGCGCGGGACGCGGCGCGCCGGCCTTGCGCACGGCGCGCAGCACGCGCTCCTCCAGGGCCGGCGGCGGATCGAACCGGGGGAGCCGCTCGCGCGCGGTCTCGCGGAGCGCGAGGAGCTCGTTCTTCTCCCGGCCGCACACCGCGCACCGGGCGACGTGCGTCTCCACGTCCACGACCGAGCGCACGTCCAGCTCGTCGTCGAGCCAGGGACCGATCAGGTGGGCGGCTTCGGCGCAGGTCATGCAGTCTCCTTCTCGCCCTTGGCGATGAGCACGCGCAACTGCCCCCTGGCGCGGGACAGCCGCGACATCACGGTGCCGATCGGCACCCCGGCCACGTCGGCGATCTCCTTGTAGGAAAGCCCCTCGACCTCGCGCAGCAGGAAGACCTCGCGGTATTCGGCGACGAGGGCGCGCAGGGCCTGTTCCAGCGCGCGGCCGTTCGCCATCCGCACGAGCCGGGCCTCCGGATCCTCCGCGGGCAAGCCCAGGACGGGCGACGAGACGTCGCTCGCTAGGTCGTCTTCCTCGAAACTGGCCTCGCCGGCGCGCTCGCGGTCCTGGCGCAGGTCAAGGCAGCAGTTGCGCACGATCCGCAGGAGCCACGCGCGCGGGTTGGTCGGGCGGAGCCTGTCGAACGATCGGAAGGCCCGCAGCGCGGCGTCCTGCAGCGCGTCCTCGGCGTCCGCTGGCGTGCGGGTGAGCCACCGGGCGAGGCGGTGGGCGGCGGAGAAGTGCTCCCGCAGGGCGCGCTCGAATTCGGGCACCGGGTGGGGCAAGGGCGCTCCTGAACGCGGGTCTTCGCGCGGGCGGTCCGCCGGCGCAAGGGCGATCCGACCTCCGCCCGATGGGCGAACCTCCGGCGCTTCGGCCCGCGAAAAGACCAACACCAGCGGCAATTCCTTCGGCATCGCGGTGATGAGACCCGGAATGCGCCTTCTTATTCCCGCGGGAATGACGAAGGGGGTGGCGGGTCAGCCGGCCGAGCGCGCGTGAAGCGCGTGAGGAGGCGGCGATGAGCAAGAGAACGCGGCGGGAGTTCCTCCAGATCGCGGGAGTCGGCGGAGTGGTCTTCGCCTCGGGGCTGCTGAAGGCTTGCTCCACGGCGTCAGGGAGCGCTCGCCCCACTGGAAGTGGAGGCGAAGGCGACTTCTACTTCGTCCAGCTTTCCGACACGCATTGGGGATACAAGGGCCCGGCAAACCCGGAGGCCACCGTCGAGCTGCCCCGGGCCGTGGAGCTGGTGAACGCCCTGCCGGTGGCGCCCGACTTCGTGGTGTTCACCGGGGACCTGACGCACACCACCGACGACGACCAGGAGCGCCGCCGGCGCATGGCGCAGTTCCGCGAGCACCTCGCCGGGCTGCGGGTGCCGCAGGTGCGCCTGATGGCCGGCGAGCACGACGCCTCGCTGGACCGGGGCGCTGCCTTCCAGGAGTACTTCGGGCAGCTGCGGTACTCGTTCGACCACAAGGGCGTGCACTTCGTGGTGCTCGACAACGTCTCCGATCCCAAGGGCATCCTCGGCGATGCCCAGATCGATTGGCTCGCGAAGGACCTGCGCGGGCTGCCGAAGTCCGCGCCCATCGTGGTGTTCACCCACCGGCCGCTGTTCGATCTGAAGGCCGACTGGGACTGGACCACCGCCGACGGCTCGCGGGCCATCGACGTGCTGCACGCCTACCCGCACGTCACGGTCTTCTACGGCCACATCCATCAGGAGCATCACCACCAGACGGATCACATCGCCCACCACGCGGCGCGCTCCCTCGTGTTCCCCTTGCCCGCGCCCGGCTCGCAGCCCAACCGGACGCCGGTGCCGTGGGATCCCGCCCATCCGGGCCGCGGCCTGGGCGTGCGCGACGTCGACACCGATCCGCGCCAGCCGTCGTACTCGCTGCGCGAGATCCCGCTGGCGAAGGAGACCTGAGATGCGCATCGCCGCTCTGGTGCTCGTGCTGCTGGCCGCCGGAACGAACGAAACGCCCGAACGGGTCGTCCAGGTGGTCGCCCGCCGGTTCACCTACTCGCCCGACGTCATCGAGTTGCAGCTGGGCGTCCCGGTGGTGATCGAGCTGACCTCCGCCGATCGCGACCACGGCTTCACCGTACCCGATCTGGGGTTGCGCATCGACGTGGAGCCGGGCAAGACGGCGCGGGTGCGCTTGGTCCCGTCGAAAGTTGGCACGTTTGCCTTCCACTGCGACGTGTTCTGCGGGAGCGGTCACGAGGAGATGGCGGGCCGGATCGTGGTGTCCGGACCCATGCCCGCTGGAGCGGCCAATGCGCGTTGACCCGGTGGGCTGGTGGCGGGCGCGAAGCCTGAACGAGCGGGTGGTCGCCGCCGTGCTCGGAGGCTCGGCTCTTCTCCTGGCCGAGATACGCTTCGAGCACCGCGAGGTGCTGGGCGAGACCTGGCGCGCCTGGGTCCCGCTCGGCTACGCCGCCGCGCTGCTCCTCTTCGGCGGCGTCGCGCTCCTCCGCTGGCGGCGGGGCGGCCGCCCCGCCCTGGCGGCGTTGTTCGCGCTGGCGTTCGTGGTCGGAGCGGCGGGCGTGTGGTTCCATTCCGGCGGGCACCCGCTGGCGGAACTCATCCGGGTGATCTCCGCGTGGCGCATTCCCCCCGGCCAGGACGGCGGAGTGAAGATCGGAAGCGCGCCCCCGGTGCTCGCCCCCGGCGCTTTCTGGGGCCTCGGCTTGATCGGCTTGATCGCCTGCCTGGATCGATCAGCGCGGGAACGCCGCGGCGATACCGCCGTCGACGGGTAGGGTGGCCCCGGTCGTCGGCGTCTGGTTCGAGGCGAAGAACACTACGGCGCGGCCAACGTGCGCGCCCGTGACCTCGGCATGCAGGAGATTTCGCTCCCGGTAGAACTCCTGCAGCTTCTCGGGCGGGAGGCCGCGCGAGCGGGCGCGGTCGGGGCCGATCTCCCGCCAGAGCCCGGACGGGGTATCGCCCTCGGCGAAGACCGCGTCCGCGTTGATCATGTTCACCCGGACGCCCAGCGCGGCCAGCTCGATGGCCGCCACCTTCCCCAGCTGGTGGCCGGCGGCCTTCGAGGCACTGTAGGCGCCGAAGTCCGCGCCGGGCGCGAACACGTTTTTCGAGGCGTTCACCACCACGTTGCCGCCCGTCCCTTGCGCCCGCAGCACCCGCGCGGCCGCCCGCAGGGTAAGGAAGTACCCGATCAGGTTGACCTCCATCACCCTGCGGAACTGGCCGGCGTCGGTGTCCGCCAGCGCGCTGACGTGCGCGACCCCGGCGTTGGCGACGACCAGGTCGACTCCACCAAAGACACGGCAGGCCTGGTCGAAGGCCGCCTCGACCGAGGCTTCGTCCGTGACGTCCATCCGCACGGCCGCGCAAGCGCTGGCTCCGGCGATCTGCGCAATCCTGCCCCGCGCCCGCTCCAGGCCTTCGGTGTCGATGTCCGCCAGCACTACGTGCGCGCCCGCCCGGGCCAGCTCGGCGCAGGTGCCCACTCCGATCGCGCCCGCCGCGCCCGTCACCAGCGCCACCTGCCGCGCGAGTGGCTTCTCCGCCTCCTTCCCCAGCTTTGCCTGCTCCAGGCTCCAGTACTCCATGTCGAACAGTTCGGAATCGCCCAGCGCCTCGTAACGGCCGATCGATTCTGCGGCCTGCTTGATCCGCAGGGTGTGCTCGGAGATGTCGGCGGCGATGGCCGCGTCCTTGCGCGTCTTGCCGGCGCAGACGATCCCGACCCCCGGAATGAGGAAGACGCGCGGGTCGGGATCGAGCTTGGTGCGCGAGACGCCCTTGGCGCGGACCTGGTCGGCGAAGTAGGCGTCGTAACCGGCGCGGTAGCCCGCGATCGCCTTGGCGAGCTGCGCCCGCAGCGCTTCCGGGTCGTCGAGGGCGGGGTCTGCGATGAAAAGCGGCTTCGACTTGGTGCGGATCACGTGGTCCGGAGTCAGCGGGCCGCGCGAGGCGAGCGAAGCGCACTCAGGAGCCGCGATCAGCGCCAGGAGCTCGTCGGTCGCGCGGTGCTCGAGGATGACGCGGCGGGTCTGCTCGGGGTTCTCTCCCCGGGCGGCGAGCAGGCCCCGGAGGACGGGCCCGATCCGGGCCATGCGCCCCGAAGCCGCGGTCGCGCCTCCGGCCGCTCGAGCGGCTGCCCGAGGCCGGATCCGCTTGTGGAGGAAGCTCTCCGCCCGGTCGACGTACTCGATGGTGCGCTCGTAGCTCTCCCGCGCGTTGGCGGCGAACGTGAACAGGCCGTGCTTGAGCAGCACCATCCCGCTCGCCCCCGGCATCCCCTCGAACATCTCGGCCGCGAGCTTCGCCAGCCGGAACCCGGGCATGACGTACGGCACGACCACCACCTCGCTGCCCAGGGCCTCGCGAGTGAGCTTCGCCCCGTCGGGCTGGTTGGTCAGGGCCAGGATGGCGTCGGCGTGCGTGTGGTCGATGAAGACATGGGGCAGAAAGGCATGCAGCAGCGTCTCGACGGACGGGTTCGGGGCGCTGGCGTCGAACAAGTGCGTGCGGAGCTGGTTGACCATCTCCTCGTCGGAGAGCGTCTCGAGCTTGCGCAGGCGGCGCAGCCAGGCGAGGTCGAGAGCGGGAAAGCCGGGCGGCTCGATCGAATCGAGGTCCCAGCCGCTCCCCTTCACGCAGAGTGCCTCCACTTCGTCGCCCAGCAGGTTTCGCAGGACGACCTTCACCGAGGTGTTGCCGCCCCCGTGCATGACCAGGTCGGGGTCCTTGCCGATCAGGCGCGCCGTGTACACGCGAAGCGCGAGCGGCTCGCCCCACCGCGCGCCGTACCGATCGCGGAACTCCCGGGCCTCGGCGTCGGACCAGCGGCTCTTCATGCGGCGCAGAGTAGCCGCGGGCGACGGTGGAGCGCTATGCTTTTCAGAGACGCAGCACGGCCGGTCCAAACCGGGGGTCCAGAATGCGCGCGCTCGTCGTCTGCCTGCTCGCGGTGGGCTCGGCCCGCCCCGTGGACATCAACGTGGCCACCGCCACCACCGGAGGCGCCTACTACCCGATCGGAAACGCCATCGCCCAGCTCTGGAACGACAAGGTGCCGGGAGTGAAGGCGTCGGCGCAGGCGACCAACGGAACGCCTCACAACATCCAGCTGATGGCCCGCCGCGAGGCCGAGGTCGCCATCGCCCAGAGCGGGGTCGTCTACCAGGCGGTGAACGGGGTCGAAGCGTACAAGGACCAGGGCAAGCAGACGCACTTCAAGGCCGTGACGCAGCTCTACCCGAACGTGATGCAATGGGTCGTGCGCAAGGAGTCGCGCGTTCAGACGCTGGCCGACCTGAAGGGCAAGAAGGTCGTTCCCGGTGCGCAGAACTCCGCGACCGAATTGAACAGCCGCGAGATGTTCGCGGTGCTGGGTCTCGACTACCGGACGCGGGACGATCTCAAGGCGGACTACATGGACTACAACCAGGCCGCGGACCAGCTGAAGAACAAGCACGCCGAGGCGACCCTGCTTGCGGGAGGCGTGCCGACGGCCGCGGTCCTCGACGTCATGACTTCCGGCGAAGGCAGGCTGCTCTCGCTGCCGGACGATTACGTCCAGAAGCTCTGCGCCAAGTACCCTTGGTACTCGCCGTTCACCATCCCGGCCAACAGCTACAAGGGGCAGGACCGCGAAGTGAAGACGGTCGCGGTCACCAACATCCTGATCGTGCGCAACGACCTTCCCGACGACCTCGTGTACGGCCTGGTCAAGGCCATGTACGACGACGCTCCCCGCCTCGCGGCGGCGCACGCGGCGATGAAGGCGTTCAAGCTCGAGGACGGTCTCAAGGGCATTACCGGCGTCGTCGACCTGCACCCGGGGGCCGCCCGCTTCTTCAAGAGCAAGGGAATGAGCAACTGACGTGGCGGCGGAGCTTGCCCTCGCCGAGGCGGTCGAGAAGTACGACCGCGAGGCGCGATTCCGCAAGCTCACCGGCGCTCCCGCAGCGATCGCGGCCGGCCTCGCCGTCGGGCTCTCCCTCTTCCAGCTCTACACTGCGGGCACCGGACCGCTCGAAGCGCTGAAGCAGCGGTCGCTCCACCTCACCTGCATCATGGTGCTGGCGTTCCTGCTGTTCCCCGCGACGAGCCGCGGAGACCGGCGGAAGCCGGCCGCGCTCGACTGGGCGCTCGCCGGCGCGACCGTCGCCACCATCGGGTACCTCTTCTACAACTTCAAGGGGCTGGTGCTACGCAACGGGGTCGTCTACGGCTGGGAGCTGTGGCTGGGTGCCGCCGGGATGCTCCTCCTCCTCGAGGCGGCGCGCCGCGTGCTGGGGAAGGAGATCCTCATCATGGCGGTGGCGTTCCTCGCCTACGCGTACGCGGGGCGCTGGATTCCCGGCATCCTGGGGCACCGCGGGTACAGCGTCGAGCGCATCATCGAGCACATGTACTTCGGCACGGAGGGCATCTTCGGGATCACGCTCGCCGTGTCCGCTACGTACATGTTCCTCTTCATCCTGTTCGGCGCCATCCTCGGCGCCACCGGGCTGTCGCAGCTCATCAACGACGGGGCGATGGCGCTGGCCGGACGTAGCCCCGGCGGACCGGCCAAGGTGGCGGTCATCGCCACCGGGTTCATGGGCATGCTGAACGGCTCCGCGGTGGCGAACGCCGCCTCGACGGGAGCTTTCACCATCCCGGTGATGAAGCGGGCGGGCTATCGCCCGGAGTTCGCCGCGGCGGTCGAAGGGGCGGGCAGCACCGGCGGCCAGATCATGCCGCCCGTGATGGGCGCCGCGGCGTTCCTCATCGCGGAGTTCCTCGGCATCCCCTACGCGAAGATCATCGTCGCCGCCGCGATCCCCGCCGTCCTCTACTACCTCTCCGTCTGGATGATGGTGCACTACGAGGCCAAGAAGATGGGCCTGCGCGGCTTGCGCAAGGACGAGCTTCCGGACGTCCGGGCCGTGCTCCGCTCCCGAGGCCACCTGCTCCTGCCCGTGGCGCTGATGATCTACCTCCTGGTCGCGAACTACACGCCGCTCTTCGCCGGGTTCTGGGCGATCGTCTCGACGTTCGCGGTGGCCTGGGCGTGGGAAGAGGGGAGGGGGATTCTCGCCCGCCGGGTGCCGCTGCGCAGCCGCTGGTACGTGCTGGTGCCAGCCGCTGTGCTCGCCGCCGGCCTCATCGCCGGCTTGGAAGCCGAAGCCAGCGCGTTCTTGTTCCTGGCCGCGGCGTTCGTGGTCGCCTTGCTCAATCCGGGGAGGAGCCCAGCCCTGGACGCGCTCCGCTCGTCCCTCGAGCAGGGGGCGCGCGGTGCCATCGGAGTGGCGCTCGCCACCGCGGTCGTCGGTTTCGTGGTCGGGGCGGCTTCGCTGACCAGCCTGGGCCTGAACCTGGGCAACGCGATCGTGAAGTTCGCCGGAGGCAACCTCCTCCTGGCGCTCTTCCTCACCATGGTGACCAGCATCGTGATCGGCACCGGGATCCCGACCACGCCCACCTACATCATCGTGGCGCTGGTGGCCGCTCCGGCGCTGATCCAGATGAACGTCCCTGCGCTGGCTGCCCACCTCTTCGTCTTCTATTACGGCGCGCTGGCGGACGTGACCCCTCCCACCGCGCTCAGCTCGTACACGGCGGCGGGCATCGCGGGCGCCGACCCGCAGCGGACCACCTGGATCGCCTGGAAGCTGGCGATGGCTGGCTTCATCATCCCGTACTACTTCACCACCAATCCGGTGCTGCTGCTGAACGTGGTGCCTGTGACGACGCTGGGCCTCGTGCAGGCGGTGGTCAGCGCCGTGGTGGGGACGGTCGCCCTGGCCATGTCCCTCCAGGGCTACGCGCTGCGGCCGGCCGGCTGGATCGAGCGCGCGCTGCTCTTCGCGTCGGCTCTCTTCCTCATCGCTCCCGGGGTGGTGAACGATCTGGTCGGCCTTCTGCTGCTGGCGGGAGTTCTGGTGTATCAGAAGGTCTTCGGCGCGGTGACCGCGGTGCAGGGACCGAGGAGGAGCGGATGACGAACGGCAGGCGGCTCTCCGGAGTGCTCGCTCCGGTGCTCACGCCGTTCCGCGCGGACCTGTCGCCGGACGCGGCGCGCTTGACGCGGCACTGCCGGTGGCTCCTCTCGCATGGCTGCGCCGGGCTGGCGGTGTTCGGCACCACCAGCGAGGCGAATTCCCTTTCGGTGGAGGAGCGCGAGGCGCTGCTGGAAGAGCTGCTCAGCGGAGGAATCGATCCCGCGAAGCTCTTGCCCGGCACCGGCTGCTGCGCGTTGAGCGACAGCGTCCGGCTCACCCGGGCCGCCGTCCGCGCCGGCTGCGCGGGCGTCCTGATGCTGCCGCCGTTCTACTACAAGGGAGTCAGCGAAGACGGGCTGTTCCGCAGCTTCGCCGAGGTCATCGAGCGCGTCGGCGATGCGCGCCTGCGCGTGTACCTGTACCACATCCCACCGGTGGCCCAGGTCGGCTTCACCGTGAAGCTGGTCGAGCGCCTGCTCGGCGCTTATCCGGGGACGATCGCGGGCATGAAGGACAGCTCCGGCGACTGGAGCAACACGCAGGCGATGCTCGACGCGTTCTCGCGCTCGGGATTCGACGTCTTCTCCGGGAGCGAGCGCTTCCTGCTGGCCAACCTGCGCGGCGGCGGCGCGGGCTGCATCACCGCCACGGGAAACGTGAATCCCGCCGCCATCGCCCGCCTCTCGCGAGAGTGGCGCTCGCCGCTCGCCGACCAGATGCAGGAAGGGCTCAACGCCGTCCGCGGGGCCGTCGAGAAGCATCCCGTCATCGCGGCGCTCAAGGCGATCGTCGCCCATCACTCGGGCGATGCGGCGTGGCGGACCGTGCGGCCGCCCCTGGTCGACTTGCCGGCAGCGCAGGCGGAAGCCCTGCTGGGCGATCTGCGGCGTCTCCACTTCGAGATGCCCGGCCTCGCGGCCTGACCGCGCCGGCAATTTTCTCCGAGCCCGTCCGGCTGCCACCGGCTACGATTGCGGACATGCATCCGAGCAGCCCGCAGGCCCGGGAGATGGCCGACGAGTCGATTGTGCGCAACCTCGCCGCGCAGGCCGAGGCGATCTGGCCGCAGGAAGAACCGATCTTTGCGCGGCATCCTCCCGCCGGGAGTGCGCGCGTGCTCGACGTCGGCTGCGGCACCGGCGAGATCGTCGCGCGCCTGGCGGAGCGCTTCCCGCGCGCGTCGTTCGTGGGCGTCGATCTCGAGGAATCGCACCTGGAGCGGGCGCGCGAGAAGTGCGCGCGGTTCGGCCCGCGGGTCCGCTTCCAGCGGGAGGACGCGCTGGCCCTGTCGTTCCCGGCGGCGGAATTCGACCTGGTCGTCTGCCGGCACATGCTGCAGGCGGTGTCGGATGCCCGCCGCGCGGTGGAGGAGATGGTGCGGGTCACCCGCCCCGGCGGCCGGCTGCACCTCATCGCCGAGGACTACGGGATGCTCTGGTGCCACCCGACCGAGCTCGACTCCGACGGGTTCTGGCAGCGCATCCCCAACCTGTACGGTCCGGCGCTCGGCTGCGATCTGCACATCGGGCGCAAGACGTTCACGCTGCTCTCCGACCTGGGCCTGCGCGAGATCGCCGCCGACTACGTGGTGGTGGATACCCTGCGCGTCGAGCGCGAGACCTTCGCGCGCATCTGGGAAGCCTGGCGCGACGGCTACACCGACTCGATCGTCCAGAACACGGGCGTTTCTCGGGCGGAGGTCGAGCGGCGCTTCCGCGAGATGATCGACTGCGTGCGCGACCCGCGCGGCTACGCACTCTGGCAGGTGCCGGTCTGGACCGCCCGGAAGCCTTGAGGCTCCCCTAGACGCCAACCCCCGAGGACACTGTGCTGGAAAGCGGCGTCAGCGGATCCGCTCCGGGAGCGGCAGCTGCGACTCGATCGGCTCGAGCGATCCCAGCACCGCCGCCCCGTGGTGCGCGGCGCGCGCGCACGCGTCGTCGACGGAGAGGCCGAGCGCGAGGTACCAGGTGAGCGCACCGGCGAAGCTGTCCCCCGCGCCGTAGGATCCGCCGCGCGGCGCTGCGGAACGGGGCGCCGCGAACCGGTGCGTCCCCTGGGCCGTCTCGATCCGCCCGCCCGCCGCGCCTTCCGTCATCACCAGTGCGCCCGGCCGGACTGGATAGTCCGCCAACGAGGACGCCTCCCGCGGATCGACGCCGCTGCCCACCACCACGTCGGCGCGGACGCCGGAGGCGATCAGGGCCGCGCGGCGCCGTGCGGTGACGAGCAAGAGGCGCGCGGGGCGTGCAGCCCGCAGCGCCTCGGGGTCCTGGGCCGTGAAGTACGCCGCATCGCACGAAGACAAGACGTCCCAGGGAAGGGCGTCGCGCTTCTCCGGGTGCAGCGGCTCGCCCAGGACGACGATCGTGCGCTCGCCGTCGGGCGTGATGAGCACGAGATCGCGCGTGTGCGGCTCCGTGCGGTGCGCGAGGTGGATCCGCGCGCCGGTGGACTCGACCCGCGACCGCACTTGCTCGGCCGCCTCGTCGGCGCCCACTGCCGTGAAGAGGTGCGCCTCGCCCGGGGACTTCGCCAGCTGGAAGAAGGCGATGCCTCCGCCCCCGCCCGGGAACGTCCTCACCTGCTCGGCGTGCGCGATCTCGCCCGCACGCGGGACCCGCGGTACCCGTCCCAACGTGATGTGCTCGACGTGGCCGATGACCGCGACGCGCATGCTCACACAGACCTAGCAGCCGCGAGCGTGCGGTGCATCGTCGCGCTCTTGACGCACTGCGGCCCGTCCCAGAACAAGTAGACGCGTACAGACCGCTCGTGTGATGGGGAGGGAGGGGACAGATCCGGACCGCGCCTCTGTACAGCTGGTACAGATTCGGGCCGGCGACCCTTCCCGCGCGCCGCGCTCCCGCGGTACAAAGGAAATGGGGGCGTTCCATGGCTCTGGGCGATCTGCTCGCCTGGTGGAACCTGGTGTTCCTCCTCCCGGGTGCTGCCGGCCTGTGCCTGGCCTTCTTCTCCACGGTGGGCGCGCACGCGGACGAGGCCTCTGCGCATCCGGACGCGGACGGAGACGGGCCGCGGATGGAGAAGGGGACGAGGGCGAGATGAAAGCCGGACTGGTCGGGTTCCCGCTCTCCGGGAAGACCACGCTGTTCAACGCCATCACGGCGCTCCACAAATCGGGCGATGCGCACGTCCACCTGGGGGCCATCAAGGTGCCGGACCCGCGCGTGGATCGGCTGGCCGCGTTGTACCGGCCGCGCAAGGTGACCTACGCGGAGGTGCGCTTCGTCGACCTGCCCGGGCCGCGCGCCAAGGGCATGGACGCCGAGGCGCTGCGCGCTCTCGCCGACGTGGACGCTCTGTGCCTGGTCCTGCGCGGCTTCACCGGCATGGACGGTTCGGCCTCCGACGCCCTGCGCGAGCTGCGCGATTTCGACGCCGAGCTGGTGCTCTCGGACCTGGGCGTGGTCGAGCGCCGCCTCGACCGGCTGCGCAAGGAGCACGCCGGCAAGACCAGCAGCGAGTTCCACGAGCTGTCGAACCTCTTCGCCCACCTCGAGTCCGGCCGGGCGCTGCGCACCATGCGCTGGACCGACGCCGAGCAGCGGGAGATGGCGCACTTCGGATTCGTCTCGCGCCGGCCGATGCTGGTGGTGCTCAACGTGGCCGAGGCGGACGCAGCCCGGCCACTCCCCCCGGACCTCGAGGGAGAGGTGAGGGCGCGCGGCGCCGAGGGGCTGGCGCTGAGCGCCGAAGTGGAAGCGGAAATCGCGGACCTGGAGCCCGCCGATCAACCGGCGTTCCTCGAATCGATCGGGCTGCGCGAGCCTGCCCGCGAGCGGTTCATCCGCGCCGCGTACCATCTGCTGGAGCTCGCCTCGTTCTTCACGGTCGGCGAGGACGAGGTGCGCGCCTGGACCATCCATCGCGGAGACCGGGCGCCCAGGGCGGCCGGCCGGATCCACTCCGACCTGGAGCGCGGGTTCATCCGCGCCGAGGTGATCCACTACGAGGACTTCATGGCCGCGGGCTCCGAGGCGCAGGCGCGCGATCGCGGCCGGATGCGGCTGGAAGGCAAGGAATACGTCGTCCAGGACGGCGACATCCTGCACGTCCGCGCCGCCGTATAGCCGACAGTCGAGGGCAAAGCGGCTAGGAACTGCCGTGGCCCCCAGGCTAGCGTTCTCCACATGCGTCCATTGACTCGAATCGCAATGGCGGCATTGGTCTATGGTGTCGCGAGCTCCGCTACCGTGTACGCGGGCTTCCGCTGCCCCGCCAAAGGCGGACCTGAATGGCGCGAATACCGCAGCAAGCACTTCGTCATGGACACCGACGCGTCACCTTCGGTGGTCCCAGAACTGATCGGGCGGCTGGAGAGGATCCACGCGCTCGAGTTGCAGGCGCTCTTCGGCGAGCAGCTGGAGATCCCCGGGCACGCGCGGGTCATCGCCTTCGCCGATCCACATCTGTTCACCGACGTGGCGGGGAGCCCGGCGATCGGCGCCTATTTCACCTACTCCAAACTGAGGGAGCCTACACCGCGAAGTGGGATGCCGCCTTCACCGAGGGGCCCGTTCTCGGCTCGGCTGACTTGCACATGCTCCTGCTGGGGGCTGCCGGGAACCGGGACGAGGACAAGGAGATGCTCGGCGCGGTCGACGAGGCGCTCCGCGAGGACCCGGCGCAGCCGGAGGCCATCGTTGCCAGAGCGAGGGCTGACAAATCATCCCCGCTCCCGCTCCTGCGGAAGTCGGTCGCCGCGCGCCCCGGCGATTGGCGAGCCTGGTTGTTGCTCGGCACCGCTCTCGGCGACGGCTCCGGCGAGGAGAAGGAGGCCGCTTACCGCAAGGCGGTGGCCTTGAATCCGGACAGCGCGAGCGCCCACGAAACCCTCGCCAGGTACCTGCTGTCGCGCGGGCGGGCGAAGGAGGCCCTTCCAATGGCGAACCGTGCGCTCGATCTGGTTCCGGCGGATGAGAACTCGGTCGACACGCTCGCCGGGGTCGCAGGGGGACTGGGCAAGTGCAAGGAGGCGTTGGTCCTCGAGCGACGGGCCATTGCCGTGGCCTCGAAGAAAAGCCCCCGGGCCGACGAGATGAAGAAGCGTCTCGCCGATTACGAGGCGCGCTGCGGGAGCACCGCGCCCGCGGCGGCGAGCCTCGCGCCAGCGCCGGCGCACTGACCGAGCGCGACCGGCCGGAAGATGCGCCCAGGGGGCGCAGGCGATACAACCACGCCATGGCGCCGCGCGTGCTCGTCGTCGACGACGAAAAGAACATCCGCCGGACGCTGGCCGTCTGCCTGGAGGGATTCGGCTGCGCCGTGACCGAGGCGGGTACCGCCGAGGCCGCGCTGGAGGCGCTCGCCCGCGCGCCGCACGACCTGGCGTTCCTGGACCTGCGCCTGGGAGCGGGAAGCGGCCTGGACGTCTTGCCCCGCCTGCTCGCGGAGAGGCCGGGTCTCGACGTGGTGATCATCACCGCGTACGCCACGTTCGACACGGCAGTCGAGGCCATCCGGCGCGGCGCGCGCGACTACCTGCCCAAGCCGTTCACACCCGCCCAGGTCCGCCACGTGCTGGACCAGTCGGAAGAGCGGCGCGGGCTCCAGGGCCGGCTGCAGAACCTGGAGGGCCTGCTCGCCGACGCGGCACCGGAGGTGGAATTCGCCGGGGCCAGCGCGCCGATGCGCGCCGTCATCGAAGTGCTGCAGAAGGCCGCCTCGCACGACGTGCCGGTGCTCCTGCGGGGCGAGAGCGGCACCGGCAAGAGCGTGCTTGCCCGGGCCTTGCACGGGTGGAGCTCTCGCAAGGACCGCCCCTTCGCGGTGGTGAGCTGCCCCACGCTCACCGAAGAGCTGCTCGCGAGCGAGCTGTTCGGGCATTCGCGGGGCGCGTTCACCGGAGCGGTCCGGGACCAGCCGGGGCGGGTGGAGGCGGCCGAAGGAGGGACCCTCTTCCTCGACGAGGTGGGCGAGATCCCGCCGGCGCTGCAAGCCAAGCTGCTGCGCTTCCTCCAGGACAGGCAGTTCGAGCGCATCGGCGAGGCGCGCACCCGGACTTCCGACGTGCGCGTGATCGCGGCCACCAACCGGGACCTCGACGCCGAGGTGAAGGCGGGACGGTTCCGCGAAGATCTGTTGTTCCGGCTCAACGTCGTCGAAGTGACCGTGCCGCCGCTGCGCGAGCGGGCCGACGAGGTCCTGCCGCTGGCCCGCCGCTTCCTGGCCTTCTTCGCGCGCGCGGCGCGCCGTGCCACGCCGGAGCTGTCGCCGGAGGCGGAGAAGGCCCTGCTCGCCTACCGCTGGCCCGGCAACGTCCGCGAGCTGCGCAACGCGATCGAGCGCGCCGCGATCCTCTCCACCGCCCAGGTGCTGGGCCCGCAGGCCTTCCCTGACCGCATCGCGGCGCATGCAGCCGGGGCCCCCGTGCTGGGCGGGGACTACTCGGTGGAGCAGGTCGAGCGCGAGCACATCCTGCGCGTGCTTCTGCGCCACACGGTCCAGGAGGAGGCCGCCCGCGTCCTGGGCATCGACGCCAGCACGCTCTGGCGCAAACGCAAGAAGTACGAGAGCTGAGGACAGGCATCTGTTTGTCTCTAGGCCGTGAGGCGCGGCGGGGGGGCGGAGGCAGCGCCGGGGACGGGCAGGGTGAACCAGAAACGAGCGCCGCGCCCCGCTTCCGAATCGACGCCCATCTCGCCGCCGTGGGCCCGCACGATCTCGCGCGAGATGTAGAGGCCCAGGCCGATGCCTTCGCCCTTGGTGCCCGGGATGCGGAAGAATTTCTCGAAGACGCGATCCCTATACTCGGGCGGAATCCCGGCCCCCTGGTCGGAGACCTCGAAGCGCACCTTCGAGCCGTCCGCCTCGGTCCGCAGCACGACCTGGCCACCCCGCGGACTGTGGCGTACGGCGTTGGAGATCAAGTTGTCGAAGACGAGCGCCACGCGTTCCGGATCCGCCAGCACGGGCAGCACCGGCTCCGCGATGTCGGACAGGAGCGAGACGCCCGCCTCCCGGGCGCTCGCCTCGCGCGCCGCGGCTGCGCCCTCCACCAACGCCTTCGAGGAGATCGGCGCGGGGGACACCTCTACCTTGCCCGCCTGGATGCGCGAGAGGTCGAGCAGGTCGTCCACGATTCCCTGGAGCCGCTCGCAATCCTCGCGCGCCGCGAAGAGCAGGTCCGCCTGCTTCTCTGTGAGCGGGCCCACGGTGCCTTCGACCAGGATGTGGATGGCCATGCGCAGCGAGGTCAGCGGGGTGCGGAACTCATGCGCCACCGTGGCCACCAGGTCGTTCTTCAGCTCGTCGAAGCGCAGCAGGCGAGTCACGTCCTGCAGCACGATGGTCGCCCCCACGACCGCGCCCTGCTCGGAATACAGGGGCGTTGCGCGCGGCAGCAGTCGCCGCTCCACGCCCGACGAGAGCACCCGAAGGGCCTCGTCCAGGCCGCGCGGCACGTATGCACCCTTGCCGCCGACGACGTGTTGCCGCACGCGCTCGAGCGCGTCGCGCACGTCGGGCTGGACCCGGGCGAGAGGGTCCGGTCCGGAGCCGATCTGCAGCAGCGTTTCGGCGGCCTGGTTCACGTTCAGGACCCGTCCGTCCACTCCGAGCACCACCACCGGGTCGGGCAGGCTGTCGATGGCGGCCTGCGAGGCCTGCTGGGCCTGGAGCAGCTCTCCCAGCGAGCTGGACCGGTACTCGCGCAGCCGGTCGGCCATGGTGTCCAGCTCGCGCCCGACCTGGGCCAGTTCGTCCTCTCCCTCGATGTTCGCCCGAGCGTCCAGGTCGCCCTCCCCGATGCGCCGCACTGCCATGCTCAGCCTGGACAGCGGCCGCAGGGCGCGCGCGGTGAGCGAAGCGGAGGCGAGAAGGCCCAGGCCGAGCGCGGCGACGGTGGCGACGAAGAGCAGGCCGCGGCTGCTCTCCGCGGCCCGGCGCGCCTCGTCGCTCTTGCGGACCATGGCATCCTGGTTGATTTCGAGGATGCGCTCTGCTGCCTCTTTCGCACGCACGAACTGCGGCTGCAGGACCGCGAAGTAGCGGTCGCGGAGCGCTGCCGGATCCACGAGATCGCGATATGTCCGCCAGGCTTCCTGGTACTTCGCCCATTCCGCGCGGAGCGCCCGGGTCGCTTCCGCCTCGCCGGGCTCGGTGATGTTCTGCTCCTGGACGCGCAGCTCGTTCTCGAAGCGCGCGATGTTGGCCTGTGCCTGCGCGTCGGACAGGTCCGGACGGCCCAACGCCCGGAAGGCAGCCGCGCTGTCGATCCGCTCCAGCGCTTCCTTCATCCGCTGCGCGGCGAGCACGCTGCGATAGTTGTCCTGCAGGATGCGCTCGGAGCTTTGCCCCAGGTCGCTCAGCGTGCGCAGCGCGATGGCGCCGAGAATCCCCAGGACCGCGGCCAGGGGCGCCTGGGCGAGCAGGAGCTTGCGCCGCAGCGTCACCGCTCGTCCTCGAACGAGACCACGTGCAGGTCGAAGTCGCGCGCTTCCCGCAGCAAGGTGACCGGGACCGAGCCGAACAAGATCTGCTTCCACCAGGGTTGCAGCGACCTGCCCACCAGGACGTGCGCCACGCCGTGGGTGCGGGCGAAATCGACGATGGCCTGCGCCGGGTCGCTCGACTTGAGACGCACGACCTCCGCGCCCAGCTCCTTGGCCTTCTCGATGTTCTGCAAGAGGTGGCGCTGCGCCTCGGAGTCGATCAGGTTCGGGGCCTCCTCGGGCGTCTCCACGTAGACCACGAACCAGTCGGTGTTCAGGCGGCCCGCCATCCGCGATCCGCGCGAGAGCAGCGTCTTCGCCCGCGGCGGGTTCGAGGCCAGGCAGACCATCACCCGGCCGGAGGTCTTCCCTTTCTGCTCGGGCGCCGCGCGCGCGCCGGCGCGGTCCAGGCTCTCCGCCACCTCGCGAAGCGACAGCTCGCGCAGGGTGGCCAGGTTCGCGTCCTTGAAGAAATTCTGCAGTGCCCAGGAGATCTTCTCGGGCGCGTAGATCTTGCCCTGCTTCAGGCGCTCCTGCAGGTCCTCCACCGCCAGGTCCAGGTTGACCACCTGGTCCGCCTGTTTGAGGAAGCTGTCAGGGACCGTCTCGCGGACCGAGACCCCGGTCACGCGTTCGATCAGCCCGTTCAAGGACTCGAGGTGCTGCACGTTCAGGGCGCCGAGCACGTTGATGCCCGCGTCGAGCAAGGCCAGCACGTCCTGCCAGCGCTTGCGATTCGGGGAGCCCGGCGCGTTGGTGTGCGGGATCTCGTCGACCACGGCGATCTGCGGCCTGCGCCTCACCACCGCATCCAGATCCATCTCCTCGACCGGCACGCCGCGGTACTCGATCCGCTTGCGGGGGACGATCTCGATGCCGTCGAGCAGCGCGGAGGTCTCGGCGCGACCGTGCGTCTCGACGTACCCGATCACCACGTCGACGCCGCGCTTGCGCAGGTCGTGGGCTTCCTGAAGCATCCGATACGTCTTGCCCACGCCCGCCGCGAAGCCGACGTAGAGCGTGAGCCGCCCGCGCCGGCCCCGCTCGACGAGCTCGAGGAAGTCTTCCGGGCGACGGCTCGTCTTCCCCTCTGGAACGTCCACCGAAACTCGTCACCTCCCGGCGAGGGGCGGCGGGCGTCCGAAGAGCCGGTCCAGCGCCAGGTTCACGAGCAGCACGTTCACGCGCGGCTCACCCAGCACCAGGAGATCCCGTCCCTCGACGTTCGCCGAGATCACCGCCCGCACGCGCTCGGGAGCGACGCCCCTGGCACGCGCGATGCGGGGAGCTTGCCACAAAGCACCCTCCGGGGAGAGATGGGGGTCGAGGCCGCTGCCGGAAGCGGTGACCAGCTCCGCGGGAACGGCGCCGGGAGCGTCGGGGTTCTCCTGCTGCAAGCGCTGGACGTCCTTGACGGCCCGCTCGCGCAGCGTTTTCGAGGTGGGGCCCAGGTTCGATCCGCCGGAGGCCGTCGCGTCGTAGCCCTTCTCTCCGGCGGCGGACGGCCGGGGCTGCAGGTAGGCGGCGCTCCCGAACGGCTGAGCGATCAGCTCGGACCCGACCACCCGTCCCTGTTCGTCCGCGACCAGGCTGCCTTGCGCGCGGCCGGGAAACAGGAGCAGGGCCACGCCGGTCGTGACCAGCGGGTAGGCGACGCCGGTGAGGACCAGCGTCACCAGCGTGGCGCGAAGCGCGACCAGTAGCTCTTTGCGTGGCACGGGAAGCCTCCTAGACGACACCGATCGCGGCCAGAGCAAGGTCGATCGCCTTGATTCCCACGAAAGGCGCGATCACGCCGCCCACTCCGTAGACCAGGAGCGAGCGCCGCAGCAGCGCCGCGGCGCCGAGCGGCCGGTAGCGCACGCCGCGCAGCGCCAGCGGGATGAGCAGGATGATGATGATGGCGTTGAAGATGACCGCGGAGAGGATCGCGCTGTAGGGCGAGGCGAGCCGCATCACGTCGAGGGGCTTCAGCTCGGGGAACACTCCCACGAACAGCGCCGGCAGGATGGCGAAGTACTTCGCCACGTCGTTGGCGATGGAGAAGGTGGTCAGCGTCCCGCGAGTCATGAGGAGCTGCTTGCCCACCTCGACCACCTCGAGCAGCTTGGTCGGATCCGAATCGAGGTCCACCATGTTCCCGGCTTCCTTGGCGGCCTGCGTCCCGGTGTTCATCGCGACGCCCACGTCCGCCTGGGCCAGGGCCGGCGCGTCGTTGGTGCCGTCGCCGGTCATCGCCACCAGCTTCCCCTTCCCCTGCTCCTCTCGGATGAGCCGCATCTTCGCCTCGGGCGTCGCCTCGGCGAGGTAGTCGTCCACGCCCGATTCCTTGGCGATGGCGGCAGCAGTGCGGGGGTTGTCGCCCGTGATCATCACGGTGCGGATGCCCATCGCCCGGAAGCGGGCGAACCGTTCCGCGATGCCGCCCTTCACCACGTCCTTGAGGTGGATGAGCCCCAGCACGCGGGCGCCGTCCGACACGGCCAGCGGAGTGCCTCCTGCGTCGCCGATGCGCCACGCCGCCCGGACGACCTCGTCGGGAACGGTGCCGCCCAGCCGCTGGACGTGGGCCGCCACGGCGTCCACGGCGCCCTTGCGGATGATCCGGCCTGCGATGTCGGCGCCGCTCATCCGCGTCAGGGCCGTGAACTTGATGAAGTGCGCGACTCCCTTCGTCTCCCGTCCGCGCAGCCCGTATCGTTCCTTGAGCAGCACGACGATGGAGCGTCCCTCGGGCGTCTCGTCCGCGAGGCTGGCGAGGTGCGCCGCGTCGGCCAGCTCCACCGCGCTCACTCCCGGCGCCGGGAGGATCTCGGTGGCCAGCCGGTTGCCCAGCGTGATGGTGCCGGTCTTGTCCAGGAGCAGGGTATCGACGTCGCCGGCCGCCTCGACCGCTCGCCCGCTCATGGCCAGCACGTTCTTGCGCAGCAGGCGGTCCATGCCGGCGATGCCGATGGCCGAGAGCAGCCCGCCGATGGTGGTGGGGATCAGGCAAACGAGGAGCGCCACGATCGCCGTCGCCCCCAACGCGATGCCCGAGTACAGGCCGAGCGGCACCAGCGTGACGCAGGCGAAGAGGAAGACCATGGTCAGCCCAACCAGCAGGATGTGCAGCGCGATCTCGTTGGGCGTCTTTTGCCGGGCCGCCCCTTCCACGAGCGCGATCATCCGGTCGAGGAAGGACTCGCCCGGGTTGGCCGTGATCCGAACGACGATGCGGTCGGAGAGGACCTTCGTCCCTCCGGTCACGGCGGACCTGTCGCCGCCGCTCTCCCGGATCACGGGGGCCGACTCGCCGGTGATGGCCGACTCGTCCACCGAGGCGATCCCCTGGATCACCTCGCCGTCGCCGGGGATGAGCTGGTTCGCCTCCACCACCACCAGGTCGCCCTTCTTCAGGCGCGAGGCGGGGATCATCTCCTCGTTGGCGATGGGGATGACGTCCTCGGGCGCGGGCCAGGTGCGGACCTTGCGAGCGACCGTCTCCTGCCGCATGCGCCGCAACGTGTCTGCCTGGGCCTTGCCGCGGCCCTCGGCCACGGCTTCGGCGAAGTTGGCGAAGATCACCGTGAACCACAGCCACAGGGAGACCGCCAGCGTGAACCAGCGGGGTGCCGCGCCCGGCGGCGGCGCGAACAGGTCGCGGATCCAGATGGCGGTGGTCAGCACGCTCCCGATCTCCACCACGAACATGACCGGGTTCTTCGCCACCCGCTGCGGAGCGAGCTTGCGCAGGCTGTCGAGCGCCGCGGTGCCGAGGATCCGGCGGTCGAAGAGCGACAGTTGCTTTGTCTTGGCGGCCATTTCAGAACAGCCTCCCGGCCCGCGCGGCGAAGTGCTCCACCAGCGGGCCCAGCGACAGGGCGGGGAAGAACGTCAGCGCGCCGACGATGAGCACCACGGCGATGAGCAGCCCGACGAACAGTGCCCCGGTGGTGGGGAAGGTGCCCGGGCCGATGGGAACCACCTTCTTGTCCACCATCGAGCCGGCGATCCCGAGCGCCGGGACCATCATCAGGAACCGCCCGACGAGCATGTCGAAGCCGAGCGAGAGGTTGTAGAAGCGGGTGTTGGCGTTCAACCCGGCGAACGCCGACCCGTTGTTTCCGGCGCCGCTGGAAAACGCGTAAAGGATCTCCGACAGACCGTGGGGCCCCGCGTTGGCGATGGACGAGGTGCCGTTCGGCACCACGGCCGCCCATGCCGAGAAACCCAGGATGATGAGCGGGAAGATGAGGACGTAGAGCATCGCCAGCTTCATCTCCCGCGCCTCGATCTTCTTGCCCAGGTATTCGGGGGTGCGCCCCACCATCAGGCCCGCGATGAAGACCGTCAGCAGGACGAACACCAGGATGCCGTACAACCCGGACCCGACGCCGCCAAAGATCACTTCCCCGAGCTGCATGTTGACGAGCGGCACCAGCCCGCCCAAGGGCGTGAAGCTGTCGTGCATCGCGTTCACCGCGCCGCAGGAGGCGTCGGTCGTGACGGTCGCGAAGAGGGCCGAGGCCGGGACGCCGAAGCGCGTCTCCTTTCCCTCCAGGTTCGCCGCGCCCTGCTGCAGCCCGGCCACGCCGCGAAGCGCCGGGTTCCCCTGCGCCTCGGCGGCGTACGTGCTGAGCACTCCGGCGAAGCAGAGCGCCGCCATGGCGGCCCAGATCGCCCAGCCCTGCCGCTGATCGCGCGCCATCCGGCCGTAGGTGTAGGTGAGCCCCGCCGGGATGGCGAAGATCGAGACCATCTGCACGAAGTTCGCCAGCGGTGTGGGGTTCTCGAATGGGTGGGCGCTGTTCGCGTTGAAGAAGCCGCCGCCGTTGATGCCCAGCATCTTGATCGCCTCCTGCGAGGCGGTGGGGCCCATGGCGAGAACCTGCTTGGCGCCCTCCAAAGTGGCGATCTCCCGGTACGGCGCCAGGTTCTGCAGCGCGCCCTGCGAGACGAGGAACAGCGCGTACACAACGCAGATGGGCAACAGGACGTAGAGCGTCGCGCGCACCAGGTCGACCCAGAAGTTCCCGATGGTCTTGCCGCCCGCCGCGCCGCCCGCCCGGGTGAACCCGCGCGCGACCGCCAGTCCGCCAGCTGCGCCGACCGCTGCGGAAGTGAAGTTGTGCCAGGCGAGCCCCGCCATCTGGGTGAAGTACCCCATGGTGGACTCCGGGGTGTACGCCTGCCAGTTGGTGTTGGTGGTGAAGCTCGCCGCGGTGTTGAAGGCGAGCGCGGGCTCGACGGGCCCCAGGTGCTGGGGGTTCCACGGGAGGACGTGCTGCAGCCTCTGGATCCCGTAGGTGACGAGCAGGCCGAAGAGGCTGAAGGCGAGCACCGAGAACGCGTACACGGGCCAGGTCTGCTCGCGGGATGGATCGATTCCGCTCAGGCGGTACAAGAGGCGCTCGACCGGTCCCAACAGCGAGGGGAGCGGCTGCCGCGTCCCTTCGAAGACGCGGAACATATACGCGCCCAGTGGTTTGGTGAGCGCGAGCACGACGAGGAAGAAGAGGGCGATCTGCGCCCATCCGATGGCGGTCATGTCAGAAACGCTCCGGCCGGATCAGCGCGTACACGAGATACACGGTGAGGAGCAGCGAGAGCGCGAGTCCGATGCCGTATTCGAGGTTCACGGCGCGCCTCCCAGGCGGTCGCAGAAGCGCACGTACGCCCACGAGAGCGCGAAGAAAGCGACGCTGGCCAGCACCAACACGAGGTCGAGCATGCGATGCCGCGATGCATCCGCCGTGCCGCGCCGCACGACCGCCGCCTCGCACCGTCCTGGCGAACGGACCCCGCGAGGCCATCTTGCGAGATGCAAGCCGCGGTCGCGCCGATCGTTGTAAGTTGCAAGGTCAGAACGTGGCGACCGCGCTGGCGATGGCGAGCGTCTGCGTCCGCGAGAAGGTCGGCGTCCCCGCCTCGAGCTGGCCCGAGAACTGCGCCGCCCCGGCGCGGTCGTACCGCGCCTCGAGCTTCAGGATCAGGTGCTCGGCCGGGCGGACTTCCAGGGTCGCGGTTCCGTTCCTCAGGACCTGCGGCGCGCCGGAGAAGAACCCGTCGACGTCGTCGTAGTACTCCGCGCGCAAGGCCAGGGCGACGCGCTCGGCCAGCGCGATGCGCGCGTAGAGGCCGGCGGCGTGCCAGACCGCGGCGCCCTGCGGTCGATCCTGCCGCCCGAGGTCGGCGGTCGCGCCCAGCGACAGCCAGGAAGTCGCCTTTACCACGGCAGTCAGATCGCCGAAGAGCCGCCAGTGCGAGTCGTCTCCGGGCAACTCCGGTCCGGCGAACGTGTTGAACCCCAGCGTCACGCGGTCGTTCGTCCAGGCGAGCTGCGTTCCGACGGCCGGCGCCCGGTTGTTGTCGCCGATGTTCTGCCAGCCGTTGAGGAAGTGCAGCTGCGCCGACCAGTGCGCGTCGAACGAGTACGAGATCTTGAGTCCCGTCTGGTAGTAGGGCGAGAACTCGCCCATCCACCCGCGGGTGTAGTTCCAGTTGTCCTTCGAGAAGAAGGTCTCGAAGCCGATGTGCGACGGGTAGATCCCCGCTTCGAAGAGCAGCCCCGAGCCGATCGGCGCCGTGTAGCTGACCGAGGCCTGGTAGACGTTGCGCCAGACCTCCGGTCCGATGGCGGACCCGGAGGGCTCGCCGGAATGGACCACGTCCAGTCCGCTGCCGAACGCGAGGGTCAGGTGGAAGCCGACCGGCCGCGGCTCCAGCGAGACGTCCACCGCCGCCGCATTGAGGTTCAGCTCGTTCGCGCGGCGTGCGGTGGTCCCGGTTCCCGGGAGGAAGCTGGTGCCGTCCGCCGGGCGGTTCGTGTTGAGCCCGTAGAAAACGTCGACCCAGCCGTGGAGCTGCACCGCAGGCGGCTCCGCTGTCGGAAGAGCCGCCTGCGCCAGGAGGAGCGCGATCGCCAGTGAGCCGCCCATCCCGCTCTAGTCTGCATCTCGGGTGCCAGCGCTCTTAGGCATGAAAGAGCAGATCGAGGGTGGTGGGTGGCGGGGCGCCGCGCTGGAGCGGCCGGCGCCCCGCCAGCCTTCATTTGGGGCAGCCCGGGGTGCCTGCCGCGCACCGGTGGTGCGTGGCCTGCTCGAACGCGAAGGCGAAGCCGATCAGCCTGGGTTCGCTGAACGCCGGCCCCGAGAACGTCACGCCGAACGGCGACTGATTCGCGACGAAGCCGGGCGGAAGAGGAAGCGAGAACGTCGGGGCAAAGAACCCCCCTGGAACGATCACGCTGGGGTATCCGGCGCGCGCGGGTGGGTTGGCGCCGAAGTTCGCAGGGAAGAGGACCGCGTCGAACTTCTTCCCGGCGCAGCTTCCCTGGTCGGCCACGAGGCCGGCACACTCCTTCGGAACCACTCCCGTGTAGAGGACGTCGAGCCCGCAGGTCCTGGTCAGCTTCAGGTCGAGCGCGCGGTCCGCCTGGTAATTCAGGGTGTCCTGGCTCCCCGGCGTCGTATCGAGAGTATCGGAACCTATCGCGATCGCCTGGCCGTACTTCAGAGCGACCTGGGCGTTCGCACACGTGCTGTCCGGGGCATCGGGCTTGTCGCAGCTGTTGAAGTTGACCACATCGTGAAGCGTTCTCACGACCCGCCCCTGGATCTGGGCGCTGGAAACGCTCATGCCGGGTCCGAAATCCTTGTCGAACAGGTACGAGTTGAGATCGCGCTTGAAGCCGAACATGAGCACGGTCGAGCAGCGCGGGATCGCTCCGGCAGGGGTGGCCCTGCGGGCGGCGACGTCAGA
>DATFTN010000066.1:0-9998 GCA_035261845.1 Myxococcales bacterium | reverse complement strand
CGGATTCGCGCTCACGCATCTGCACGATGAAGATCGCATCCGGCTGATGTGCCGTAGCCACAATCAGCACGCAGCGGAAAAGACCTACGGCCGCGCCTTCATGGAGCGGGCACGATCGTTACGTGCCTCGACTTGTTCTGGAACGGGACGCGGCGCGTTAAGAGCGGCCACGCGCCAATTGGACCTGCTCGGCCAGCCGACACCCTAGGCCGCGCGGAGGCCCGGGGCCTTCGTTACCTCCCCGCTCGAAATCGGGAGGA
This sequence comes from Myxococcales bacterium, assembly GCA_035261845.1. Taxonomy (GTDB): domain Bacteria; phylum Myxococcota; class Myxococcia; order Myxococcales; family 40CM-4-68-19; genus VBKO01. The sequence continues at coordinate 9,738 of DATFTN010000066.1, read as the reverse complement.
AGAAGTGACGAATCATGAGAGCTCGCTCCAACAGATCGCGGTCAGCTACGACTGGAAATCGTAGATCGAGCCCAGCCTGAGGATCCGGGTCAGCTCGTCCAGGGCGGCGAGGCTCTCCCGATGCAGCAACGGATCGCGCAGGTCGGGGCCGGTGACGCGATCCCGGTAGTGGCGGGCGACCCACGCCTCGAGCTCGGCGCCGAGAGCCTCGTCCCAGAAGACCCGAGCCGCGATCGCCGCGCGCTCCGCCGCCGTCAGCACGATGCGCTGCCGCAGGCAAGCGGGGCCTCCGCCGTTCTCCATCGAGTCGCGCAGGTCGAGGTACCGCACCTCGCGCACCGGTCCGCCGGACGCCGTGACGCGCTCGAGAAAGGCGCGCGCCCGCGGCTCGGTCCGCGATTCTTCCGGCGCCAGGATGGTCATGCTCTCGTCGGGGCGCGTGAGCAGCTGCGAGTTGAACGGATACGCGGCCACGGCCGAGGCGACCGGCAGCTCGGCCTCGCGGGCGACGACGGCGGTGAACGATTCCCCGAGCAGCTCGCGCAGGCGCGCCAGCACCGCGTCGTGTCCCACGAAGGCCAGCTCGTGGAGGAGGAGAACGTCGCCGTTCCCGACCGCGAGCACGTCGGTGTGGAAGGCGCCGGCGTCGATCCCACGCGGATGCTGCTGGACGAAAAGGGCCCGAGCCGGATCGAGCTGCCCGAGCCGCGCCACCGCCTGGGAAGCCTCGAGCGACTGGCGCGCGGGAAAGCGCAGCGGCTGGTCGGAGGCCGGTAACGCGCCGTAGGCGGCACGACCCCAGGCCAAGAGGTGCACCGCAGCGCGTCCCGGGGCGGTGAAACGGGTGTGGTTCGCCGCTCCTTCGTCGGAGAACTGGGCTCCGCCGGGCAGGGGGTCGTGCACGGCGAACCGGGCGGAGTCGGCGAAGATGGCCCGCAGCACGCGGGCGGTGGTGTCGGCCTCGAGCACGCGGTGGAACATCGAGGTGAGGTTCGCCGGGACCAGGTGCAGCCGCCCGTCCGCGCTGTCCAGCGACGGCACGCAAGTGGCGGCGTTGGCGGTCCACATCGCGGCGGCGCTGGAGCAGAGGCGGAGGAGATGGCCGTCGCCCGCCGACGCCGCGGCCAGCACTTCCTCGTCGCTCCCGCGGAAGCCGAGCTGGCGGAGCGTGCGCATCCGCGGGCGCTCGTGCGGAGGAAGGACCGCCTGGCCCACCCCGAGCGAGGCCACCAGCCGCATCTTCGAGAGGCCCTGCAGCGCGGCCCGCCGGGGGTTGGCGGGCTGACCTGCGTGAGTGAGGGAGGCGACGTTGCCGGGCGACAGCCCTGCGTAGTTGTGCGTGGGGCCGACGATGCCGTCGAAGTTGAACTCGGGCACGGCGCGCTTCTCTCTACCCTCGCGGCGCTCGGGCGCCTTTCACTACCTCGCTCCGTAGAAGCGGTACACCACTTCCGCCGCGCAGGCGGGCTTCGACTCGCCCTCGATCTCGATGGTGGCGGCGAGCAGCGCTTCGACGGCGTTCGACGCCTGCTTCGCGTCCTGGAGCTTGACCGCCAGGCGGTAGCGCTGTCCCTCCTTGAGCGGAGCGGGGAACCGCACCTTGTTGAGCCCGTAGTTGATCACCATGGCGAAGTTGCGCGGCTCGACCACCTCGAAGAACAGGCCCGCGATGAGCGAGAGCGTGAAGTAGCCGTGCGCGATGGGAGCGCCGAACGGCGACTCCTTGCGCGCGCGCTCACGGTCGACGTGGATCCACTGGTGATCCCCGGTTGCGTCCGCGAAGCGCACGATCTCCTCGAACTTCATCGTCCGCCATTCCGACTTGCCCAGGTCCCGGCCGGCGAGCGCTTCCAGGCCGGCGATCCCGTCGATCACGGTCTTGTTGGCCATGGCCCCACGCCATATCACGGCGCCCCGAACCTTACTTGGCCGTGGAGTAGCCGGCGTCCGCGATCGCCTTCTCCAATTGCTGGCGGGAGGCCTGCGTGTCCTCGTACGTCACGGTGATCGTCATCTGCGCGAAGTTCGCCGCGGCGTTGGAGACTCCCTTGACCGACCGGACCGCCACCTCGGTCTTGTAGGCGTCACCCTTGCTGTGCCACCCGGCAACCTTGAACGTCACCGACCTTTCGGCGGCGCGCACGGCTGGAGGGACGAGCAGAGCGGCGGCAAGCGCCAGGGCGGTCATCCTGTTCATGACCTGGATGATAGCGGGGCCCGGGCCAGGCGGCGAGGCGGGCGGATGTCGTGTCGAGTTGACATCCGGGGTGCTCCACGCGACACCAGACGCATGCCCAGGCTCGAGACGGGGCTCCGGCGGGCCCGGCAGAAGAGCGGCTTCACCCAAGGCGAGCTCGCCAATCGGGCCGGGATCAGCCGGCAGACGCTCAGCATCCTCGAGTCGGGAAGAGGGCAGCCTTCCACGCTGGTGGCGCTGCGCCTTTCCCGCGCGCTGCGCTGCCGGGTGGAGGAGCTGTTCTGGCTGCGCGAGGAAGGCGGAGAGCTGCACGCCGAAATGGCCGGCCCACGCGAGCGCAGCGGTCCCGGTCCCCGGCGCGCGCTGGTGGGCTCGGTCGCGGGCCGCTGGGTGGCCCACCTCCTGCGGCGCCGCGATCCGCTCGGGCTCACCACCGCCGCCGATGCGCTGGTCTCGCGGTCGCCTCGGGACGGGGAACCGGCCCGCTTGTCCGCCCTGCGACCCCTCGAATCCCTGCAGGCGAACGTCCTGGTGATCGGCTGCGACCCCGGCCTGGCGGTCCTGGCCGGCCGGGTCGAGGACCGCTGGCCCGGGCAACGCCTCTGCTGGATCGGCGCCTCGAGCGACGCCGCGCTCGCCACCCTCGCCCGAGGCCACGCGCACGTCGCCGGCGCGCACCTGTTCGACGAGGAGACCGGCGAGTACAACGTGCCGTTTGTCCGCCGGGCATTTCGCGGCCGGCCGATGGTGGTCATCACCTTCGCGCACCTCGAGGAGGGCTTCGCGGTCGCCCGGGGCAATCCGCTCCGCATCCGCTCCGCCGGGGACATCGCGGGCAAGGGGGTCCGGTTCGTGAACCGCGAGCAGGGCGCCGGGGCCCGGCGCCTCCTCGACCGGCTGCTGCGCAAGGCGCGGGTGCCCTCCTCGGCCGTCTCTGGATACGATCGGCTGCTGGACGGCCACCTGGAGGTGGCGCAGGCCGTGGCCATGGGCGCCGCCGACGCCGGGGTGGTGGCGCGCAGCGCGGCCCTCGCGCACGGCCTCGACTTCGTCCCGCTCTCGGAAGAGCGCTTCGACCTCGTGTTCCCAAAGGAGTGGAGCGGCGACGTGCGCGCAGCCCGCATCGTCGAGACGCTCGAGAGCAGGGCCTTCCGCCGCGAGCTGGGCGCCCTGCAGGGCTACGACACCCGCCGATCGGGCCAGCTGGTCTGCGAGCTGAAGCCTTGAGCGTCGTCCAGGCTTGACAGGTTGTCGCTTCCACGCGACAGATCGCGCCTCCGGGAGGTCCACGGCATGAGCCGTCTCTTCCGCGTCTGCCTGGCGCTGGCCCTGATCGCATCCGCTCCAGCCGCGCGAGCCGAGGGCGAGCGCGAGCTGACGGTGTTCGCCGCCGCCTCGCTTCGCGAGGCGTTCGCGGAGCTGGGCAGGATCTTCGAGCGCGAGCACCCGCGGAGCAAGGTGACGTTCTCGCTGGCCGGGTCGCAGGAGCTTCGGACCCAGATCGAGCACGGGGCGCCCGCCGACGTCTTCGCTTCCGCCGATTGGAAGCACATGCAGGCGCTGGTGGCGGCGAAGCTGGCTTCCGGGCCGCGAAGGTTCGCGAGGAACGAGCCGGTCCTGGCCGTTCCCAAGGACAACCCCGCCAGGCTCCGGTCGCTCGCCGATCTGCCCCGCGCCCAACGGATCGTGGTGGGCGCGCCGGAGGTCCCCATCGGCGCCTATACGTTGCGCATCCTCGAGGCGGCATCCAAACGCTACGGCGCCGGTTTCGGCACCGCGGTGGAGGCGCACGTCGTCTCCCGGGAACCGAACGTCCGCCAGGTGCTGTCCAAGGTCGCCCTGGGCGAGGCCGACGCGGCGATCGTGTACCGCACGGACGCGAAGGCGTTCAAAGGCGGCGTCGAGGTCATCTCCATCCCGGAGGAGCTGAACGTCGTCGCGGAGTACCCGGTCGCGGTCCTGGAGCGCGCAAAGGAAGCCGAGCTGGCACGCGAGTTCGTCGACCTCCTGCTCTCCCCGGCTGGTCAGGAGACGCTGGGCCGCTTTGGATTCCGGCCAGGAACTGGCGCGTGAGCTCGGACCGGCCGAGCGCCTTTGGCGCGGCGCAGCGGGTCGCGTCGGCAGTGCTGGTGTCCTTCCTCTTGCTCCCCGTCGCCGCGCTGCTCTTCACGCTGCGCTGGGACGACTTCGTGGTCGGACTCCGCAACCCGCTGCTCTTCCCCGCCCTGCGCCTGTCGCTCCTCACCACCTCCTGTAGCCTGGGGTTGGTGGTGGGGCTGGGGTCGCTGCTCGCCTGGCGCATCGCGCGCCATCCCGGGCGGGCCTCCCGCTGGATGGAGGCGATCACCCAGCTGCCGGCCGTGATCCCGCCCGCGGTCGCCGGCGTCGGCCTCCTCCTGGCGTTCGGCCGGCGCGGCCTGGTGGGCGGCTTCCTGGCGGCGCACGGGATCGCGCTGGCGTTCACCACCCCCGCGGTGGTGATGGCCGAAGCTTTCGTCTCCGCTCCCTTCTTCGTGCAGGCTGCCATCGCGGCCTTCCGCCGCGTCGACGAGGACTTGCTGGTGGTGGCGCGCACCCTGGGTGCCTCGCCGTTCCGCGCCTTCCTGCGCGTCGGGCTGCCGCTGGCGGCGCCGGGCCTGCTGGCGGGCGCGGCCATGAGCTGGGCCCGATCGGTGGGCGAGTTCGGCGCCACCCTGCTGTTCGCCGGCAACCTGACCGGCCGCACGCAGACCCTGCCCCTGGCGGTGTATGCGGCCCTGGAGTCGGACCTGCGAGCGGCCCAGGTTCTGTCCCTGGTGATGGTAACGGTGGCCTTTGCGCTCCTCTTCGTGCTGCGCCGCTTCGGGCCCGGCGCGACCTGGCCCGGGCCCGAGGTGCGCGGTGCTTGAAGCGCGCATCGCCCGCCGGATGGGGCCGCTCGACCTCCGCATCGACCTGTCGCTCGGCAGCGACACGGTGCTACTGGCCGGTCCGAACGGCGCGGGCAAGTCGAGCCTCCTGCGCCTGCTCCTGGGCGTGCTGCGGCCCGACGCCGGCCGCATCGCCCTGGACCGCGCCGTCCTCTTCGACGCCGAAGAGGGGATCGACGTGCCGCCCGAGGAGCGCGGGCTCGCGTACGTGCCGCAGGACTACGCCCTGTTCCCGCACATGGACGTGCTGCGGAATGCGACCTTCGGGCTGGCGGCGCTCGACCGCCGGGAGCAAGTCCGGCGCGCCACTTCGTGGCTCGAGCGCCTCGGCGCGGGGCACCTGGTCGAGCGGTTCCCGGCCGCGCTGTCTGGAGGCGAGCGCCAGCGGGTCGCGCTCGCCCGTGCCCTGGCCCGGACGCCCCGCGCGCTGCTGCTCGACGAGCCGTTCGCTTCGCTGGATCCGATCGCGCGGCAGGAGCTTCGCGGCTCCCTGGCCGGCTGGCTGCGCGAATGGCGGCTCCCGGCGTTGGTGGTCTCTCACGACCTGGCCGACGCGGCGCTGGCCGATCGCATCGCGGTGATCGAGCGCGGCCGGGTCGTCCAGCAGGGGACGCTCGCGGAGCTGCGCCGCGCGCCGCGTTCCGACTTCGTCGCCGGCATGATCGAGGCCGCGCCCCTTCCCGCGGGCTGCGGATCGCCGTGATCAGCCTTTCGGCCGGACCGGGATGCGCGCCCTCGTGACTTCGCGCAGCCGGTGGCTGTCCTCAGCCGTGAGGTCGAGGCCGTAGACCTGCTTCAGCGCATCGACCTTCGCCAGCGTCTCCGGGGAGAAGGGCGCCTTTCCCGCGAATGAATGCAGGACGATGCCCTCCAGCAGATCGCCCAGCGAGAGGTCCAGGGTCCCCGCCAGCCCCTTGAGGACCAGCAGGATGCGCTTCTCCATCCGCACCCCGGTCTGCACCCGGGTGACGGTTCGGCGCGGGCTCGGCCGGCGCGCCACCAGCTCAGGTCCCCCGCCCCGGCGGATCCGGTTGCGGAAGCAGGAAGATCTGCTTCGCCTGGACGGAGCGCGCCACGGACTCCACGTCGTAGTAACGGGAGAGCAGGCCGGTCTTCTGATCGAGCAGCTCCGGGTACCGGCGCAGGAACTCGGCCGAGCTCGCGAACGAGGAGCCGTGGGCGAGCTGGTTGATCAGCGCCAGGTAGGCCCAGGTGAGGGTCTCGTGGTACCGCCCGGCCGCGCCGTGCGCCGCCGCGAACCGGCGCAGATCGCGCCGGAAGCGCACCGCCGCCTCGCCGAGGTCCCCGTTCCTGGTCAGGTAGAGGAATGCGGTCCGCACGTGCTCCTCGTGCTGGAACTCGCCGGCGGCCAGGCGGGCCGACGCGAAGCCGGCGAGCAGCGCATCGTCGTCAAGGGCGGGAGCGCGGTCCATGATTGGTAGCTTGGTACCAAAGTACCACGAGCGCGTCAAGGCTCGTCGGAGTGTCCACCCGGAAACGGGCGGGTGGGCGCGTGTAGCATCGGCTCCGCCCCCGCCCCCTGCGCGTTCACATTGCAGAGGCGCGCCGGGTGGCGCAGATCGTCCGCATGCCCCTCGTGCTGCTCGTCGAAGACAACGCCGACACCCGGGAGATGTACGCGAGCTTCTTCGGCTCGGAGGGCTTCCGCGTGCTGGAGGCGGGAGATGGGCTGCAGGCGCTCTGCCAGCTCGCGGGCGAGAGGCCCGACGTGATGCTGCTCGATCTGGGGCTGCCCAGGCTCAATGGCGTGCAGCTGCTCCGCGTAATCCGGCAGCAGCCCCGCCTCGCCGATCTTCCGGTGGTGGTCGTCTCGGGCCAGCTCGAGCTGCTCAACGCCGCGGACGACATCGCGGCCGACGTGGTGTGTCCGAAGCCTTGCGAGCCTGAGGATCTGATGCGCGTCGTACGCTCGGTGCTCGATCGCGCCGGAGTGCACTGATGAACGTTGTAGAATGCCGCCATGGCCATCGAACCGGGGAGCGAGGAGCTGAAGCGGTTCGGCGAAGGCGACGACAAGAGGCCGCTGGTGCTGGTGCAGCTCTTGCGCTTCGCGGAAGGCGGACGCGAGCGTTACCTGCAGTACTCCGTGGCCGCGCAACGGCACCTCGCGCGGGTCGGCGCGCAGCTCCTCTACGCCGGCGAGTGCACCGAACCGCTGCTCGCCCAGCAGGGAAGCTGGGACGCCGTGGTGCTGGTGCGGTACCCGAATCGCGCCGCCTACCTGGAGATGATCGCGCACCCGGAATACCAGGAGATCGCAGCTGTCCGGCGGACCGCGCTGCGCGAAGCAGCGCTGCTCCCGATGAACGACTGGCCGGCCCGCTGAACCGCGCGTAACGCTGCGGACCTCGCGGAGACTCCACCATGGTGCAACCCATTCCGGTCGTGTTCGTGGCTGGAACCGCTGGCGACTGGCGTATCGAGCGCATCGCGCCCGCGCGCGGCGAAGGGCTCCCGGCAGCCGCGCGGCTCGCCCGCATCGAAGGGCGGCAGGCCGCCCCGCGGGGAAGCTGGACGCTGCGCGGAACCACCAGCAACGAGCGCTACGTCACCCGGGCGGAAAAGGAGGCGCTGCGCGCGGCACAGCCGGCCCTGGGACGGCCGGACAGCACCCGCGCGGCGCTCATCCCGGTGCGCAAGTCCGCCGAGTGGTGGGACCTGGCGCAGGACGAGCGGCGCCGGATTCTCGAGGAGCGGTCACGGCATGTGTCCATCGGCCTGCGCTACCTCCCAGCCGTGGCGCGCAGGCTTTATCACTGCCGGGATCTCGGTGAGCCGTTCGACTTTCTCACCTGGTTCGAGTACGCCGAGACCGACGCGGAGCGTTTCGAGGAGCTCGTCGCCGAGCTGCGCCGCTCGCCGGAGTGGGAGTTCGTGGAGCGCGAGGTGGACGTGCGGCTCTCGCGCTGAGCGACGGCACCGTGACCTTGCCGCTGTACCGCGGGACCAGCCGCGGGCAGACTGTCTGGTACATCTAGCGAACCCGCAGCGCCAGGGGCTGAATTCCGCCATCCTCGACGGGCTCTCGCCCCTGAACGTGCTCCGCTGGAACCCGAGCCAGGGCCGTTACAGCCCGCTCTGGGACGTGCACTTGGCGGCTTGGACGCCGGCGGCGATCGCGGCCAGGCAGAACCTCCGGCAGGAGGACTTCGGCGACATTCTCGGCCTGGCGAGCCACGGCCAGGTAACGGCGCCGGACGGCAGCCCGTTCGCCGCGTCGGGCTTCATCGTGAACTGCCCGATCATCAGCTCTGACTGATCTGACTGCGTAGCCGCAAACGTAACGAAACGCGCTCCCGCCGCACTCTGGCAGGGAGCGCGTGCTTTTTGCAGGAGGAACGCCGGTGGCCGAGAATACGTTCGACGTGATCGTGATCGGGTCGGGAGCGGGCGGCGGGACGCTGGTGCACCGGCTGGCGCCTTCCGGCAAGCGGATCCTCCTCCTGGAGCGAGGCGGCTACGTGGCGCGCGAGAAGGACAACTGGGACTCGCGCGCGGTGAACGTGGAAGGCAAGTACCAGACGAAGGAGGTCTGGAAGGACCGCGACGGAAACGATCTACACCCCCACACGAACTACGCGGTCGGCGGCAATACCAAGTTCTACGGAGCGGCGCTCTTCCGGCTGCGCAAGGAGGACTTCGGCGAGCTACGGCACCATGGAGGCGTGTCGCCGGCCTGGCCGATCTCGTACGACGAGCTGGAGCCCTACTACGGCCGGGCCGAGCGCATGTACCACGTGCACGGGCAGCGTGGAGAGGATCCCACCGAACCGCCCGCCAGCGAACCGTTCCCCCACCCGCCGGTCAGTCACGAACCGCGGCTGCAGCAGCTGCACGAGGACTTTCGGGGTCTGGGCCTGCGCCCGTTCCATACTCCGCTGGGCATCCTCCTCGACGAATCGCGCCCCCAATCGAGCCGCTGCATCCGCTGCAATACCTGCGACGGGTACCCTTGTTTGGTCCGGGCGAAGGCCGACGCCCAGGTGCTCGCGGTCGACCCCGCGCTCGAATACCCCAACGTCACTCTTCTCACCGGTGCTTACGTGGAGCGGCTGGAGGCGAGCGCATCGGGACGCGAAGTCACCAAGGTGATCGTCCAGCGCGGCGGTGCGCGCGAGGAGTACAAAGCCGCAATCGTGGTGGTCTCGTGCGGCGCGATCAATTCCGCGGCGCTCCTCCTCCGCTCCGCCAGCGACCGCCACCCGCAGGGCCTGGCGAACGGGTCGGGAGTGGTCGGCCGCCACTACATGGGCCACGTCAATTCCGTCCTGATGGCGGTGTCGAAGTGCCCGAACCCCACCGTGTTCCAGAAATCGCTCTCGGTGAACGACTTCTATTCCGGCGACGGCGAGTTCCCCCACCCGATGGGCCACATCTCCTTCGTCGGCAAGCTCGACGGCGTCACGCTCAGCGCGGGCGCGCCGGCCATCGCTCCCGGCTTCACCCTCGACCTGATGGCCCGGCACTCGCTCGACTTCTGGCTCACCTCGGAGGACCTGCCCGACCCGGAGAACCGGATCACGCTCGACGGGCAGGGAAGAATCGTCCTCTCGTACCGGCCCAACAACGAGGAGGGGCACCGGCAGCTCATCGGCCGGCTCAAGGCAGCGA
>DATFTN010000065.1:0-26138 GCA_035261845.1 Myxococcales bacterium | reverse complement strand
TGCGCTGCGCGGCGTCGCCCAGCACCTTGAGCTGCCGCTGCTGCCGGACCAGCTCATAGAAGCGCTGCTCCACCGTGTAGACGGTCGTCAACCGCTGCTCGTCGATGCTGGCCTGGGTGGAGCGGAGGGTGAAGTCCGCGGCCGCCAGGTTGTTCCACCACGCCCCACCGTCGAAGACGAGCTGCCGCAAGCCCAGGGTTCCGCTGAACTGGGTGAAGATGTCGACGGGCCGCTCGAATGGGACCCCGCCGACGACCGTCACGCCCTGCCCCTGCCGGACCTTGGTCACCGAGGCATTGAAGTTGAGTTGAGGGAGGACGTTGGAGCGCGCGATGATCAGGTCCTGCTCGGACGACTGCGCGACGTACATCGCCTTCCTCAGATCGTAGTTCCGCTCGAGCGCGACCTGGACGGCGCGTTCCAGCGTGAGCGAGTTTGCCGCCGGCGGCCCGGGCGGTTGCGCGGAAGCCCCGGGCTGCTGCGCAGGAACCGATCCGCCCTGGGCCGCGGCGGCGAAAGCGATCGACGAGCAAAGGAGAGCTGCGCGAAACACGTCAGTGTCCTCCCGCGGCGACCTGCGTGATGAGACGCAAGCAGAGCCAGGCGATCAGGGTCCCGGCCAGGGCGCGGCGCTGCGGCACGTGGCCCGCCGCGACCAGCCCGAATCCGACCAGCAGCGCCGTCCAGAACGAGAAGATATCGAAAACCGAGAGCAGCTTCATCGCCGGCGCCGCGGCGGGATGTCCGGCGAGGAGCGTCCAGAAGTCCGCCAGCGTGCGCGGCAGCGCGGGCGGTCCGTCGGGCGCGATGGCGGCGTGCTGGAAGGTGGCGCCCGCCTCGAGCAGGTTGGCGAGCGCGTTGGGCAGCAAGGCGGCGGCGGCGACGGCGGGCACGGCGCGGCCTTCCGATCTGCCCCGCAGGAACCAGGCCAGCCCGAAGATCGCCACGCAGAGCAGGCCCAGCTGGAGCGGCGGCTGGACCAGCGCGCCGGCAAAGCGCGTCACGAGATATACGCGCTCGGCGCTCTTGGTGTTGTCCTCGACCTGGCGGTCGCTGGAGGTCTGCAGCTCTCCCGCCTTGTCCATCGCCTGCAGCGTCGCGTCCTTGGCATCGACGCGCAGGACCCCTGCCCCGGCGGAGAGCAGCGCGCACGCGAGCGCCACCAGCAGCGGTCCGCGCACGCGACCCTTGCGCGCGACGCGCTCCATCCCCGCGTCGGGGGCGACCAGCGCAAGGGCGGCGGCAGGAACGGACCAGCGCTGCGTCTGCACCTCCGCCGTCTGTGCTTCGCTCACGAGCACTCCTGGAAGATGGCAGGGACGGGCCATCTACGATGCAAACCGGGGCCTATTTCGCCCACACCGCTCAGCCACAACGCGTCCCGCGCCATTCCACGCCGCGAACAGGCACAGCGCCGCCCTATCTGGCGGCGACTGGCTTCTGCGCAGCCGCAGAGTTAGGATGCCTCGCGATGCGCCGCCTCCTGCCGCCTCAGCACGTCGTCGGGCTCCTCGTGGCCGGGCTCCTCTGCCTGATGGCCGCGGGCGTCGCCACCATGGCGAAGTACGGGCCGAAACGCGGGCACACCTACGCGGCGTTGCAGCAGGACCACCGCTAGACCGCCCGCGGCGCGCTTTCTAACACTTCGTTCTTCCGGTTACTTCCGGGAATCGGCCTGCGCCCTCTGGGGCTCGGCCGCCTGGTCCGCTTCCTCCCCGGGTTCCTCCTGCACCTTGCCCGCCAGGCGGGCGATCAGGGCCTCCGGGAGCACGCGCACGCCTTTGAGCGCCGAGACCGCCTCCTCCAGCCTCCGCGCGAAGCCGCGAGCAGCCCGGCCGCGGTCGACCTTCATGCCGCCCCGCTCCAGCTCCTCGAGCAGCGGCCGGGAACCCAGGACGGCCCGGGTGGCCGTCGAGACCAGCCGCTTGCGCACGCTCCAGACCGACGAGCTGGTCAGCTCGCCCAGCACCGCCCCCGCCAGGCGGCGCGCCTCGGCGCTCCGCTGCGGCTCGCTCTCCCGCTGCCGCTCCTGCATGAGCTTGAGTCCCGGATACGTCACGGTGCGGTGCAGGAGGTCCTCGATCTCCGGCAACACCGATTCGCGAACCAGCACGTCCACGGCCGCGTCGGCTGGCGCGGTATAGCCGCCGAAGAGACGCGCCAGCGCGTACAGTGCGTCGGGTGGGTTTCGCTGCGCGGCTGTAGGGAAGCGCTCCCGGAAGAAGAGCAGCTGCTCCATCCAGCCCATCGCCCGCGTCGACCGCACCCTGAACTGCTCGAGCGCGCCGCGGGGTACCCGCAAGAAGCCGTCCGGGTCCAGCGCGGCCTTCTCGTTGCGCAGCACGCTGGGCACCGGCAGCTGGGTGGCGGCGGCGTGCTCCACCTCGACCAGGAAGCAGAGAGCGGACCAGGTCGCTTCCTGCGCCTGCGCCGGCGTCTCGAGCGCCCAGCGAGCGAGCAGCTCGGGGGGAGCCCGCACTTCGCGCGTGTCGTCGACCGGCCGCCTCACTCCACGCCCTCCAGCCATTGGGGACACCATCCCATGGCGCCCCCGCCGAAAGTCCGGGGCGGATTGTACAGGTTCGGAGATCCTCCGCCAGTCGCCGCCGTATTCGGCGGCGCTGTGCTTTCAGACCGGTCCGGATCGCCGCAGTATTCGGCGGCGGCGCGTTTTTGGAGGTAGGCTTCCCGGCGACATGCTGCTGTCGCGCGAGGAGATGACCTTCGGCTGGAATGGCGCCCGGCTCGATCCGGTGCGCGACCGCGCGGTGCTGGGCTGGATGATGAACCAGTTCCTGTACGGCGAGGTGACCGGCATCCAGTGCGGGCACTGGCTCTACGCCGCGCCCGACCTCGACTCCGCCCGCTTTTTCGCCCGTCAAGCCGTGGAGGAGTTCCAGCACGTCGACAACTTCCTCCGGATCCTCGATCTGCTCGGCGAGAAGCCCGCGCCGCCCCACCCCCTGGTGCGGTTCCTCTCGAGCGGCATGATGCCCGGCAGCTTCGAGGAGCACGTCTGCCTGGAGATGGCGATGGGCGAGGGATTCGTCCTTCTCGCCCTCTACGGCGTGATCGACACCGTCGACCACCCCGAGATCCGCGAGATCCTGGTGCGCGCCGTGCGGCAGGAGGAGCGACACGTCGACTTCGGCGAGCGCCGGACAGTGCTGGCCGTGCGCCGGCGCGCGGGGCTCCGGCGGAGGCTGCTCGGCCTCTCCCTCGTCTCCACCTGGGCGGTCCGGCGGCTGGGGCGCTTCCTGCAGCGGAAGCTGCCTCCCGATCATCCCGTGCTCGCCCGGCTTCCCGAATTCCTCGAATTCGCCGTCGACTGCGGAGAGCTGCGCCTTCGCCGCATGGGGATCGTCGAGGGCCCGGCGGCGGACTTGTCCGCCCTCCGCAAGGCCGGGGCCGTCGCCCTCGCCTACGGCGCCGGCCTCGCCGCGCTCCCGCTGCGCCTCCTTCCCCGCCGCCGGCTCACCGACACGTACTTGCGCGATCCTGCCGTGGCGAGGCCGGCCGGGGATCAGCCGCCCAGCGACAGCCCACTGCACGTCGTGCGGTAGCCGCCGTTTACGCCGCGAGAGCGCGGAGGACTGTCCTGCGGACCAGGACGGGCAGCACTTCGCGGCGCCACTCCGGATCGATTCCGATGTTCGTCAGCGGCTTGCACTGCTTGTGCGCGCGACGCCCCAGCTCGTCGGCGAGACGCCGATCCGCGGGCCGCCCCACCAGATCGCCCAGCCCCTTCACCAGCGCGGGCCGCGCGGCCAGCGCGCTCACGCACAGGCGCACCGAGCGCAGCGCGCCCTGCTCGACCCCCAGCGCCACGGCCAGGTTGAGCGCGGGGAAATCGATCGCCGCGCGCGTGCGCAGCTTGTGGAACGCCTGGCGCAGCGAGGCCGCTTCCCCCGGGACGCGCACCTCGACCAGGAGCTCGTCGGAGGCCAGCACGGTGTTGTGCACGCCGTCGGCCAGGTAGAAGTGCTCGAGGGGCAAGAGGCGCTCGCCGCGGGGCGAGACGGTCCGGACGCTCGCGCCCAGCGCGAGCAGGACCGGCGCGGTGTCGTTCGAGGCGGCCGCCACGCAGCGCTGGCCGCCCGCCACCACGTGGCAGGCGGTGCCGTCCTTCTTCAGGCAGAAGCCGAGCGCGCTGCGCCAGAAGTAGGTCTGGTTGATGTAGACGCAGCGCGTGTCGAGGCAGAGGTTCCCGCCCAGCGTCCCCATCCGGCGCAGCTGGGGCCCGGCGATCTGCGCGCACGCATCCGCCAGCGCGGGCAGCCGCGCCAAGACGATCGGGTCGCGCGCCAGCTCGTCGATGGTGCAGAGGGCGCCCAGCCGGATCTCGCGGTCCGGCTCACCTATGCGCACGTAGCGCAGCTCGCGGGAGAGGCCACGCAGGGCGACCAGGTGCCGCGCCTCGTACATGCCGTACTTGAGATTGGGGACGATGTCGGTGCCCCCGGCCAGGAGGCGCGCTCCGGGATGGGCGGCGAGCTGCGCCACCGCCTCGGCTACGCTCCCCGGGCGGAGCACGTCGACGGCGGGCAAGGTCATCATGCCACGCGCTCCTTGCCGGGGCGCCGGGCGCCGCGCTCGCGCAAGAGCTGCAAGATGCGGTTCGGATAGAAGGGGAGCTGCCGGATCCGGATCCCGCACGCGTCGTGGATGGCGTTGGCGATGGCGGGGATGGCCGGGTGCAGGGGACCTTCGCCGGCCTCCTTGGCGCCGTACGGGCCGTTGGGGTCCTCGCTCTCGACGATGCGCGCGTCCAGCTCCGGCGTATCCATCGAGGTGGGGATGCGGTAGTCGAGCAGCGAGGGACCGAAGAGCAGGCCCCGGCGGTCGTAGATCATCTCCTCCATCTGCGCTTCGGCGGCGCCCATGTACACCGAGCCTTCGATCTGCCCTTCCACCAGGGTCGGGTTGAGCGCCTTGCCGCAGTCGTGCGCGGCCCAGAGCTTGCGCACCTGCCAGATGCCGGTCTCCTCGTCGACCTGGACTTCCGCCACGTGGGCCGTGAAGGAGTACGCCGGGGAGGCGCCGATGGTCCCGCCCCGGTAGTCGCCGCCCAGCTTCTTGGTGCGATATCCGCCGGTCGCGGCCAGGGTCGCGCCTTCCGCGGCCTCGGCGAGCTGGCACGCTTCCGCGAAGCTCATCGCGCCCTGCGGCCCCGCGGCGGTGCCCAGCTCGAGGCGCACGTCGGCCGGCGCGCAGCCCAGCTTCGCCGCCGCGGCGGCGCGCAGCTTGTCCGCCAGCTTCTCGCACGCCTCCCGGGCCGCCAGCCCGACCATGAACGTGACCCGGCTCGAGTAGGCGCCCAGGTCGACGGGCGTCAAGTCGGTGTCGGCCGCCACCACGGTGACGTCGCGCGGATCGCAGCCCATCTCTTCCGCGCAGATCTGGCAGAGCAGCGTGTTGACGCCCTGGCCGATGTCGCTCGCCCCGCTGTACACCGTCACCCGGCCCGAACGGTCGAGCTTCAAGAGCACCCCGCTCTGCGGCATCTCGTTCGGGTACACCGGGTAGGCGGTGCCGCTGATGTACATCGAGCCGGCCACGCCCAGGCCCCGGCCCGGGCCGAGCTTTCCGCGGCGATCCTTCCAACCCGAGGCCTCCTCGACGATCTCCAGGCACTTGAGGAACCCGTTGGAGGTGATCCGCTGCCCGTTCACCGTCTCGACGTTCTCGCCGATGAAGTTGCGCCGGCGCACCTCGATGGGATCGATCCCCAGCTGCTCGGCCGCCTCGTCGAGCGCCACTTCGAAGGCGAAGCGCGGCTGCACCGATCCGTGCCCGCGCTTGGGGCCGCAGGGCGGCTTGTTGGTGTAGACCCGGGTGGAGTCGAACCGGTAGGTGCCGAACCGGTACGGCCCGGTGAGCAGCTGCCCGGCGTAGTACGCGGTCACCAGGCCGAACGAGGCGTACGCGCCGCCATCGATGTGGATGGTGTTGTCGACCGCGCTGATCCGCCCGTCGCGGTCCAGCGCCACCTTGAGGTCCATGCGCATCGGATGGCGGCCGCGGTGCGCGTAGAAGACCTCCTCGCGGGTGAAGAGGATCTTCACCGGGCGGCCGGTCTTCATGGCCAGCTTCGCCGCGCAGAACTCGAGCGAGAACGGATCGCTCTTCCCGCCGAAAGCGCCCCCCAGGAGCGGCTGGATCACCCGCACCTTGCTCTGCGGAAGCCCCAGCACCCGGGACAGCTCGCGCTGCACGTAGTGCGGGATCTGCGTGGAGGACCAGACGGTCAGGTTGCCGTCCCCGTCCACCCGGGCGACCGCGCAATGCGGCTCGATCGGAGCGTGCGTCGAGCCGGCGTATTCGTACACCTGGTGGCAGATCGCCGCCGCGCCGGCGAGAGCGTCGTCCACCGGTCCGAACTCCAGCTCGACGTGCTTGGTGACGTTGCCCACCTTGGCGCGTTCGTTGACCTTGATCTCCGGGTGCGCCAGCGCCTCCTCGACGCTGAGCACGGCCGGCAGCGGTTCGTAATCCACCCGGATGAGCTGGAGCGCCTCGTCCGCGGTGCGCTCGTCCACGGCGGCGACGCACGCCACCTCGTCGCCGACGAAGCGCGCGTGATCGGTGGCGAGGGCCTGCTCGTCGTGCGTCCAGGGGATGACCCCGTACTTGGCCGGCATCTCGGCGCCCACCAGGGTCGCCACCACCCCGGGGTACTTCTCGGCCTCTCTCAGGTCGATGCCGCGGATCCGCGCGTTCGCGTGCGGCGAGCGGAGCATCTTCGCGTGCAGCATGCGCGGCAGCCGGATGTCGTCCGTGTAGATTCCGCTGCCGTCCGCCTTGCCCGCGCCGTCCACCTTGGGAAAGCGCGCGCCCACGTGCCCGGGCCGGTGCACCGGGTGGGTCATGGAGCGATTTCCTTCGGCGCGTGCGCCACCTGGTCGGAGGGCGCCGCGCGCTCGCTGCGCACCGGAGGGGTGGAAGTCGGCTCCCGCAAGCCGGCGGCGACCTCCACCGCCTCGTAGATCTTGGTGTAGCCGGTGCAGCGGCACAGGTTGCCGGAGAGGGCCTCCTGGATCTGCTCGCGCCTCGGCCGCGGGCACTGGTCGAGGAGCGCGCGCGCCGAGAGCATCATCCCGGGCTGGCAGAAGCCGCATTGGAGCGCGCCGCAGTCGGCGAAAGCGCGCTGCACCGGATCGAGCCCCGCGGGCCCGGCCAGCCCTTCGATGGTCGTCACTGCCAGGTCCTGGGCATCCTGCGCGAGCGTGATGCAGGAGAGGATCGGCTCTCCCCGGCCGCTCCCGTCGCGGGGCCGGCCCAGCACGGTGCACGCTCCGCAGTCGCCCTTGTCGCAGCCCTGCTTGCTTCCGGTGAGCCCCAGCTCGTAGCGCAGGGCTTCGAGAAGCGTACGCTGCACCGGGACGGCGAGGGTGTGCTCCTCCCCGTTCACCAGCAATCGGATGAGCGTCTTGCGGAAATGCCCGGTGGACACGCGCCGGGTTTAGGCGATCGCCCTGCCGGGCACAAGCGTCTACGAGGTCCATCAAGTCCAGAATCTGCAGATCGGCTTGAGGGAGCAGTCCGCGCAGCGGCGGGCGTCCCGGCGGGAGGCGCAGCGGCCGCTGATGCCGAGGTGGCTCAAGGCGAAGTCGAACCGGACCGGGTCGTCCGCGTCGAGCGCGCGGAGCCGCCGCGTCACCTCCTCGGCCGTGCGCCAGGAGAGGTCCTTGCGCCGGGTGAGCCCGATGAAGCGCCCGATGCGGTGCACGTGGGTGTCGAGCGGCACCAGCAGGGCGCTGCGGGGCACGTCCCAGAGGCCGAAGTCCACTCCGTCGGGGCCCCGCACCATCCAACGGAGGAACAGGTTGAGCCGCTTGCAGGCGCTGCCCCGGGACGGGTGCGGAAGGAGGTGCTTGAGCCGCCGGGTCGGGCCGCGCTGCCCGAGCAAGGGGGTGAAGTCCGCCGCGCACAGCTCGTCGACGAACCCTCCCAGGGCCTCCCGCAGCGAGCCGGTCGAGCGCCAGCGCGCGGCGAAGAACGCGCCCAGCGACCCGTGAGCGCGCACGATCCGGCCGGCGCCGTACAAGAGGCAAGCCACGTCGCGGGGGCCTGTCATGCGGTAGGAGAAGGCCGCGCACCGCCGGAGCAGCTCGGGCGGCGCGGCGTCCCGCGCGGTCGCTCCGGGCGAAGCCCCCAACGACCGGAGCAGCGCGGCGAGCCGCGGCTTGAACAGGTCGACGCGGCCGTAGGCGAGCGCGGCGCAGAGCAGTCCCGCCACCTCGACGTCGAGCGGGTCCGAGTAGAGGTGCACCAGCTCGACCGGATCGCCCCGCAGCCGCGCCGCCGCGTCCGTGCGCACGAGCAGGTCGCGGAGCGCGGGACCGACCACCGCGGCGCGCTTCCATTGCACGGCGGCCGTCACCGCGACAGCTCCTCCAGGACGTGGGTCAGCTCGGGCAGGATCAGCTTCTCGCAGGCGAGCCTCACCGCGGCGGGGCTGCCCGGCATGGCGAACACGAACAGCCCGCTCCCCAGTTGTCCCGCCAGGGCCCGCGACAGCATGGCGGCGCTGCCGATCTCTTCGTACGAGAGCATGCGGAACAGCTCGCCGAACCCGGGCAGCGGCCGGACCACCGACCGCGAAAGCGCCTCGAAGGTCGAGTCCCGGCTCGACAGGCCGGTGCCACCGGTGATCAAGGCGAATTGCGCTCCGGCGGAGCGCGCGCGGTCCAGCTCCGCCGCGATCCGCTGCGGATCGTCGGGCACGATGGCCGAGCCGCTCACTTCGTGGCCCGCCTCGAGCAGCTTCTCGCGCAGGATGCGCCCTCCCTCGTCGGTGGCCTCGGTACGCGAGTCCGAGCAGGTCACGACGTACACCTTGGCGCTGCGGGGCGCCCGCGCCTTGTGCTCTCCAGGCACCTTCGCGTGATCGTGTCCGTGTTTGTGCGCCACCTACTCCTCCAGCCGCAGCAGCACTCGCCCGCCCTCCACCCGCACGGGGAAGGCCCGCTGATCGCCGCACAGCCGCGGGAACGTCACGTTGCGCCCGGTGCCCAGCTCGAAGCAATACTCGTGGCAGGGGCACACCACCGCGCGCTTGCGCAGGTCGAGCCAGCCTCCCGACAAGAGGCACCCGGCGTGGTTGCACGAGTCGTCCATCGCGGTCACCCGCCCCTCGTGACAGGCGAGCAGAACCAGCCGCTCGCCGATCTCCAGGCCGCGCAGCTCGCCCTCCACCAGGTCCGCCGGCCCGACGTCCGTCCAGTTCGCCACGGGCATCGCCTACCATGAACTCGTTTGACCGGCGCGCCCTTTCAAACTAGATGCAAGCCATGCGCACTGCCCCCCTGCTCGCGCTGGCCGCGCTCGCGGCGTGCACCCACAGAGTGATCCCCGGCACCCAGATCCCCGACGAGCCCGAAAACCGTGCCGTCCTGCAAGTGCTGGTGAACTACAAGCAGGCGATGGAAGCGCGCGACGCCGACGCCCTGCTCTCGCTCGCCGCGCCCGGGTACTTCGACAAGGGAGACCCCAACCGCCCCGCCGATCCGCGCGATCTGGCCGGGCTGCGCAAGTCGGTGCCCAAGGATTTCAACGGCGTGCGCGCCTTGAAGATCGACATCGACCCCCGAAATCTGAAAATCGACGGCGACCGCGCTCAGGTCGACTACTTCGCCGTGATGCGCTACGCGGTGGCCCTGCCCACCGGCGAGAAGTGGTTCACCGAGTCGGACGACCAGCGGATGAAGTTCGTCAAGATCGACGGCGACTGGAAGATCAGCTCGGGGATGTAGTCAGCCCGCCGCCGCACGCAGATCCTTCTCGCCCATCGCCTCGATGGCGCCGAGCGCGGCCAGCGCCTCGGGCCGCCCCGACACCAAGGCGACCGCCCCTTCGCGCGCCGCGGCGCAGAGCAGCGCCGGGTACAGCGCGTCGCGCTCTTCGGGATCGAGCCGCCGCAGCGCCTGGTACCCCGAGATCACCGCGCGCACTGCGGGGAGCGGCTCCGCCGCGGTCACCGCCCAGGCGCAGGCGGCGCGGGCCAGGTCGAGGACCAGCGGGCCGCTGTGCGCTTCCCCCGAAGGGAGCACCGCCGAGCAGCGGTCGCCGATGTAGAGGGCCTGCCTCGGCCCGAACCCGCCGTGCGCGGCTCCCGCCGGCATGGAAGACAGGTCGGCCCGCAGCGCGGGCGCCAGACGCTCCCCCTCCGCGTTCAGCGGCAACCGGGAGGCCAGCTCCGCGCAGCTCAAGGCGGCCGGCACCGAGGCCGGATGCGCTTCCCCGATCTGGTGCAGCCTGGCCAGGAGCCTGCCGATCTCGAGGAGCTGTGGAGTGGTGGCGCTGGCCGGATCGAGCTGCTCCCCGGCGCCCACTGCGTAGCAGGCGGCCCCGGCGTGGCCGCGCTCCCGGTCGAGCCGGGCGATCAGGCCTCCTCCCTTGGCCCGCCGGGGTCGCGGAGCGGGGTAGCGGCTCTCCGCCAACAGGTCGAAGAGCGTCGCTTCGAATGCCACGGCGAGGGCGCCCTCGGCGCAGACGAGCTGGAAGCGTCCGTCGGGAGCCTGCAGCCGGTAGACCCACACTCCGGGCCCGGAAGGCAGCTCGTCCACCCGCTGGGGGGCGGCAGGCAGCTCGAACTCGAGCAGCGCCTGTGCCCGCAGCGTGGACGGGGAGGCCATGGCAACCGCCTTAACATTTCGCGGACCGGGCCCGGAAGAGGGACCACCGTCCGCGCGTCATCCGGTCGACCGATGGGCGGAATCGATGCGATCCGCAACGATGTGATCCGTGGCACGCCTCCTCGCCGCCGTCCTTTGCCTCACGTTGGCGGCCTGCGACGACCCCTCCGGAGCCGGTAAAATCGACGACGCGGCTTACCGGTTCGCCGCGGTCTCGGAGACCGACCTCGTTCTTCACCCCGGGGAGACCCGCACCCTGCGGGTGGTGCTGGCGCGCGACGAGGTCGGCGGCGTCCCGGATGCGCTCGTCCACTTCGAGGTCGCGGGCGACCCGGGCGCCCTGGCGATCGGCTCGCCGGACGTGGCCACCGGCGAGGGCGGCGTGGCGGGCGTTTCGGTCACCGCGCACGGGCAGACCGGATCGGCCGAAGTGATCGCCAGCGCGCCGGCGTTCGACGTGCCCCAGGTGCGGTTCGGGGTCGAGATCGCGCCGGTCCGCAGGATCCTCCAGGTCGTCGGCGGGCCCGGCACGCTGGTCGACCCGGGCGGGAAGACCGCGTCGGTGACGCTCTCCGAGTCGGGCTCGACGCCGCTGAGGGTGCGCGCGATCGACGCCGACACGGGCGAGCCCGCCGCGGGCGAGATCGTCTTCTTCTCCGTCCCGCCCTCGGCACGGGCCACCTTCGGGAGCAGCGGAGCCAGGTCCGCGCGGGCCACCACCAACCCCGCGGGCGAGGCGCAGGCCCTCTTGATGGGCCAAGGAGAGGAGCCGGAATTCGAGGCTTCCGCCTTCAGCGGGAGCGAGGGCGTCACTTTCTCAGTCACCGTGCGCGGACTGCCGGCGCCGACCTGCGACTGCCCTGCCGGGTACTTCTGCGCCGACGGCCTGTGCGAGCCCGGCGTCCCCGGGGATCCCGTCCTGCCGGACGTCACCGGCGTCTGGCACACCAAGCACGCCTTCGATCTGCGCGCTTCTCTGCCGGGCGGACTGCAGCTCGTGTTCGGGGGAATCCGCGCGCTCGACCAGCTCCTCTCGGGCAGGCTGGGCCTTCCCGCCTGGCTGCAGGCGGTGATCGACTCGCTGCTCGAGCAGTTCCTGCCGGGCTGGTTCTACGCGGTGGTGCGGGTGGGAGACGATCTGGGAACTCTGCTCAGCTTCCTGCGGGCGGAAGGAAGGATGAGGCTGTCGCCCGGCCCGGACGCGGCCCATCCACAAGCCTCGGAGGTCTGGACCAGCCTGGTCTTCTACTGGTTGCCCCTGTGCGGAGAAGACATCGAGGGCGACCCCCAGGTGCCGCCGGAGTGCGCGCGGCTCGACGTGGCGACCACCTTCACGCTCGACTCGTCCGCTCACCCTCGCTGCAGAGGGGAGATCCTGCCGGCGGTGGCGGTGCGCGCGGCGCCGTTCACGGCCGCCGTCGAGCCGGTCCCCGGTTCTACTCCTGCGCGCTGGCAGCTCGCGGTGTCGCAGAGGCAGGTCCAGGTCGAGATCGGGAGGGCCGCCGTCACCGCCGTCGGCGCGGCCCTGTCGCTCTCGACGCCCTGGCAGTGCCTCGCCGAAGCCACCGACTGCCGGGGCGGCCAGCAGTGCATGGTCGACTGCTCCGGGATCGGCCAGTGGGTCTCGGACTTCACCGACGGAGTCATTCCCGCAGGGGCGATCGAGAGCGCCTGCGCCGGCGCCGTCGGCATGGCGGGCCAGGCGGCGATCG
Organism: Myxococcales bacterium; assembly: GCA_035261845.1. Lineage (GTDB taxonomy): Bacteria > Myxococcota > Myxococcia > Myxococcales > 40CM-4-68-19 > VBKO01. The sequence continues at coordinate 13,789 of DATFTN010000065.1, read as the reverse complement.
GCCTGCTCGCGTCGCTGAAGTTCGACACGGATCTGCTCGTGTTCGGGGGCCGCGCCTCGATCGGAGGAGTAGGCGACGACGACTCGGTCTGCCGCAGCGGCACGAGCTGCGCGGGGCAGCTGGGGAACGACGATTTCGACGGCGACCTGCGCCAGCGCCCCGGCTCACGCGACGGGTCCTGGACCGGCTCGTTCTTCGGCGGGCGGCCGGACCTGCCCGGATCCTGGGAGGCGAAGCGCTCCCGTTTCTAGGCGGAGCGGTCCCGTTTCCAGTAGCGAACGGGTCGCGCGGCCGAACCGTCCCGCGGAGGACGCATCGGGTCCGGCGAGTTTGACCGCGCTGCGCTCCATGATCGGGAAGGCACGCGCGCAGGTGGCCCTGACCCGGCAGGGCCAGGGCGACGCCAGTGGAGCGCGCGCGCTGCTCGATTCCGTGCTCCAATCGCCCGACCAGGATCTGACGCCCGAGCTGCGCGCGCCGGCGCTGGCGGCCCGGGCGGAAGCGCGGCCGCCCAGCTGGATCCCGCCACCGCCCTGGTGCGCAGCCGCTAGAGTGCAAAGCTGGCGGGTGCGCCCAGGTGTGGGGGGTACTCCCCTACCCCAGAAAAAAAAATAAATTTTTTTTTCGGGGCTTCAGCGCGTCGGTCCGCCCGGGATCGGCTGCGCCGCCTCGGCCGGGCCGAACAGCTCGTCTTCCCGGGCCAGGAGCTCTTTCGCCTCCGACGCGAGCGCCTCGTCCTCCGCGCCCGAGGCGGCCTGCAGCTGGGCTTCGAACAAGGCGCGGTCCTGCGCCTTCACCCCGACGGTCCGGGCGAAGACGATCCGGGTGCGCGCCGAAGACGGCGCCCGGGCCAACGCCGCCTCGAAGTGCGCGCGCGACTCGCGCAGGTCGCCCCCCGCGTACGCGGGCAGCGCCGCGTACAGCTTCCCCAGCTCGCGCTCCGCGCCCGCCTCGTCGAGATCCGGCGACAGCTCCCCCACCCGGCCGAGCATCTGCCTCAGCTCTCCCCGCCGCTCGATCAACGGCGTGAAACCCTGCGCCCTGGCCCACGCCGCCGTGCACGCCGCCTCGAGGTAGAGCGGCTCGGCCGCCCGCGCCCCGATCCGTCCCAGCACCTCCGCCAGCGGCCGTCCCGCTGCCGCCATCGCCGCCGCATCGGGCTCCAACGCCGCCCACGCCCTCCGCGCATCGTCCGCACAAGCCCCGGCATCGCGGGCCGTCTCGTGCAGCCCATCCGCCGTCATCCCCAGCCGCTCGATCCGCATCCTGCGCGCCCTGGCCGCCGAGGTCAGCGCCTCCACCGGCACCGGTGGCTGCAAGGCTGCCTCTTCCCAATACCGGATCGCATCCTCCATCAACCCCGGTTCATCCCTCCTCGCCCACGCCGCCGCAGCACGCGAAAGCAGCTCCCGCTGCGACAGCGCCTTCCCCCCCACCCCCGTCAAACTGGCTGTCGCTGTCGATCTCGCCGTCGGTGTCGCCGTCGCCGTCGCTGTCGGTGTCGCGGTCGCCGTCGACGCCGCCTTCCCCGACGCGCACGCCGCGGCGCAGATCGCCCCCACCACCGCGGCCCCAAGCCTGATCGTCACCGCTTCCGCGGCGGCGCCTTGCCGCCCTTCGGCTGCGCCTGCCCGATCGCGCCAGCCGCCTGCCCCTGCAACGCGAACAGGAGCCCTCCTGCGTCCCCTCCCCCTCCCATCGCCGGCGACTCGTACAGCTCGCACGTCGCCTGCCCGCGCAGCACCAGCTCTCCCTTCTGGTTCTCCGCCCACAGCTCCACGTCCGCGTAGCAGGCGCCGTTCTCCTTGCGCAGCTCCGCGATGCGTCCCCGGCAGGTCAGCTCGTCGCCCGGCCAGACGATCTTCACGAACCGGGCCGCCAGCCTGCGGACGTGCCCGCGCCGGAGCCAGGCGGTGAGCAGCTGGCCGACGAACCCCATCGCCAGCATTCCCGGCGCGAACAAGCCCGGGAACCCCAGCGCGTGCGCGAAGGGCTCGTCGAGGTGCAGCCGGTTGAAGTCGTTCGAGGCCGCCGCATAGCGGGCGATCTGCACCCGGTCGATGGCCGGCTTCGAGAGCGGCGGCAGGTCGTCGCCCACCCGCAGCTCGCTCCAATAGAACGACCGCGCCAGGCTCTGCTTGGGCGGCTGCACCTGCTTGGGCGGAGTGAGCGGGGGCAAGGGCGGAAGCGGCTTCTTCAGCGCTGCCTTGGGCGGCGGAGCCTTGGCGGAGGAGCGGGCGGGCGGCGTGGCCTTTCGCGGTCGCTTCTTCTCCGCGTGTTTCCCCACCTTGGGGAACCGGGTCACCTTGGCCAGCTTGCGCGCCTTCGGCTTCGCCGGCGCCTTGGCGACCTTGGCGGCTGCCTTGGGAGGCGGCCGCATCTTCTTGGCGGCGCTTCGGCTACTCATGGAGCTCTCCCGGCGCGTGCTTGGGCGCGGTGCGCACCACCCACAGCTGGCGCGACCGGTAGACGACCGCGCCCGTCTCGTCCTTCCCCTCGTCCTCGATCACCACGACGTCGGTGAGACCGCTGGGGGTATTGCGCTGCGACACCTCGGCCACCTTGCTGCGGACGGTCAGCTTGTCTCCGGCCACGATCGGCCGGGCGTATTCGAAGCTCTGCTCCGCCTGGAGGAGGTGCTTTCCGGGCGAAAGGAGCAGGCCCTCGCGCAGGTCGCTGCCGGCGCGGAGGGTGGTGGGAAACGTCGGCGGAGCGACCACGCTGCGGTACCCGGCGGCACGCGCCGCGGCTTCCTCGAAGTAGATCGGGTTCGTCTCGCCGACCGCCTCGGCGAAGCGGCGGATCGCGCCCTTCTCCACCTCGTTGAGGGCCGCCTTCGACTCGCGACCGATGGCATTGCGATCCACGGCGCTACGCTCCTCATCTGCCCGCAGGCAGGTCCAATACAGTGATCAGTCCAGGCTCGGCACCGGCCACCAGCGGGGCGGCGTGGGCGACCGACCAGGCGGTCGCCTTGTCGCCCGGCACTCCGCCGGGGATGATGCACTTGAGCCCCGGATCCCCGATCAGCTCGATCTCGTCCCGGGGGTCCGGCGCCCCGAGCGCGATGGTCAGCTCCAGGTGCGCGACTTCCTTGCCTTCGTGGAACGCCCGCGCGACCTGGTGCACCCCCACGATGCCTCCCCGGGGAACCGTGAAGCCTTCTCCCTGCACGTCGTCGTCGGCCTCGACCGGGTCGATGTCCTCGTCGACCTCGTCCACCTCCAGGCCGACCCCGAGCGCCGCCAGCGCCGCCGACTCCATCAGCCCCACGTGGCCGACGGTGCCGTCGTCGACCCCGCGGTCGAACTCTTCTTCGTTCAAGCCCGCGCCGACCTTGCGCTGCAGCTGCAGCCGCCGGGTGCGGGCGTCCACCACCCGCCGGGCCTGCACGCGGTCGACCCGTCCGACCACGTTGCCCAAGGTGGCCGGCAGCCGGTCGAGCACGAATCCCGGGTTCACGCCCGTGCCCAGCAGGGCGACCTTCCGGCGCTCGGCGATCCGGTCGAGCCGCTCGGCGATCTCTGGGTGGCGCAGCCAGGGATACGAAAGCTCCTCGCAGGTGGACACCACCGCGAGCCCGGCCGAGAGCGCCTGCGCCAGCTCGCCCTCGACGCGGTCCAGCCGGCTGCCGGTGGCGTGCAAGAGCACCCCGCGCTGCGCCTTCTTCAGCGCCGCCCCGGCGTCCGAGGTGATGATCACCTCGGGAGAAGGCGCGTCGATCACGTCGGACAGCTTGCGCCCGACGCGCTGTGGATCGAGGTCCACGGCGGCGACGATCTCCAGGTCGGTCCGGGTGAGGACGGCCCGGGCGATCAGTCGCCCGATGGCGCCGAGCCCCATCAGCACGACCTGCGTCGCCACGCGCCCGTCCTCCGTACGTGAACGTCCCAAGACGCTCGTTGGCCCGCTTATAGCCCGACGTTCGACTGGCCGTACAGCCCGAAAAGGCGCCGTCCAGTTTCTGGACAGGTAAACCCAAGTCCTAGGAACTGTCGACAACTTGCCGGGGCTGAGACCGCCCGGTAGGCTGCCCGACCAGATGCGCGGCCCCCGCTGCGGCGCGGCAACCCGCAAAGGGCCTGCCGCCTGCGACACTTGCGACCGGCCTCCCGACACACGGATGGCTCTATGTGGTTGAAGGTGTGGTTTAAACCTACACCAACTCGGGCGCCGGTTCCATGAAGGACCCGCAGGAGGTTCTGGAGGCCCTCGTCGACAGCATCGGCGACGCCCTGGTCGCGGTCGACCGCAGCGGCTGCGTCACCCGGATGAGCCGCCGCGCGGAGACGCTGACCGGGATGCCCGCCGACGAGGCCCGGGGAAAGAAGCTCTCCGAGGTGGTGCGGATCGTCGAGGCGGAGGATCGCGGGACGCTCGACGACCTGGTCGAGCGCGCCCTCCGCGGCGAGGCCGTGGCCCGCAGCCCCGGCGCCCTCGGGCTCCTGGTGGCCAAGGGAGGGATGGAGCGGGCCATCGTCGACACGGCCGTCCCGCTCCGCGACGGCTCGGGGATCATCGCGGGGGCGCTCCTGGTGATGCGCGACACCGGTCCGGAGCGCGCCGCGGAGGAGGAGCGGGCCCGGCGCCAGGCGCAGCTGGTCTTCTCCGAGCGGATGGCCTCGATGGGCACCCTCTCCGGCGGGCTGGCGCACGAGATCAACAACCCGCTCGCCTCGGTGCTGGCGAACCTGGCGCTCCTCGAGCAGGAGCTGGCCAAGATGCTCCCCGATACGCCGCACACGCGCGACCTGCTCGAGGCGGTCGCCGAGGCGCACCGGGGCGCGGACCGGGTGGCCGAGATCGTCCGCGGCCTGAAGGTCTTCTCCCGCGGGCTCGACGAGCGCCGCCAGCCGCTCGACGTGCCGCTGGTGGCCGAGCGGGTCCTGAACCTCCTCTCCAACGAGCTGCGCCACCGCGCGAGGGTGGTGCGCGACTTCCAACCCGCTCCCCAGGTCGAGGCGAGCGAGGCGCACCTCGGGCAGGTGCTCGTGAACCTGATCCTCAACGCGGCGCAATCGATCCCGGAGGGCGACGCGGACCGCAACGAAGTGCGCGTCTCGGTGTGGACGGGCGGCGGCGGCGAGATGGTGCTCGAAGTGCGCGACACCGGGGCGGGCATGTCCCCCGAGGTGCTCGCTCGGGTCTTCGATCCCTTCTTCACCACCCGGCCGGTCGGGTCCGGCTCCGGGCTCGGTCTATCCATCTGCCACGGGATCGTGGACTCGCTGGGCGGCCGGATCGAGGCGGAGAGCAAACCGGGGCTCGGCAGCGCCTTTCGCGTGACGCTCCCGGCCTGGCAATCCGACACGGCGGCACCGCCGAAGAACGCTCCGGCCGCCTCGCGAAGCCGGATCCTGCTGGTGGAGGACGATGCCTTGGTGGCGCGCGCGGTCCGCCGCACGCTCTCGCGCGATCACGAAGTGGTCTTCGTGGAAGGAGGGCGCGCGGCGCTGGAGGTGCTGGCCCGGGAGCAGTTCGACCTGGTGATCTCCGATCTGATGATGCCCGAGATGACCGGCATGGAGCTGCACGCGGAGCTGTTGCGCACCCGCCCGCAACTCGCCGAACGGATGGTCTTCCTCTCGGGCGGCGCCTTCACCGAGGCCGCCCGAGACTTCCTCCGCCGCGTCCCGAACCCCCAGATCGAAAAACCCTTCGATCCGGGCCAACTCCGCGACCTGATCCGCCGCCTCCTCAGTACCTAGCCGCGCTTCGAGGCGCCGTAGCTGGAGAGGAGGGTGAAGACGGCGGGGTCGGTCCAGTTGCGGGGGCCGATGAACTTCAGGCGCAGGGTCCCGGAGGAGTCGATCAGGTAGCTCTCCGGGAACTTGGTGGTGCCGTAGATCTGCGAGATGCGGGCCTCGTGGTCGAGGGCGACCGCGTACGGCGGACGGTTGCTGCCGAAGAACTTGTCGATCGCCGGCCACCCGCCTTCGTCGACGCTGACCGCCACCAGCTGGAAGGTCCCCGGGTCCATCGCGCCGGTCAGCTTCCGCAGCGAGGGCTCCTCGTCCCGGCAGGGCGGGCACCAGGTGGCCCAGAAGTTCAGCAAGACCACCTTCCCCCGGTACGCGGAGAGATCGACGGGCTTGCCGTCCCGATCGGGCAGAGAGAAGGCGGGCGCCGGGGTTGCGCGCAGCTCGTCCGCGTCCATCGCGCCCGCCGCGCGGTCCACCTTGCCGCCGAAGTGCTGCACCGCCTTGCTCACCGCCACCGCCGCGATGGCGACCAGCGCGAAGGCGACGAACGCCTCCTTCAGCCAGCGCGGCACCACCCAGGTGCGCCGGGCCGCCTTGGGCATGCTCGAATAGCTGCGCGATTGCTCGGTCACCGGGACAGCCTTTCCACCAGCTCGCGAGGCGTCACCCGGTGCTTGAACGCGCGGCGGCCGTCGATCTCGATCACCGGGACGTCGAACCGGTGCGCAGCCTGGAGCGCGGGGTCCGAGTCGATGTCCACCTCGCGCAGGATGAAGCGCACTTGCGCGCGGGCCACCTGGAGAGCGTGCTTCGCCTCGTCGCAGAGGCAGCAGCCGGACCGGGTGTAGAGGACGACCTCGCGCATTCGCTACCTGTGCCGGCGATGCCGCCGGTGGACGCGCGCCACGGGCGGCTGCCCGAGGGCGCCTCCGACCAGATACGCGCGAAACGCCTCCCGCGCAACGTAGGGAGCGTGGATGCGCCACTTGAGCCCGTTCACCACCACGGCGGCCACCGCGATCTTGGGATCGTCGGCCGGGGCGAAGCCGACGAACCAGGAGTAGTCCATGAACGGCCGCCGGTGGTTGGAGAGCGAGCCCGTCTTCCCGGCCACCGAGATGTCGCCCAGCACCGAGCGGCCCCGCTCGCGGAACGAGGAGGTCGCGGTGCCGTCAGTCACCGTGGACTTCATCATGTCGCGCAGCGCGGCGGCGGTCTCTTCCTTGAGCAGGCGCGACGATTCGGTGGCCTTGAACGCAACGCCGTCCACCTCTTCGATCAGGCTGGGCTCGTAGGCGATGCCGCCGTTCCCCACGGCGGCGGCGATCAGCGCGGCATGCAAGGGGGAGAGCTTCACCTTGCCGAAGCCGGCGGCGCTCTTCGCCAGGTCGAGCTTTCCGTCGGGGATGTCGGCCGGGGAGGCCTCCACCGGAACGTCCCAGATGGGCCGGTTGAAGAGGAACCGCTCCGCCGCCTTGCGCAGGGACTCGCCGTCGAGGTGCTTCACCGCCATCTTGGCGAACACCACGTTGGCGCTCTTGGCCAGCGCCATGGAGAGCGACATGCAGCGCCGGTCCCTGTGCGGCTTGTCCTCGAGCAGCCTGCCGACGATCCCGCGCAGCCCGCCGTGGTAGCAGGTCTCGGCGTCCGGCGAGACGCCCGCCTCGAGCAGCGCGGCTCCGGTGATGATCTTGAAGACCGAGGCCGCCGGGTATAGCGGCTTGATGGCCAGCCCGTCGGACTTGCCGTCCTTGGCGTACTCGACCAGCGCCAACACCTTGCCCGTCTTCGGATCGATCGCCACCAGCGCGCTCTGCATCGGCTGGTACGTCCGCATCAGCTTGGCCATCTGCTTCTGCAGCGCCGGCTCGACCGAGATGCGCACGCGCTTTCCGTCCGGGGAGTCGGCGAAATAGCCCAGGGCGTCGCCGGTGCCGGTGAGCTTGGCCTTCCTCCACAGCGCCAGCCCTTCCAGGTGGCTCGCGTGCTGCGCCACGGCGTTGGCCGCGGTGGCGGGCACCGCGTTCACCTCGGCCGGGTGGTCGGGCGAGCCCGCGTCGGGCCCGGCGTCCTCGGTCACCACGTTCTCGATCGCCCGCTCGACCGCGCGCTCGTCGTCGGCGGAGTCCTGGCTGTCGCCCGACTCGCCCGGCGGCGTCAGGTCTTGCTGGGTCTGCGCCTGCGCTTTCGTCTGAGGCTCCGCTTTCGTCTGCCCCGCGTCTGCCGCAGGGGCGCTTGCAGCCTGCGGCTGCCCGGCGTCCGCGGCCGGGGCCGGGGCTTCTTGGGCGCGCGCAGCCAGACCGCCGCCGAGCAGCAGCAGGGCTGCCACGACGGCGCCCTTGCCGGCGCCGGATCCAGGTGGTGCGTGGGGTTGGTCCACTGTTCCTTTTACTGTACTTCAGCAACCGCCGGCCGTGCCGGATTCCTCCCGCCCCTTCCCCCCACACTCCCATACCTCCCTGCCTCCGGCTTGACGGCGGCGCTGGCCGTTGCGAGCTTCCCCCACCGTGCTCGAAGGACCGCCACCCGGCGCCGGCGGGACGACCTCGCTCTTGCGCGACGTCCTGGGCGATTTGAATCCGCGCGGAATCGTGGTCGTGCTGGTCATGCTGGTCGCGGCGGCCCTGCTCAGCCGCTTCGTCAACTCCGCAGTCCACCGCAATCTGGAGAAGCACCGCCTGAGCGGCACGCTGCAGCCGGAATCGGTCACCCGGCTGCAGATCATCCGGCGCATCGTCCACGCCGTCATCTGGGTGGTGGCGATCGCCATCGGCTTGGGCCAGTTCCCCGAGCTGCGGGGCTTCTCCGCCGGACTCCTCGCCTCGGCGGGCATCTCGGGCCTGATCGTCGGGTTCGCGGCGCGGAGCACGCTGGGCAACGCCGTCGCGGGCGTGACGATCGCCTTCGCGCAGCCGGTCCGCATCGGCGACGAGATCGAGCTGCGCGGCGAGCGGGGGACGGTCGAGGACATCACCCTGCTCTTCACCGTGATCCGGCTCTGGGACGGAAAGCGGATGATCGTCCCCAACGAGACGCTTTCCACCGAAGTGGTCAAGAACCTGACTCTCGGCTCCGTATCGCGCCTGGTGCGGACCGAGGTGCTGGTTCCGCCCAGAGGCGATGCCCGCTCCGCCATGGAGGCGCTGCTCGGCGTGGCCGGGGCGGAGCCCGGGCTGGAGCGCTCCGCTCCTCCCCCGCGGGTCGAGTTCCTCAAGGTGGACGCGGCCGGCGCCTTGCTGCGCCTCACGGCGACCTGCGCGGACGAGGCCTCGGCGGCGCGGCTGACGCAGGCCCTGCTGGCCAAGGCGGCGCAAGTGGTCTACGGGATCCAGGTATGATTCGGGGCTGGCGGGTGCCGGCAGGTCGGAAAGCACGGAAATGCATGACCAAGTCCGGCTGTTTTTGTAGGTCCGAGGAGATTGAACCGTGAAGAACGCTTGGAACGTCGCGGTGGCTGCGTGCGTGAGCGGAGCGATCGGCTACTTCGTCGGCGTGCAGATGCATTCCGGCGGCTCGGTGGGCATCCCGCTCCGGGCCGACAACCGCGCGCCGCCGGTCCCGCTCCCTCCCGGTTCCGAGATCGTCTACAAGGTGCCGGTCGGCGCCGCGCCCGCGAAGGGCGACGCCGAGGCCAAGGTCACCATCGTCGAGTTCTCCGACTTCGAGTGCCCGTTCTGCGGCCGCGCCATCGACGTGTTGAAGCAGGTCGAGGGCCGCTACGGCAAGGACGTCCGCTTCGCCTTCAAGCACAATCCGCTCCCCATCCATCCGGACGCACCGTATGCCGCGCACGCGGCGATCGCCGCCGGCAAGCAGGGCAAGTTCTGGCAGATGCACGACAAGCTGTTCGAAGCGAACATCGCGCGCACGCCGAACGGGCTGAAGCCCGACCGCATCGACCAGATGGCGCGCGACCTGGGGCTCGACCTGGACCGCTTCCACCGCGACGCGGATTCCCAGGAGACCAAGGACCAGGTCGAAGCGGACCAGACGCAGGCGCGGGCGCTGGGAGCCAACGGGACGCCTTACTTCTACGTGAACGGGCAGCGCGTCGCGGGCGCCCAGCCGTTCGAGCAGTTCAAGGTGGTGATCGACGCGGCGATGAAGCGCGCAGACGCCGCGCTGGCGAAGGGCGTCTCCCGCGGCGACCTCTACGAGGCGCTGGTGAAGGACGGGCAGACCGCGCCGCCCGCGCCGCCTCCGCAACCGCCGCCCGCCGCGCTAGCGCGCAACGTCGACCTGGGGACCGATTCTCCCTGGACCGGCGCCAAGCACGCCAAGGTGACCATCGTCGAGTTCTCCGATTTCCAGTGCCCCTTCTGCTCGCGCGCCGAGCCGACGCTGAAGAAGATCCTCGAGACGTACAAGGGCGAGGTGAAGCTGGTCTGGCGCAACGAGCCGCTCTCCTTCCACCCCAACGCGCTCCCCGCGGCGAAGGCGGCCATGGCGGCGCACAAGCAGGGCAAGTTCTGGCAGATGCACGAGCTGATGTTCCAGCACCAGACCGAGCTGTCCGAGGCGAAGTACGAGGAGTGGGCGAAGCAGATCGGCCTCGACTTGTCGCGCTGGCGCAAGGACAAGGAGTCCCCGGAGATCGCTTCCGCGATCGAGGGCGACTCGAAGTACGCGAACCAGGTGGGCGCCGACGGCACGCCGGCGTTCTTCATCAACGGCCGGTTCATCTCCGGAGCGCAACCTTTCGAGGCGTTCAAGCCGGTGATCGACGAGCAGATCGAGAAGGCCAACGCGGCGGAGAAGAAGGGGGTCAAGCCGGAGAAACTCTACGAGGTGCTCATGGCGCAGAACGTCCAGTCCCTGGGGCAGGCGCAGCCGCAGCCCGAGCAGCAGGCGGCGGTGAAGATCGAGATCGGCGACGCGCCGGTCCTGGGCCCGAAGGGCGCGCCCGTGACGATCGTCGAGTGGTCGGATTTCCAGTGCCCGTTCTGCGGCCGGGTGGAGCCGACCCTGCAGCAGCTGCGGGATGAATACAAAGGAAAGATCCGGTTTGCCTGGAAGAACCAGCCGCTGTCGTTCCACCCCAACGCCATGCCCGCCGCCGAGGCAGCCATGGCCGCGCACGAGCAGGGCAGGTTCTGGGAGTTCCACGACGCTTTGTTCAAGAAGCAAGGGCAGTTGAGCCCCGCGCTCTACAACGAGGTGGCCAGGCAGCTGGGCCTGGACATGGACCGGTTCCACGCGTCCATCGAGGGCCGGAAGAACACGGCGCAGATCGAGGCGGACATGGCCGCCGGTAACGCGGTCGGCGCCCAGGGGACGCCCACCTTCTTCATCAACGGAAAGAAGCTGGTCGGAGCGCAGCCGATCGACGCGTTCAAGCAGATGATCGACGCCGAGCTGGCGTCGGCGGTGGCCCGGAAATAGCCGGGGGCTGGACCCAAGCGCCCGTTTTGTGGTCGAGTATTTTCATGCCGTTGCCTGTCGTGTCGCGGCCGCCCGCCGTTCCTGCGAAGGAGTATCGCATCCGCCCGCTCAAGCGGAGCGACAAAGACGTGCTGTTCCGGCTGCTCGCCGCCGACGGATGGGTGGTTCCCTTGGGCGAGCAGGAGACCGTGCTCTCCTGGGTCGTCCAGCACCCGGAGATGGAATCGTTCGTCGCGCACCACGCCGTCTCCTACGGGAGCGTGTTCGCCGTCCTGACCCTCTCGCACCGGCCGCAGCTGCGGCTGGGCGGCCGGGTCGCCTGCATCGATCTGTTCGCGGTCGAGGCGGGGCAGCGGGGCAAGGGCGTGGGGAGCGACCTGCTCGAGCAGGCCATGCGGCGCGCGGAGGCGCTGGGGTGCAAGCGCGTCGAGCTCAGGCTGCCCGCGGCGCGCGACCACCGCCACGAGTTCTTCGAGGAGCACGGATTCGCGCTGGGCGGAGAGGCGCTCTACGTCCGCCGCCTGAAACCGCTCGGATGAGCGGCACCCCGCTCCGCTACGTCGGCGACATCTCGCGCGAGGACGCTGCGCTGCTCGCGCGCTCGGCGGCCGGGGCGCGTCGCATCCTGGAGTTCGGGGCGGGCGCGTCGACGCAGGTGCTGGCCCAATCGGCTCCCGAGGGCGCCGAGATCGTCACGGTGGAGACCAAGCCGCAGTGGGTGGAGCGCACCCGCGAGAACCTCCGGCGCCTGGGCATCCCGCGCGAAGTCCGTTTCGTTCCCTACCGCGGCTTCTGGCGCGCGGTGGAGGGGCCTTTCGAGCTGATCTTCGACGACGGCGCCAACCGCCTGCGCGCCGGGTTCGCGGAACGGGCCTGGCCGATGCTCGCGGTGGGCGGCTGCATGCTCTTCCACGACACGCGGCGTCCGCGCGACGCGCGGCTGGCGCTCCGGCAGGTCGAGCGGGTCTTCCTGGAAGTCGCCTCGGTGCAGCTGAACCCGGAAGGCAGCAACCTCACCGTGGTACGCAAGCAGTCGCCGCAGAAGTACGTGGACTGGAACGTGGCCGAGGGGCGCGCCCGCTGGGAGTACGGCCACGCCGATCCGCCGCCAACGCTCTGGGGTGACCAGACATTGGACAAAAAATAAATTTTTTTTTATTTTGCGAGCTCGCGGACCAGACGGGCCGTCTTGCCCGGCTCGATCTGCAGGGTCTCCTCGAGCCGCTTCCCGTCGGCCGTCTCGAACAGGATGGTGTGCGCCCCGGCGGGCAACGCGATCGGGTTCGCCTCCGGCACCGGGGTCCAGCGGCCCGTCTCGCGTCCGTCGATGCTCACCCGCGCGGCGGGACGCGTGTTGGTGACCAGGTAGCCGATCAGCGCCGCGGCAGGGTGCGCCTGCGCCTCCGCGCGCGCGACCGCGGGGGAGGCGCCCGCGATCGGCTGGAGCGGCAGCGCCAGCGTCACGTCGGTCACGCCGCTGCCCGTCCGCACCAGCCGGCGCACGCTCACGTACCCCTCGAGGCTGGCGCTCAAGTCGTAGTCGCGGCCGGGCTCGAGGACGTCGGTCGTCAGGGGCGCGCGGCCGATCGATCTTCCGGCGAGCCGGATCTCCGCCCCGATGGGCTCGCTGATGACGTGCAAGCGGGCTGCTCCGTCGTCGCCGCCGGTGCCGGCGCCCTCGGCCGGTGCCGGTTGCGGTGCCACGGCAACTGCCGCTGTCTCGTCGGACTCGGGCGAGTCGGCCCCGGCGGACTCGGTCGGGACGACCATGGGAGTACTCGCCGCCAACAGACGCCCGCCTTGGTGCGGACGGCGCCGCTGCGTCCCGCGCGTCGTCCCGCGCTGTTCGGCCGGCACCGACGCGACCGTCTCCGTGCGCGTTTCAGGCACGGGCGTCCCGGCCGGAGCCGGAACCGGTTCGGGGGGCTCCTCCCGGGCGAGCGCCGCCTCGACTTCCACCGGACGCCGGCCGAGCTCGACGATCGCGGTGAACGGCTTGTACCCCGAGGCCCGGACCTCGAGGCGATGGCGCCCAGGCTGGAGCAGCCGTGCGAACGGCGGCAGCGGCCCCGAGGACCTGCCGTCCACCATGAGCTCGGCCGCCACCGCGGGTGTGACCGTCACGACGACCTTGCCGGGTCCGCGGCGCAGGCCGAGGTACGCGAATCCGATCAGCGCGATCAGCCCGACCGCCGCACCCGCGCCGAGCCACCGGACGTGCGAACCGGCGCGCGCCTTCCGGGGCCTGGTCAGCGCGCCCCTCCGCTCGGCGCGGCGCGCGGCGGTCGGTTCCCCCGAGCTGTCGAACTGCGGCACCGTTCCTTCCCCGGGCCCGAGCACGTGCGTCGGCTGGGTCGCGCCGTGCTGCTCCTCGAGGATCGCGCTGTCCACCTCGACCGTCGGGGATTCCGCGGCCCAGGCTCGTCCCGGCCCGCCGTCCGGCTGCGTCCGCGCCGCCGGAGCCGGCGAGGGAACCAGCGTGTCGGCGTCCGGCGCGACATGCCACTCGCGGGCCGCGTCCGGCGAAGTCCGCTCGAGGCCAGAGGCGCGCATCCAGCGCTGCAGGCGCGCCCGCTCCTTCTCGTGCTCGGCCGGGAGCTCTTCGCGAAGGAACCCAGCCAGCTGGCGCGACCCCAGCGGCGCGCCGGCGAGCTGAGCGAACTGCTGCAGATCGTCGTGAAGGTCGCCGCACCACTGGTACCGGT
>DATFTN010000064.1:0-9990 GCA_035261845.1 Myxococcales bacterium | reverse complement strand
CGGATTCGCGCTCACGCATCTGCACGATGAAGATCGCATCCGGCTGATGTGCCGTAGCCACAATCAGCACGCAGCGGAAAAGACCTACGGCCGCGCCTTCATGGAGCGGGCACGATCGTTACGTGCCTCGACTTGTTCTGGGCCGGGACGCGGCGCGTTAGGAGCGGCCACGCGCCAATTGGAATTGCTCGGCGGGGGGGAAGAAGTGACGAATCATGAGAGCGAGTTCCCCCTTGTGGAGGCGCCGAGGCGCCGGATCGAAGAGCGTCGCAACGGCGGCAGAGCCGTCAACGGAAGCGAGTCGTGGGCTACAGTAAGCGCAGCAGGCGGGTGCGGATTCCTTCGCGGGTGCGGCCGTCCGGGGCGCAGATCAGAGCGCGCTCCAGCGCCTCGACGGCCTTGCGGCGGAAACCCTTCTCCAGATACAGCTCAGCCAGGCTGCAGAGTGCGGCGAAATGGGTGGGCCGCAGCTCGACGGCCTTTTCGTATGCGCTCATCGCGCGGAAGGCCTCGCCCGTCTCGCGCAGCGCGCGTCCGAGGGCGAAGTGGTTGCGGGCCGAGAACGGGTCGGTCTTCGCCGCCTGCTCCAGCGAGCCGCGCGCTTTCCCGGGGCGGCCGTGCGAGAGGTGCTCCACCCCTTCCTTGTAGGCACGCTCCGCGGCCTCCTTCTGCTCGGCCGACATGCCTTTCGGGCTCTCCAGCCGGTCGTGCACCCGACGAAGCACGTCCGCCAGGTGGAACGGCTTCTCCATGTAGTCGTCCGCACCGAAGGCCTCGCGGGCATCCTGCGCGAACCGCCAGCCGCGGTAGACGGCGCTCATCATCAGCACCGGCACGTTGCGCAGCCGCGGGTCTCCCTTGATCCGGCTGCACAGCTCGAAGCCGTGCACGTGCGGGAGCATGGCGTCCAGCACCACCAGGTCGGGCGGCGGGCCCTTCAGCTTCTGCTCCGCTTCCAGCCCGTCGCGCGCCGTCTCCACCGCGTACCCCTCGGCGCGCAGCGACTTCTCCAGCATCTTGAGGATTTCCGGCTCGTCGTCCACCACCAGCACCCGGGCGGGGCCGACGCGCACGGTCTCCTGGTGCACCACTTCCTCGTCGGCCGGGGCGCCGGCGCCTTCGATTTCGAACGCCAGCTCATCGATCTCGATGGTCGGGACGTCCACCTCGTCGGTGCGCACGCCGATCTCCCCGGGCCGGATGGCGGCGATCCCCGGCGGCGCCTCGCGCGAGAGGCCTTCGCCGTGCCACGCCTCGTCGCCGCGCTCGCGCGCCTCGTAGGCGGCCGCGATCGCCTTCTCCAGGGTGGCGGGCAATGCCGCGTAGGGGGACACCAGCATTCCGGTGATGAACTGCAGCTCGGACAGCGTCTCCTGCGTGTAGGAGGTGAAGTCCACCGCTACGTGCAGGCGGGCGCCCTCGGTGGAGAGAGGGAGGATCACGTCCGCCTCGGCGACCGGCCGCGGAATCAGCTCGAGGGCGGCGAGCGGCACGGCGGTGCGCGACAGATCCACGGCCGGCATGCCGGCGTGCTCGGCGATGACGGAGAGCAGCTCGGGCTCGTTCAGCGCCCCGCTCTCCAGCACCCGCTCCAGGAAGGCCGCGGATCCGGGCGTCCCGGCCAGCGCGCTCCGCATCCACCGGTCGTCGAGGTATCCCCTCGAGACCAGCAGCCGGCCGATCTGCTCCGCTCCCGACAACGTCTCTCCCGGGGCGACAAACCCGCGCAGCGAATACGCTACCACGGGCGAAACCGATCATCGGTGAGGGAAGTCACCCGGCAAAGAGAAAGTCGCGCCCCTCGTGGAACCCGCGCGTCAGGAGCTCTGCGCGGATGTCCTCCCGCGCCCCCGCCGCGCCCACAGCGCAGAGGATCAGTCCTCCGTCGGGGGCGCGAAGCTCGGCGGCGGGGGCGACCTTGGAGCCGCGGGCGAGGCGCTTGCGCGGGTCCACGTCCCAGAAGCGCCGGGGCCGCAGTCCGTGGACCTCGAGCGCGCGCGCCAGCCGTTTGCCGGTGGGCCCGGCTCCCCACACGTCGAAGGAACGCTCCCGCAGCGGCCCTCGCGCCAGGTGCTCGGCGCGCAGCTCGATCATGCGCTCGGGCGCGTATGCGCGGCCCGTGCGCGTGAGCCGGTCCGGCGAGTCGCGCCAGTAAAGCAGGACCCGGGGCACCTTCGCCAGCCGCCAGCCGGCCGCAACCAGCCGGAGGAGGAGGTCCCAATCCTCCGCCCATCCTGCGTCGCGCCAGCCACCGACCGCCTCGAGCGCAGCGCGCCGGAAAGTGGTGCTGGGATGCACCAGCGGCGCCTCGATGAAGCGCGCCGCCTCGCATTGCTCGGGAGTGACCACCGAATCGAGCCAGGCCTCGAGCCTGGCGAGGCCCGGCGCCAGCGGCCCGGGGAAGCAGCGCACCAGGCTGCCGACGGCGCCCAGCGACGCGTCCCGCTCGAGCATTTCCGCTTGCAGCCGGAGCCGGTCCGGATGGACGAGGTCGTCCGCGTCCATGCGCGCGATCAGCTCGCCCCGGCAACGCAGGAGCCCGAGTTGCAGCGCGGCGACCAGGCCGCGCCCGGCGCCGTCCACCACCCGCACGCGGTCATCCGGCCGCGCCCATCGCAGGAGCGCCTCCCTGGTCCCGTCGGAGGAGGCGTCGTCCACGCAGACCACCTCGAACGGAGGGGCTCCGCGCTGCGCCAGGATTCCCTGCAGCGCCGCATCGACGGTCGCCTCGGCGTTCCGCGCGGGCAAGAGGACGCTGATCACGCGGCCAGGATAGCTCCGCGCCGGAATCGACGCTCAGGAAGCGCGGCCGTGCTCGCCGAACACCTCGCGCAGCGAGTTCGCGATCTCGCCCAGGGTCGCGCGCGCCTTCACCGCCGCGACGATGTGCGGCAGCACGTTGTCCGTCCCCTGCGCCGCCCGCTTCAGGGTAGAGAGCGCGCGCTGGGCCGCCTCCTGCGAGCGCGCCGCCCGGAACGCCCGCAGCCGCTCCACCTGCTGCTCCTCCAGGCGCGGATCGATCTTCAGGGTCTCGAACGGCGGCTCCCCCTGGCTGACGAAGTCGTTGACCCCGACGATCACGCGCTCCTTGCCCTCGATCTCCTTCTGGTAGCGGTAGGCCGCTTCCTCGATCTCCCGCTGCGGATACCCGGAGGCGATCGCCTGCACCATCCCGCCCATCGAATCGATGCGCATCAGGTAAGCGATCGCCTTCTCCTCCAGATCGTCGGTGAGCGCCTCCAGCGCGTACGCGCCGCCCAGCGGGTCGATCAGGTCGGCCGCTCCGCTCTCGGCGGCGATGATCTGCTGCGTCCGAAGCGCGATGCGAGCCGACTCCTCGCTGGGCAGCGCCAGCGCCTCGTCGCGCGAGTTGGTGTGCAGCGACTGGCAGCCGCCCATCACGGCGGCGAACGCCTGCAAGGCCACCCGCACCACGTTGTTGTCCGGCTGCTGCGCGGTGAGGGTGGAGCCCGCGGTCTGGGCGTGGAAGCGCAGCGTCCAGCTGCGCGGGTCCTTGGCCTCGAACCGCTCGCGCATGGTGCGCGCCCACAGCCGCCGCGCGGCGCGGAACTTGGCCACCTCCTCGAGGAAGTTGTTGTGCACGTTGAGGAAGAAGCTCAGCCGCGGGGCGAAGGAGTCGACCGCGAGGCCGCGCTTCACCGCGGCATCCACGTAGGCGATGCCGTCGGCGAGCGTGAAGGCGATCTCCTGCGCCGCTGTCGAGCCCGCCTCGCGGATGTGGTAGCCGCTGATGGAGATCGGGTTCCACTTCGGCATCGCCTCGGCCGTGTAGGCGAACAGGTCGGTGATCAGTCGCATCGACGGGCCGGGCGGGTAGATGTACGTCCCGCGCGCGATGTATTCCTTGAGCACGTCGTTCTGCACGGTCCCGGACAGCGCGCGCGCGCTCGTCCCGTGGGCCTCCGCGACCGCCAGGTAGAGGGCCAGCAGCGTGGCGGCGGTGGCGTTGATGGTCATCGAGGTGGAGACCTTGCCCAGATCGATACCCTGGAACAGCCGCTCCATGTCGTCGACGGTGTCGATCGCCACGCCGACCCGTCCTACCTCGCCGTGCGCCCGCGGGCTGTCCGAGTCGTGGCCCATCTGCGTGGGCAGGTCGAAGGCGGTGGAGAGGCCCGTCTGGCCCGAGGCGAGCAGGTACCGGAAGCGGCGGTTGGTCTCCTCCGCGGTCCCGAACCCGGCGTACTGGCGCATGGTCCAGAACCTTCCCCGGTACATGGTCGGCTGGACGCCGCGGGTGTACGGGTACTCTCCGGGGAAGCCCAGCTTCTCCTCGTAGTCGGTCTCGCGCGGTCCGTAGAGCGCGGCCAGCTCGATGCCGCTGGTGGTGGCGAAGCGCGGCTGGCGCAGCCCGCCCGGTTTCTGCGCGGCCTTCCCGTACACTTCGCGGGCCCACCGTTCGAGCGCTGCCTCGACCCTTCGCGTGCTGCTGGCCATCTGCGCCCTCAGGGCTACAGGCTAACTCGGGACTTCACTTCACGCCCTCGGCATACGCGACCGCGTACCAGAATGCGGCGTCGGGACGCTTGCCGAACCGGCGGATCTGCGAGAGCGCCTCGTCCATCTCGGCCGCTCCGATGAGGCCGCTCCCCAGCAGGGCGTCGCGCGCCGAAGCGAGAAGGAAATGCAGGTTCTCCACGAACGCCGGGAAGGACGGCTCCCCGGCGCACGCGCCGAAGAACAGCCAGGTGCAGCGGGTCGGCCGCGCCCCGGCCTGGTGGAGAAGCTCCACCAGGCGCCGGCCCACGATCGGATCGTTTCCCAGCCGGTCGTAGGTGCGCATGTACGCCTGCCAGAGCGGCCGCAGGCCGGGAGGCTCGGGCCACAGGCGCAGGACGTCGTGATCGTCGTCCTGGAGGACGATGCGGCCGCCGGCACGCACGGCGCGGGCCATGGCCTTCACCACGGCAAGCGGATCGGGCACGTGCTCCAGCACGAATCGCGCGTGAGCCAGGTCGTATGCGCCCGGCTCCACCTGGGCGGAGAGCACGTCGGACTGGCGCAGATCGAGGAGATGCTCCTCGCCCGCCGCTCTTGCCTGCCGCATCGCCTCCGCGATCTGATCGGCGCTCCGCTCCAGGCCCACCGCGCGGACTCCCGCCTGGCGCGCCATCGCCCGCGTCAGCTGCCCCAGGCCGGCGCCGAAGTCGACGATGCGCTCGCCGCCGCGCAGGCGCAGCTCGCGCAGGGTCGCGTCGTTGAGCAGTTGGTTCAGCTGCGAGAGCCGCGCCTGCTCGTCCGGCGCCGTGCCGTGGAGGTAGCGGGACTGGCTCAAGCGCGCCTCAGCGCCAGCGCCGCCCAGGGGACCGTGGCCGTGAGGAAGGCAGCCGCCGAAGCGCCCAGCCAGAGGTGGAAGTGGAGCGGGTCCACCTCGAGCAGGACGCGGGTGACGAGAGCCGCGACCAGGAGGGCGCAGGAGGCGACGAGCTGCCAGGGACGCCCGCGCAGGGGCTCGGGGCGGGCGCCGTGCGACAGACCGACCTGAGTGGAGACTGCGAGCACCAATGCAGTGAAGCAGCCGAGGAACACCAGATGCAGGCCCGCCCGCCGGTATTCGGGGGCGACCGCCACCCACAGGTAGCCGGCGGGCAGCATCCACACCGACCAGCGCGCCACGCGCCGGTGGAAGCCGGGCAAGGTCGGAGGCTGGAGCGCCTCCAGCGATCCGATCACGACTGCCAGCGAGATCGCGGCGCGCAGGGCGTAGGCGGCCTGCACCGAGACCAGGTACTCCAAGAAGAAGGTGGCGGCGAACGCCGCCGCGAGCAGCGCGTGGAGCGCGTACGCCCATCCGCGGGGCGAAAGCGTAGCCGCCTTGTCGACGCCGCGGGTGATGGCCGGCAAGAGCAGCCCGCCGATCCCAAGCACCAGCCCGGTGAACAGCCCCTGGAGCAGCAACCCGCGCCCGACCAGGTGCAGCCAGAAGGAGGGATTGTCGAGCGTCGCGCCGATGCCCGCGAGCACCGCGCCCGCGCCGCCCATCGCCAGGCCCGCCGCCACCCAGACGAAGCTGGGCGGGGTGCGCCGCCAGACTCGACCCGCGCGCCGGACCACGAACCCGATCAGCAGGCCAAGGAGCGCGATCCAGGAAATCTGCGCCAGAAGCCACCGCTCGAACCAGGCGAACACCACCGAAACCACCGGCGCCGCCAGCGCCAGCGCCATTTCCCACCATGTAGGTGGCGCCGTCCCGGTGCGGCGGGGGAGGAAGGTGAAGAGGAAGCCGACCGCGAAGCAGGTCAGGAACCCCTCCACCTGGGCGATGGGGTGGAAGGCGGCGCGGTAGCCAATCGCGTCGAACATCGGGCGATACAGCCCGGTCGCGCCGACCGAGAAGAAGAGCCACGGCAATACGCCGGCCCAGGCGAGCAGGGCGCCCAGCGGGAAGAACAAGAGATACGGCTCGCGGCGCCAGGTCGGCGCCGTGAGCAGCTGCGGGGAAGGCGCGGCGAGTCTCAGCGGAGAGGTCGCCATCTACACCACCACGGCCAACTTGGCTCCCGCCTCTACCGCCTGCCCTTCCTGCGCGTGAAGCTCGGCGACGACGCCAGCCTTCGGGCTCTTCAGCTCGTTCTCCATCTTCATCGCCTCGACGACCACCAGGGGCTGGCCTTCGAGCACCCGGTCACCTTGCCTGGCCAGCACCCGCACCACCTTCCCGTGCATCGGCGAGTCGACCCGCTGCGGACCTTCGAGGCTGAACTTGCCCGAGGCCCGGCGCAAGCGGAGCCTGCGCTCGTCGAGGATCTCCAGCTCGTGCACCTCGTCGCCGACCAGGACGGCGACCTTCCCATCCTTCCCGGGCTCCACCTCGCATCGCACGCTCTGGCCGTCCACCAGGAGCGACATCGCCTCGCCGGCCAGGTGCACGGCGTCCACCTCGAGGACGCGCGGGCTCCCGCCCTGGCTGGTCCCTTCGTGGATGGCCACGCGATACACGGGCCCCCGTCGGGTCACCTCGACCAGGCGCTCCAGGCCCCCGAGGATCGCGTGGTACCTCAACCGTTCCTCCGCAGCGCCGCAAGACGCCCGTCGCGCGCCCAGGCGGAGTCGCGCGCCGAAGGCTGCTCGGCGGGCGCGATCGCCGCGCGCTCGTCCTGCTCGAGCTGCCACAGGGCAGCGGCAGCGAGCGCGATCTCCTGCTCGGGGGAGAGCTGCTTTCCGTCGGTCTTCTTGGGCAGCAGCCGGTCGGCCGCGCGGGCGAGGATGCCGGTGTCGTACTCGCCGCGGCGGAACTCCTCCAGATCGAGGATCGCCTTCAGGTAGCGCGTATTGGTGGTGATGCCGTTCACCACGGTCTCGGACAGCGCTCGCTTCAGGCGCGCGATCGCCTGCTCGCGGGACGGCGCCCAGACGGAGAGCTTGCCGATCATCGGATCGTAGTACCGCGGCACCTCCGAGCCCGATTCGACGCCGCAGTCGTTGCGTACGAAAGGCCCTTCCGCCAGTCGCAGCTCGGTGATCAGCCCGGGGCTGGGGAGGAAATTCCGTGCCGGGTCCTCCGCGTACAGGCGCGCTTCGATGGCGTGGCCGCGCAGGTTGCGGGGCACGTCCGCCTGGGTCCACGAAAGCCGCGCGCCCTGGGCCACCTCGATCTGCCAGCGCACCAGGTCGAGCCCCGCGCACCATTCGGTGACCGGGTGCTCGACCTGCAGCCGGGTATTCATCTCCAGGAAGTAGAAGTCGCGGGACGCCCCGTCGACCAGGAACTCGCACGTCCCGGCGCCCACGTACTTCACGGCGCGCGCCGCCTGGACGGCCACCTCGCCCATCTTCGCGCGCAGTTCGGGGGTGACGATCGGCGAGGGAGTCTCCTCGATCACCTTCTGGTGCCGGCGCTGCACGCTGCACTCGCGCTCGCCCAGCCAGATGCACGCCTGGTGCTGGTCGGCGAAGATCTGGATCTCGACGTGCCGGGGGTGCGACACCGCCTTCTCGAGGTAGACGCGGGCGTCGCCGAAGGCGGAGAGCGCCTCGCGCCGGGTGGTGGCGAGCGCCGCGTCGAACTCGCGCGGCTCGGCAACCAGCCGCATGCCCTTGCCGCCGCCGCCCGCGGCCGCCTTGAGCAGGATCGGGTAGCCGATCTGCTGGGCGGACCGCTTCGCCTGCTCCTCGGCGCCTTCGGCGATCGGCTCCGTCAGGCCGGGAACGATCGGCACACCGGCTTCGCTCGCCTTCCTGCGGGCCCGGGTCTTCTCGCCCATCTCTTCCATCGCCTCGGGCGGCGGACCGATGAAGACGAGCCCCGCTTCCCCGCAGGCCCGGGCAAATGTCGCGTTCTCGCTGAGGAACCCGTACCCGGGGTGGATGGCGTCCGCCGCCGTCTTGCGGGCGGCGTCGAGCACGTTCTCGATCGAGAGGTAGCTCTCGCGGGAGGAGGGCGGGCCGATCCGGACCGCCTCGTCGCAGCTGCGCACGTGCAGCGCGGCGCGATCGGCATCGCTGTACACGGCGACGGTCCGGATCCCCATCTCGCGGCAGGTGCGGGCGACGCGCACGGCGATCTCTCCGCGATTCGCGATCAACACCTTGCGGATGGCCACCCTGCATTCCTCCCGGGTGGCGGGAACTTATCCCGCGCGGGGCGCCCGGGCCAGTCCACCTGCGGCAAGGTGCGTGCGCCGGACACGGCCGTTGTCGAAGCACGCACACCGGGATGGACGCGCCCACGCGCGGCCCCCGGCGTAGCCTTGCAGTCTTACACCGCTGTCCTGGTACTCCCTGGCGTCCGGCGGTTTCGGACCTCGGGGCAGCCCAATGGAGTTCGACCGGCAGGACCTTTCCTGGAAAACCAGGCACGACAGGCGCTCTCCGGCGAGCGGCACGGCCCGGCTGATCCTCGCGCTCGCGCTGCTGGCGGCGGCCGCCCTGGCGGCGCAGGTCGAATCTTCGCCTTCGCGGCAACCCCGTGCGAAGGTCCGATGGACGGCCGCGGCGACTCCCGACGCCCGGTGACCTGGAGAAACCTGATGAAGCGAATCCTTTTTGCTCTCTTGATTTGTGCGGCCGCCTGCAAGCCCGGCGCGGACGCTCCTTCCGCGCCGAAGGGCTCGGTGATCGTCCTCGGCCAGCTGATCGATCGCACCGGCTCGATCGCCACGCCCAGCTGGGCGGAGTCGATCCGCCTGGCGGTCACGCACGCCAACCAGGCGCTCAAGCAGTCCGGCAAGTCGGTCCGCTTCGAGGTGGCCGAGGCCAACTCGGGCAACGCGCCCGACATGGCGCGCGCCGGCGCACTGCAGCTGGTGAAGCAGCAGAACGCCAAGGCGATCATCACCGACTCGAGCCAGGACGACATCGGGGTGAACATGCTCATCTACGACGGCGACGCCTCCCACCAGCTGGACGTCCCCATCGTCTGCATGGCCTGCACCTCGCCGGCGATCGACAACCCGGAGGCGCAGGACGCCGACCCGGTGAAGCAGGCGGCGCTGCGCAACGGCAAGGGGTGGAACTTCCGCACCACCATGTCGGACGCGTACCAGTCGCGCATGGTGGTCCACATGCTCGTCAGCGGAGCCCAGAAGGGCGACGTCAACGGCGACGGCAAGCTCAAGCTCTCCGTCTACGCCAGCGACGATCCGTACGGCCACGGCTTCTCGGACGCGATCAAGAGCGACGCCCTGAGGATGCACCCGGGCGCGATCATCGAGCAGGTCTACCACGACGTGAAGGCGAATCCCGCCGAGTACGACTGGGCGTCCGACGTGGCCAAGGTCACCGACAAGAAGAGCCACGGCAAGCCCGACGCCTTGCCCGACGCGGTGGTGGAGATCACCTTCCCCAAGTTCTCGGTGGGGTTCACCAAGGCCTACCTGGCCAGCGGCACGAAGGTCCGGCTGGTGCACACGCACAACTTCCGCGCGGCGCGCGTGATCGAGACCCTCAAGGCCGCCGTCGATGGACAAGAAGGCACCTCGCAGGCGGTGCTGGGCGAGGGCGCCTCCGCGCACGCTTTCGCCGAGGACC
>DATFTN010000063.1:0-1666 GCA_035261845.1 Myxococcales bacterium | reverse complement strand
GCTGATCCGCGCCAAGGCGCAAGGGAAGTACAAGCGGCAGAGCGGCGGGCGCGGGCAGTACGGGGACTGCCACATCGAGATGGAGCCGCTGCCGCGCGGCTCGGGGGTGCAGTTCGAGGACGCGATCGTGGGCGGGGTCATTCCCCGGCAGTTCATCTCCTCGGTCGAGCACGGCATCCGCGATGCGGCAAAGGAGGGGCCGCTGGGCGGTTTCCCGCTGGTCGACTTCAAGGTGCGGCTGGTGGACGGGTCGTTCCACACCGTGGACTCCTCCGACATGGCGTTCCGCATCGCCGGGTCGATGGCGCTGAAGAACGCGCTCGCCGCGGCGAAGCCGGTGCTGCTCGAGCCCATGATGCGGCTGGAGATCGTGGTGCCGGACGAGATGCTGGGCGAGGTGATCGCCGACGTGACCTCCCGGCGCGGGAAGATCCTGGGGATGGAGCCCACCTCGAAGGGGACGCTCATCCACGCGCAGGCGCCGCACGCGGAGCTGCGCACCTACGCGCCGGAGCTCCGGTCGCTGACCAAGGGGATGGGCTACTTCACCATGGAGTTCGATCACTACGACGAGGTGCCCACCCACGAGGCGCACAAGGTGCTCGAGCGGCGCCGGGCCGAGCAGGGCAAGGGTGAGCCGGTCCCCAACCATCCGAAGGGTCGCGCCTAGCCACGAGGTAGCCCAAAAACGAACGCGGAGGCGCG
This sequence comes from Myxococcales bacterium, assembly GCA_035261845.1. GTDB lineage: Bacteria > Myxococcota > Myxococcia > Myxococcales > 40CM-4-68-19 > VBKO01. The sequence goes on along the minus strand of DATFTN010000063.1, from coordinate 961 downwards.
GAGACGCGGAGGTTTCGGTTTCAAAGGAAAAAGAACTCCGCGTCTCAGCGCCTCCGCGTTGATCCTTTGGTCCTGCCCTGCTGCTGGAGCGGTGAGTGAATAGGCTTTCCGCGTGCTGGCGGTGTTGGTAGCGGTGTTCGTCAGTGGACCGAGGCCGGCGGCCCGGCCGTTCATGGCTGCCGTGAAGCCGGTGCCGCTGGTGGTCCGGACAGCCGACAAGCCGGACAATCCGCGTCCCCTCGACCGGCTGCTGCAGGGGTGGACGGTCGCCGAGGCGGTCCCTGTGTTCCTCAAGCCCGATTTCAACGGCGGGCCGGCCGCGGCGCTCTGCGTGAAGTTCTAGTCGCCGCCGCGAATTCCGCAGCTGGTACGCGCCTGTGGAGCGTTTCGCGGCGTGCGCGCGCGGGACTGAAAACTTGTTCCGGGCCGATCCCGCTGCTACGAAGCGCGAGCGATGAAGAGATCGACGGCGCGCAAGGCGCGGCAGGAGGAACTGGACTTCGGCGGGGGCGACAAGCCGCCGCCGCGGAGGCGCCGGGGTGCGCCCGAAGGCGGAGGAGGGGGCGGCGGGGATGCGGTTCCCGCGGCCCTGCACGAGGAGGCGCGGCGGCGGTACCTGAACTACGCGCTCTCGGTCATCACCAGCCGCGCGTTGCCGGACGTGCGCGACGGCCTGAAGCCCGTGCAACGGCGCATCGTCTTCGGGATGTACAACGACCACCGGCTCACCCACGAGGCGAAGTACCAGAAATGCGCCAAGGTGGTCGGCACCATCATGGGCCAGTACCACCCGCACGGCGACGTCGCCATCTACGACGCGCTGGTGCGCATGGCGCAGGACTTCTCGCTGCGGTACCCGCTGGTCGACGGACACGGAAACTTCGGATCGCTGGACGGCGATGGCGCGGCGGCCATGCGCTACACCGAGTGCCGGCTGGCGCCGCTCGCCTCCGAGCTGCTC
>DATFTN010000062.1:0-2895 GCA_035261845.1 Myxococcales bacterium | reverse complement strand
CACCGCCCGGATCGCCTCCTCCTGGCCGACCACGCGCTGGCGCAGCCGCTCCTCCATGTGCACCAGCTTCTGCATCTCCGCCTCCAGCAGCTTGGAGACGGGGATGCCGGTCCACTTGGAGACGACGTACGCCACGTCCTCGGCGTCGACCTCCTCCTTGAGCATCTTGTTCTGCGCCTCGAGCTCCTTCGAAAGGCCCGGCAGCACGCCGTACTTGATCTCGGCCGCGCGCCCGAGGTCGCCCTTGCGTTCCGCGTCGGCCATGGCCTGGTTGGCGTCCTCGATCTTCTGCTTCACCGCCCGGATCCCGGCGATGGCCTGCTTCTCGTTCTCCCAGTGCGCCTTCAGGGCGGAGAGCTTCTCGCCCAGCTGCGCGATCTCCTTCTGCAATTCGGCCAGGCGGCCCTTGCTGACCGGATCGGACTCCTTCTTGAGCGCCTGCTCCTCGATCTGCAGCTGCAGCACCTTGCGCCGGACCTCGTCCATCTCGGCGGGCATGGAGTCGATCTCCATGCGCAGCCGCGAGGCGGCCTCGTCGATCAGGTCGATGGCCTTGTCGGGCAGGAACCGGTCGGTGATGTAGCGGTTGGAGAGCGTCGCGGCCGCGACCAGCGCGCTGTCCTGGATGCGCACGCCGTGGTGCACCTCGTAGCGCTCCTTGAGGCCGCGCAGGATGGAGATGGTGTCCTCCACGCTCGGCTCGCCCACCATGACCGGCTGGAAGCGGCGCTCGAGCGCGGGGTCCTTCTCGATGTGCTTGCGGTACTCGTTGACGGTGGTGGCGCCGATGCAGTGCAGCTCACCGCGCGCCAGCGCCGGCTTGAGCATGTTGCCCGCGTCCATCGCGCCTTCGGCCGCGCCGGCGCCCACGATGGTGTGCAGCTCGTCGATGAAGACGATGACCTGCCCCTCGCTGGCGGTGACTTCCTTCAGCACCGCCTTGAGGCGCTCCTCGAACTCGCCGCGGAACTTGGTGCCCGCGACCAGGGCGCCCATGTCGAGCGCGACGATGCGCTTGTCCTTGAGGCCCTCGGGAACGTCGCCGTCCACCACGCGGCGGGCGAGCCCCTCCACGATCGCGGTCTTGCCCACGCCGGGGTCGCCGATCAGCACCGGGTTGTTCTTGGTGCGGCGGGAGAGGACCTGGATGACGCGCCGGATCTCCTCGTCGCGGCCGATCACCGGGTCCAGCTTGCCCTTGCGGGCGCGGTCGGTGAGGTCGATCGCGTACTTCTCCAGCGCGCGGTATTGCGACTCGGGGTCCTGCGAGGTGACGCGCTGCGAGCCCCGGACCGCGGTGAGCGCCTGCGCGACGCGGTCCCGCGTCGCGCCGGAGGCGCGCAGCGCCTCGCCCGCCGCGCCGCGCTTCTCCGAGGCGAGCGCGAGCAGGACGTGCTCGGTGGAGACGTACTCGTCCTTGAGCTTCTGCGCCTCGTCCTCGGCGGCATCCAAAATCTTGAGGCTCCGCTGGGCGAGGTGGCCGCCCTCTCCGCCGTGGACCTGCGCTACCTTGCGCAGCTCGTCCTCGAGGCGGGCCTGCACGAGCTTCGGATCGGCGCCGATGCGCTGCAGCAGTGGAGCGACCAGGCCGTCCTGCTGCGCGAGCAGCGCGGCGAGCACGTGCTCGGGCAGGATCTCCTGGTGGTCGCGCCGGCGCGCGATGGATTGCGCGTCCTGCAGCGCTTCCTGCGCCTTGACCGTGAACTTGTCGAGTTTCATGGCCGTAAAAGTAACGCATCGACAGGGCGTGGCAAGCAGCGCCGGCCCGCAAGCGGGGTGACGAATCGCTCCGGAAATGCGAGGCTTCACGACCCCGGGAGGTGCCCCATGCTGCTCGCCGCGCTGGTCCTGCTCGCCGCCGCCCCGGCGCCCGCCGTGACCGAGGGGGACTACGTCCTGAAGGACTTCAAGTTCGCCTCCGGAGAGACGCTGCCCGATCTGCGCATCCACTACCGCACCCTGGGCAAGTACGACGGGCGCAACGCGGTGCTGGTCCTGCACGGCACGGGCGGCAGCGGCGCGCAGTTCCTCACCGACGGCTTCGCGGGCGTCCTCTTCGGTCCCGGGCAGCTGCTCGGCGCGGACAAGTACTTCCTCGTGCTGCCCGACGGGATCGGCCACGGCAAGTCGTCCAAGCCGAGCGACGGGCTGCGCGCGAAGTTCCCCCGCTACACGTACGACGACATGGTGGAAGCCCAGTACCGGCTGCTGCGGGAGAAGCTGGGCATCGCGCACCTGCGGCTCGTCATGGGCACGTCGATGGGCGGCATGCACACCTGGCTGTGGGGAGAAGAGCACCCCGCGTTCATGGATGCCTTGATGCCGCTCGCCTCGCTGCCCGTGCAGATCGCCGGGCGGAACCGGGTCATGCGCAAGATGATCCTGGACGGCATCCGCGGCGATCCCGCGTGGAAGGGCGGCGATTACCAGACGCAGCCGCGCGAGGGGCTGGTCGCAGCGCTGGACGTGCTGCTCCTGATGGGGAGCGCGCCGCTCGCCTGGCAGGCGCAGGCGCCGTCGCGGGACGCGGCGGACAAGCTCTACGAGGAGATGCTCCAGAAGCGGCTGGCCGCCGCCGACGCGAACGACATGCTCTACGCCTTCGACGCCTCTCGCGAGTACGATCCACAGCCCAGGCTCGAGGCGATCGAGGCTCCGCTCGTCGCCGTGAACTCGGCCGACGACGTGATCAATCCGCCCGAGCTGGGCGTCCTGGAGCGGGAGATCAAGCGCGTCCGGCGGGGCAGGGCGGTGGTGCTGCAGATCACGCCCCAGACGCGGGGCCACGGGACGCACTCGCTGCCGGCGGTGTGGAAGCGGTATCTGGCCGAGCTGCTGCAGCGATCCGGACACGTGGCGGCGAACTGAGTGGAGGAGCTGCGGGCGCTCCTGGCA
>DATFTN010000061.1:0-7256 GCA_035261845.1 Myxococcales bacterium | reverse complement strand
CCACCCCTTGCTCAACTAGGCGGCGGGGGACCGCGAGGTCCACTCAGGACAGGTGGGAGACGGTATGACCAGGTACGCTCACAGCTACAGCCGGATCGCCGCGGCGCTGCTCGCGCTGACCGCGGCGTGCGGAAGTGGGCGGCCTGCTCCGGCCTCCAAGTTCGGCGTGCGCATGCAGGACCCCGCCGAGCTCGATACCGAGAACGGCCTGATCGCGGTGGGACTCGCCGACGCGTGCTTGGGTCTGGACGTGGCGATCGCGCCGTCGGGAACCACGGACCCGTTGACCGGGATCACGACCACGACCACGACCTCGACGGACCCGTTGACCGGGATCACGACCACGACCACGACCTCGGTGGACCCGACCACGGGGATCACGACCACGACCACGACCTCGGTGGACCCGACCACGGGGATCACGACCACCACCACGACCACGACGGACCCGAGGACCGGGATCTCGACGACCTCCACGACGACCGCTCCGACGCTCAGCGCGACGCTGACGCCGACCATCGACCCGACCGCGTGCGCCATCGCCGGCAACGGCATGCCGCCGAACCTCCTGGGCATCAACGGCCTGCGCCCGAACTCGCTGACCGACGACCACTTCAAGAAATGGTTCGCCACCGACCCCAAGACGGCCGACACGCTGATGAAATACCTGGTGAAGTGCTCGCTGCCCCTTGGGCTGGGGATGACGTTCGAGTACGGCGGGATCAGCTACTTCTGGCCGGGCTACCTGGGGCTCGCGCCGCATTGGGCCAACGGCGAGTCGATCCCCGAGAACGAGCAGCAGCTCGTGTCGGCCTGCCTGGGCGCCCACGCCAACCGATACGGGGCGCACGTCCCGATTTCGGTCCTCGGCCGTGACTCCGAGGGCGTGCCGCTCGCGGTCTCGGCCGACGAGCTGTCCAGCTTCCCCGTGACCGAGGGCTGCTTCTTTGGGAACGCGTTCCGCAAGGACGGCGTGTTCTCCGCCAGCGACCGGCCGATGGCGCTGACCGCGGACGAGAGCAGCCTGCGCGCGTGCGCGCTGCCTGACCGGACGGGCTCGGGCGCGAGCTCGATGTGCGCGCCCATCCAGTACGCGGGCAATTGCCGAGACCTGTGCCAGCCGGACCCGACCAACACCTACTACGTGAGCTGCACGGTCGGCGGGAAGACCTACCTGCCCCTGACCACGCGCGTCCAGCGGAACGTGGAGTACACCTGCGGCGATGGCATTTGCCAGGTCACCGAGAGCTGCGGCACGGGCTCGATCTGGAACAACTGCGCTCTGGACTGCGGCCCCTGCAACTGAGAAAGAATCGTCCGGGCGGGGCCTGATACCCCGACTCGGACGCGATGGCCCAGGACGCACCTACCGAAACGCCTGCTCCCGACGTGCCGGGGTACCGCATCGAGCGGATGCTCGGGCGCGGCGGTTTCGGCTCGGTGTTCTCGGCCACCGATGCCCGGGGCCAACGCGTCGCCTTGAAGGTGGCAACGCCCGGCGACGAGACCGCCTCCGGCCAATTGGCCCGCGAGGAGCGCGCCCTTCGGGCGGTAGGCCCAGCCGTCGCTCCTGCCGTTCACGGGTCCGGAAAGCTGCCGGACGGCACCGCCTACCTGGCCCTCGACCTGCTCGAGCCGCCGACGCTGGCGGAGCGGCTGCGGGAGGTCGCCGGGCCCCTGGAGCTCGCGGAGGTCTGCGAGCGGGCCGCGGCGTTGTGCGAGGCGGTGGGTGCAGTGCACGCCGCAGCCTACCTGCACCTCGATCTGAAGCCCGGCAACGTGTTCCTCGCGCGGGGCGGTGTCCGACTGATCGATTTCGGCCTTGCCCGAACGTTCAAGGAGCGGCAGGAGCGGACCGCCTTCGCGGGCACGGCGGAATACGCGAGCCCCGAGCAATGCGAGGAGCGCTCCGATCTCGATCCGCGCGCGGACCTGTACGCGATCGGCGTGCTCGTCTTCGAGATGCTCACGGGCCGGGCGCCGTTCACGGGCGATGCCCAGGCCATCCGCGAAGCCCAGATCGGACTGCGCCCGCCGCGGCCCTCGCAGTTCGCGCCCGTGCCGGCGGCCGTCGACGACTTCGTCCTGCGCGCCCTGGCCAAGGACCGCAGGCGCCGCTTCGCGAGCGCGGCGCAGATGAATGCCGCCTTGCGAGCCGCCTTCGCCGAAGGCGGTCCTGATGGACGCGCGCCGCGCGCCGCAACAGCGGCAGCGCAGCCGAGCCTCGATCGCCGGCAGGTCGGCTTGCTCCTGTTCTCCACGTCGGCGGACGCGGGATCCATTCAGGCCGCCGTCCGATCGCTCGGCGGCGAGCTGGGTTGGGCGGGTCGCGGGCGCTATGCGGCCGTGTTCCCCGGCGAGGCGGGGCGCGATCCGGTCCGCCGGGCCTTGCGGACGGCGCACGATCTGACGGAGCGAAAGCTCATCGTGCGCGGTCTCGTCGATCTCGTCGCCGTCAACGTCCAGCGCCGGGCCGACGGGCAGGTCCGCTACCTGGCTCCGGAGCTCGGGCGCGAGGAGCGGTACCCGCTGGAGTCCGATCCGGTCGGGCCGCTCGCGACGGCAGGCGCAGCCGAGGTGCTGGCAGACGTCGATTGGGAACCGATCGCCGGACGGCCGGGATTGCTGGTGCCGCGGCGAGGATCCTCGGAGCGGTTGCACGCGCCCACCATCGTCCAGCTCGGGGCGGGGCCACTGGTGGGACGGGAGGACGTCCTGCGCGATCTGCTCGCCGCGGCGAAGCAGGCCGTGCAGGGCGAGCCGACCGTCGTCTCGGTGACCGCAGAGCCCGGGCACGGAAAGACGCATCTCGCTGCGGCATTGCTGGAACGGCTGCGGACGCACCTCCCCGGAGCGGAGCTGCTCGACCTCCGCGCCCGCGAGCCGGTCCCGGGCGATGCCGACGAGACGCTGCGGACGCTGCTGTCCCGGGCGCTGGACCTCTCGCCCGGCGCGGGAGAGAACCTGGCGCGCGCGCGCTTCGAGGCGGCGGTCGGCGGCCCGAACGCAGCCGAGCTGTGGCCCGCCGCCGCGCTGACGCTCCGCCTCCTCTCTCTCGAGTCGACGCAGGTGCGCGCGCTGGCTGCCGCACCCGGCGTGCTGCGTTCGTCGGCGATGCGCGCCGCGGGGGAGGTGCTCCGGGCGCGCGCGCGGCGGCAGCCGGTCTGCCTGGTGCTGGACGACGCACAGTTCGCCGATGACACCGCCCTGGATGCCATCGAGTACGCCGCGCTGGCCGAAGCCAAGGCGCCTCTGTTCGTCTGCGCGCTGGCGCGGCCCTCCTTCGCCGAGGCGCGCAAGTCGTTCGGCGAGAGGGCGGCTGCGCGGATGCTGCACCAGATCGGGCCGCTGGAGCCCTCCCGCGCCGCCGAGCTGTGCCGGCGCCTGCTCACGCCCGCCGAGAACGTCCCGCAGGCCGCCATCGACCTGCTGTTGCAGCGGACACAAGGAGTCCCGCTGCTCCTGGTCGAGCTGATCCGCGGTCTGAAGCGCGACGGCCTCGTCCGCAAGCGGCTGCGCGGCGACAGCTGGTTTTTGGCGACGGATGAGCTCGAGCGGCTCCCCGACTCCCCGCTCATCGAGTGGCTGGCGGAGCGGGAGGTCGTCTCGCTCCCTCGCGATCTCGCCAACCACGGCCGGCTCGCCTCCATGCTCGGGATGGAGTTCGGGGTCGAGGAAATCGACGGGATCGTCGCCGAGCTGGACGCGGAAGGACATGGCGGTGAGTTCCCCCTGGACGCGCAGGTGGCGACTCGCCGGCTCGCCAACCTGGGACTCCTGGTGACGACCCGGTCCGACGGGTTCCGGTTCCGGCACGCCCTGGTCCGGGAAGCCATCGCGAGATCGGTCCCCTCGGCGCAACGGGAGCGGGTGCACAGGGCGGCGGCGCGCTTCTATCGCAGCACGCGCCTGTTGCCGGACGTGCGCCGGCTTCCGCTCCTCGCCCGCCACGCCGCCGCGGCCGGCCTGAAGGAGGAAGCGGCGGCGCTGTACCTGGAGCTGGCCGGGGAGGCCGGGAGGCGACACGCCTACCTCGATACCGAGCAGAACTACAGCACTGCTCTCTCGCTCCTGCCTGCGCCCGACGCGGTCCGCCGGCTAGCGACGCTGCACGGGCGCGGCGGCGCGCGGTACCGGCTCGCGCGGTACGAAGATGCCTTCGCCGACTTCGCGGAGGCGCGGCGGTTGGCCCAACAACTCGGCGATCTCCACGCGGAAGCGGACATCCTGCTCGACGCGTCGACCGCCTTGGATTGGACGGCCGATTTCGCGCGCTCTTGCGAGCTGGTGGAAGAAGCGGAGACGCTCGCCGGAGCGGCGGCTGCAGATGCGCTCCAGGCGAGGATCGTCCTGGGGAAGGGCCGTGCTCTCCACCGCGCGGGCCGGAGGCGGGAAGCGGTCACCGCGCTCGAGGCCGCCGCCGCGCTGGCAGAGCGTGTCGGAGACCCGGGCTACGAGACGCTGATCATCTCCCTGGTGATGCTCGAATACTTGCTGCCCTATGTGAACCGGATCGAAGACGCCGAGAAGACCTCGGAGCGCGCAATAGCGCTGGCGCGGGAGAAGGGAGATCGGCTCCACCTGGGAATCGCGCTGAACAACCGCTTGCCCCTCCGGGTCGCGCGCAAGGACGTTTCCGGCGCCTGCAAGGATCTCGAGGCGTGCATGCACATCGGCCGCGAGCTCGGGATCGTGCGCAACGAGTACCTGGCCGAGTACAACCTGGGCGAGGTCCTGTACCAGACTGGCGATGTGGAGGCCGCAGTCGGTCACGCCCGTCGCGTCATCGAAATCGAGTCCCGACACCCGGAGATCGCCGGCGGGGGGCCGATCGCCGTGCTCCTATTCGCCCGCATCGAGGCTTATCGAGGACGCGACGTCGAGACCCGCAGCCTTGTCGCCGACATCGAGCGCTCCTTGGAGCGGGCGAGCAGCGAGGGTCGCGCGTCGGCAAGGTTCACGCCCTCGGAACAGATCCTGTTCGAGATGGTCGACCTGGCCTCCGGCGAGGCCACCTCGGATCAGTGGGACCGGCTCCTGGAACGGTCGGCGCGCGACTCCCTCGAGCAGGAGCCCATCGAGGTCGCCGACCTGTACGGCACCTGGGCGCTGCGGTGCGGCCGGGTCGACGAGGCCCGGCGCGCGTTCGAGGAAGCGGCCGCGCGCGCGGCGCGCATCCCGAACATCATGGGCGATCGGGTGCGCAAGGGCCTTCTGGCTACAGCAGCCCGAACGACCTGAGCAGCGCAACCGAGATGCCGACCAGCGCATCTCCCGCGATCAGCCCCGCGCCGGCCACGCCGGCGGCGTCGGGCCGCAACCGCCAGAAGCGGCCGCCCACCGCCACCAGCGCCGCTCCGCAGGAGATGGTCAGCGAATACTCGAATGGGAGCAGCGCGCCGAGCCCCACCGCGACGGCAGGTGGGAAGAAGCGGCGGACGCGGGTCTCCTCTGCCATCGCCAGGACGATCCCGACGGCACCCGCGACGACGACGGCACGCAGCGCGCCCGGCGGAAGCGCGGCGAGGCCCTGCGCGACCACCTCTCCCATCGCTTTCCACTGCAGCGCAGTGGGCATGGGGAGGTCGGGCGAGGTCAGGCCGTAAGCGCGGAGCAGCAGCCCGTACGCTGGCATGCAGAGGACAGCGCCGACCACGCACCCCGCCAGCGCGGCGGCGGCCTGTCCCCGCACGGGCGCGCGGAGCAGGCGTCCGGCCTTCAGAGACCAGAGAAGCATGCTGGTCTGCGTGGCGGCGCCGGCGACCACCGATCCGGCCGCGACGTTGACGGCGGGCTGCCCCGGTGCGAGCGCGCCGTACACCGCTTGCGTGGCCTGCCCCACCGTCCCCAGGGGCGAAAAATCGGTCAGCCCGGCGCTCCGCGCGCAGACGCTCGATCCGAGGACGGAGAGCAAGAGGGCCAGGACGGTGTGCAACGGACTCAGGTCGAAGACGACCTTTCCCACCACCACCGTGCCGAGGGCCGCGCCCGCGGCGAGAAGCGCCGCCTGGAGCCGCGCGCGGGATCGGTCGGAAGCGACGGACCGGAGATCGCGCAGCGCGCCGGAGATCATCCCCGCCTGACGGACCAGGAAGACTAGCGCCGCGCCCACCATCAGCGCCGTCGCGGGCCAGGACAGCCAGCTCGAGAGCGCTCCGCGATCCGGGGCGACGTGCAGCGGCCCCCGGACGAGCCAGGGGCCCAGCATGATCCAGCCGAGCACGGATCCGGTCAGCAACCCGATCGCGATGCGCGGGCCCACGAGGATGCCGACTCCCCAGAGCAGCGGGCTGGTGCTCAACCCGATCCCGAGCAAGTCCACGGGAACGCCGGCCAACCGGCCGGGGACCGCCAGCGACTCCGGTATCAGCGCCGGCTTGCCGCCACGGAACCAGGCGACCACGGCGGCGGCGAGGCCTCCGGTGAGGAGCGAGCGCGCCCGTCCGCGGCCCTCCGCGCCGCCCGCGTGGAGAACCTCGATCACCTCCGCCGTGGCGACGCCCGTGGGAAACGGGAGGTCCTCCTCCTCGAGCAGGCGCCGGCGCAGCGCCAGCGCCAGCAGGATGCCCACCACGCCGAGCGCGAGTCCCCACAGGGCTATGCCCCAGCCGGGCACGCGAACGCCGAGCAGCTGCAGCGCGGGGACCGCGCCGAGGAGCCCTGCAGCCGCCGGAACGCCTCCCACTGCGCAGGCGGCGGTCTGCGCGACGTTGTTCTCCAGGCGGGTGAGCCTGCCCGAGGCGAGGGCCAGGGCCAGGACCGAAGCGGTGATCTGACCGCCGTCCCAGAGCCCGGTCTTGAGGCCCATGTAGAGGTTGGCGATGCAGAGGAGCGCTCCGACCAGCAGTCCGGAGGCCAGCGCGCGCAGGGTCAGGTCGGGTTCTCGCAGGGGCTCGGAGGCCGAGAGGCGCACCGGCGGACCGTAGCATGTGCTCCGATTCCTTCCAGAAAGCATCCCTCCATGGGAGACTGAAGGGCCGATGGTGAAGGACAGCTTCACGCCCACGATCCCCGCGGGGCCGCCCAAGGAGGCTACCGGCGAGGAGATCGACCTCGACGGCGACCTGGCGCCGGGCGACCGGGCGGGGGAGTACCTGATCCTGGGGACCATCGCCTCGGGCGGATGCGGCACCGTCTACACCGCCGAGCACCGCGTGCTGGGACGCAAGGCGGCCGTCAAGGTGCTGCACAGCCAGCTCGCCGGCTCGCCGGAGATGGTCGAGCGCTTCGTGCGCGAGGCGCGCGTGGTGAACCGC
>DATFTN010000060.1:0-4072 GCA_035261845.1 Myxococcales bacterium | reverse complement strand
GTTCATCCTCCCGGGTGGCTCGCGGCCGGGGGCCGCCCTGCACCTCTGCCGGACGGTGTGCCGGCGCGCGGAGCGCAAGGCGGTGCAGCTCGCCCGGGAGGAGACGGTCTCCCCGCACGTGCTCGCATACCTGAACCGCCTCTCCGATCTGCTGTTCATGCTGGCTCGCGCCGCGAACCTGCGGGCCGGCGGGCGCGAGATCCCGTGGGTGGCTCCCAAGCCGTGACGAAGCTGTTCGATCTTCGCGACCTGCCGCCGGGCGGCTCCCTCCGGTTTCCACTTCCGCCAACCCGTGGACCCTTCGGCCCGCTCGCCTTGGAAGGATTCGCCAACCGTGCACCCGACGGCACCGTCCGCGCCTGGGTGAACGTCTGCCCCCACCGCGCCCAACCCGTCGACGTGGGCGACGGCCGCCTCTTCAATTCCCTTGGCGAACTCGAGTGCCACGCCCACGGCGCCCGCTTCGACCCCTCTTCCGGCCTTTGCGTGGGCGGCCCCTGCCCCAACACTTCCCTCCAACCCCTCTCAATCGCCGAGCACGACGGCACGATCTGGCTGGAGTAAGTGGCCAAGAACATTTCACGCGGAGGAGGGGAGGAAAATGGAGAGCGCGGAGGAGCGATTTTTTAAAGAAAAAGCTCCTCCCCTCCTCCCTTTCCTCTGCGCCCTCTGCGTGAAACGTTCGTAGTCCTCAGCGGAGGCGTTTGAGGACGGCGTTGGTGAACATGCGGGAAGTGGCGCTGCCGCCGAGATCGGGGGTGGTGGCTTCCTTGGAGGCGATGGTTTCGCGGACCGCGTGCATCAATTTGTCCGCGGCGGTGCGCTCGCCGATGTGCTCGAGCAGCATCGCGCCGGCCAGCATGACGGCGGTCGGGTTGGCGACTCCCTTGCCGGCGATGTCCGGAGCGGTGCCGTGCACCGCCTCGAAGATGGCCGTGTCGGCGCCGATGTTCGCGCCCGCCGTGAGCCCCAGCCCGCCGATCAGGCCGGAAGTGAGATCGCTCAGGATGTCGCCGAACAGGTTGGTGGTGACGAGCACGTCGAACTGGTTGGGGTTGCGCACCAGCTGCATGGCGCAGTTGTCGACGATCATCTCCTTGAACTGGATCTCGGGATGCCGCGTGGCCACCTGCCGCCCGGTCTCCAGGAACAGGCCGCTGGTGGCCTTGAGGATGTTGGCCTTGTGCACCAGCGTCACCAGCCGCCGGCCGCGCGATTTGGCGTATTGGAAGGCGTACTCGACGATGCGCTCGCTGCCCCGGCGGGTGATGATGCTGATCGACTCCGCCGCGCTGCGCTCCTCGTCGACGTAGTGCTCCACCCCCGAGTAGAGGCCCTGGGTGTTCTCGCGGATCACCACCAGGTCGACGCCCGTGTAGCGCGTCTCCACCCCGGCGAAGCTGCGCGCCGGCCGCACGTTCGCGTACAGGTCGAATTCCTTCCGCAACGCCACGTTCACGCTGCGAAACCCCTCGCCGATCGGCGTGGCCAGAGGACCCTTCAGCGCCAGCTTCGTGCGCCGGACCGAGTCCAGCGTCTCGGCGGGGATCGGCGTCCCGTGCGTCGGCACCGCGCCCGCGCCCGCCGCGGCGCGGTGCCATTCCAGGCGCGCCCCGGCGGCCTCGATGGCCTCGACGGCGGCGTTGACGACCTCCGGACCGATTCCGTCACCGGGGATCAGCGTCACGGGGATCGCCATCGAGGGCGCCTTCCTAACCTTTCGCGGGCGCCGGAGCAACCCACAGCGCGACGAGGAAAAGTAGGATCTCGACGCCGACCAGTCCGGTGGAGATCGCGTGCAGCCGGCCGAACTCGGGCAGCTGGGTCTGCCCCGCCTCCCGCAGCGCATGGATGCGCGGCGTGACGAACGAGGAGGAGAGGAGCGCGCACAGACCGGCCAGCAGGACGGGAACTGCCGCGACCCGCGCCGAGGGCGTCCCGGCGCGGGCGAGCGCGACCGCGGACAGGGCCGCCACCGCGCAGAACAAGAGCGTCATGCGGTCGAGCCCGGCGAGCTGCGCGCCGACCAGGTCGGCCGCGGCCGTGCGCAAGCGATGGCCGGGAGGCAGCGCGGCCACCTCGCGCGGGAACGCCGCCGGGGCGGCGACCGCGGCGAAGAAGACGGCCGCGCCCAGGAGCAGGCCGGCGGACAGGCGGTAGAGATAGGCGCAAAGGCGCGTCATGGCGCCGTCATTTGCGCTACCTTGGGCCCGGCATGCAAGGCGACCTGGACATCGTCGACCCGATCATCGACGAGTACCTGGCGCGGATCGCCGGTTCTCCCGACCCGGTCGAGGCGGAGATGCGGCGCTACGCCGACGAGCGCGACGGCTTCCCCATCGTGGGGCCGGTGGTGGGCGGACTCTTGCACCAGCTCGCGTTGCTCCTGCGCGCCCGGCGCATCTTCGAGGTGGGCAGCGGGTTCGGATACTCGGCCTTCTGGTTCGCTCGGGCCCTGCCGGAAACTGGCGCCGTCACGTTGACCGAGTACGACCCGGATCACCTCGAGCGGGCCCACACCTGGCTGGGCGACGCGGGCCTCCTGGATCGCTGCCGCATCCTCCCCCCCGGCGACGGACTGGAGGCGCTCGCTCGGGTGGACGAGCCGCAGGACCTGATCTTCCTCGACGGAAGGAAGGAGGAGTATCCCCAGGCGCTCTCGCTGGCGCTGCCCAAGCTGCGCTCGGGCGGTCTTCTGGTCGCGAACAGCGTCTTGTGGGGCGGCGCCGTCGCGCGGGGCGAGACCGACCCAGCCACGGCCGGCCTGCGCGAATACACCCGCCTGGCCTTCGGTTCCGAAGGCCTGGTCTCCACGCTTCTCCCGCTGCGCGACGGCGTGGCGCTGACCTGGAAGCGCTGAGATGGACGCGGCCGCCGCCACCTCGCAACGCAGCGCCGCGGCCGCCGCCGGCCTGGTCAAGGCCAAGGCGCGCGAGCTGGGCTTCGACCTGTGCGGCATCGCCCGCGCCCGCCCTCTCGACGCTGCCCGGCTGGACCGCTGGTTCGAGCGCGGCTGGGATGCGCCGGGGATCGACTACGTGCGGAAGCGGCGCGCCGAGCGGCTCGACCCGTCCCGCGTCCTGGCCGGAGCGCGCAGCGTGATCGCGCTCGCCGCGAGCTACGCGCCCGGAACGCCCGAGGTCGTTCCCCACGGGGATCTGATTGTCGCCCGCTACGCCCAGGGTCGCGACTACCACAACGTGGTGCTGAAACCCGCGCGCAAGCTCGCCGCCTGGATCCGGTCCGCGCTGGGCGCGCGCGTGTACTGCGAGGTGGATGCGGGAGCGGTGCTGGAGAAGGCGTGGGCGCAGGAAGCGGGGATCGGCTGGATCGGCAAGAACGGCTGCCTCATCCACGAAAAGCTCGGTTCCTGGCTGCTGCTCGGCGCGCTGGTCACCGACGCGGACCTCGCCGCCGACGCTCCTCATCCGGACCGCTGCGGGGATTGCAGCGCATGCATCCCGGCCTGCCCCACGCGCGCGATTCCCGAGCCTCGGTACGTGGACGCGAACCGCTGCCTCGCGTACCACACCATCGAGCACCGCGGGCCGATCCCGCCCGAGCTGGCGCGCGCCGCCGGCGGCCGGGTGTTCGGCTGCGACGCCTGCCAGGACGCGTGCCCCTGGAACCGGCGCCCGCCGCCGGGAACCCTGGTCCAGCTCCAGGCCCGCCCCGGGCAGCGCGCGCTCGATCTGGCCGACGTGCTGCGGCTCACGCCCGAGGAGGCCCGGCGCCGCTTCGAGGGGACGCCGCTGCTCCGGGCAGGCCGGGACGGCCTGGTGCGCAGCGCGCTGGCCGTCGCTCCGCGGCCCCTGCCGCCGGAGATCCATCCGTTGGTGCAGCGCCTGGCCGACGATCCGGCCCCCGGCGTCCGCGCCGAGGCGCGCCGCGCCCTCGCCGGGTCGATCGCCAGCGCTCGATTCCGCTGACCTTGGCGGCTACTCCGTTGACGCGCCGCGTCCCGTCCCGGGACGGGACGCGCTGCGTTACATCTCGCGTGCTGCTCGAACGACCGCGCGGCATTCGAAGAAGCACCGCTCGCGCGCGAGTCGAGTTCCGCGCCCGCTGCTGC
>DATFTN010000059.1:0-2507 GCA_035261845.1 Myxococcales bacterium | reverse complement strand
CGAGGCAACGCGGTCCGGGCAAGTCCACCTGACCGGACTGCGCCTGCTCGCACCGCACCTGACAGCGGAGAATCACTGCGAGGTGCTCGCCGAGGCGGCAGGCAAGACGAAGCGCGAGATCGAGGAGCTGGTCGCGCGTCTGGCCCCGCAGCCGGCGGTTGCGCCCACGATCCGGAAGCTCCCGGAGCGGCCCGCACCGGCCCCGGCGGAACCGCTTGCCCTCGCCCTCGATCCGGCGCCCGCAAGACCGCCTAGGCGGGAAGACCATCGGCGTGCCATCGAGCCGCTTGCAGAGAAGACGTGCAGGGTGGAGTTCACCGCGAACCAGGAACTTCACGACAAACTGCGAGTAGCACAGGACCTGCTCCGGCACCGCATTCCGGATGGAGACCTGGCCTGCATCGTCGAGAGGGCGCTCGACTTGCTGATCGACCACGTGAAGAAGGAGCGGTTCGGGGTCGGCCGGAAACCTCGGCAGCCGTCCGCCGTAGCCATCATGCAGGAGGAGGCGTCCTCCCGCCATATCCCGGACGCCATCAAGCGGAAGGTCTACCAGCGCGACCGCGGGCGATGCTCGGGCGATGCACTTTCGTAGACGAGCGAGGACTCAGGTGCCCGGCGACGGGCAACCTCGAATTCGAACACGTCGACGGATTCGCGCTCACGCATCTGCACGATGAAGATCGCATCCGGCTGATGTGCCGTAGCCACAATCAGCACGCGGCAGAGAAGATCTACGGGCGCGCGTTCATGGAGCGAGCACGATCGTTACGTGCCTCGACTTGTTCTGGGCCGGGACGCGGCGCGTTAAGAGCCACGCGCCAATTGGACCTGCTCGGCCAGCCGACACCCTAGGCCGCGCGGAGGCCCGGGGCCTGCGTTACCTCCCATCTGGCTCCCCCCTGAAAAGCAGTGGAGACCGACGTTCGTTCTTCCTCCGAGGTGGAGTTCGTGAGCGCCGAAGGCGCCGGATCGAAGGCGTCGCAATCCTGGCGGAGCGGTCAACTCAAGCGAGCTGCAGGACCGGTCGGTGGCCAGATTCTTGCGCCCCTCGCGGCGGCCCCGCAGCATGGCGCAGTGGCCAGGCGCGCTCCCATCCAACCGATCGACCCCGTGCACCCGCAGCCGCGGCACGTCTCGCGCGCGGTGTCGGTGCTCGATGCCGGTGGGCTGGTGAGCTACCCGACCGACACCTACTATGCGATCGGCTGCGACGTGTTCCAGAGGAAGGCCATCGAGCGGATGGCGGTCTTGAAGCGCCGCGATCCGCGCAAGCCGTTCGCCTTCCTCTGCGGCGACCTGGGCGAGGTGGCGAAGTACGCCATCGTCGACAACGATCGCTTCCGCCTGCTGCGGCGATTGCTCCCGGGTCCTTACACCGTGGTGCTGCCCGCCACCCGGCTGGTGCCGCGCACCGCGCTCACGCGCCAGCGCGCCGTCGGCGTGCGCGTCCCGGATGCGCCGGTCGCCATCGCGCTGGTGCACGGCCTGGGGCGGCCGCTGGCGACCACCAGCGCGGCGGTCGCGGACGAGGAGCCCCTCGCCCTGGCGACGGACATCCAGGAGAAGATCGGTCACGGGCTGGATCTCATTCTCGACGGCGGGATGAAGCTCAACGAGCCGTCGACGGTGATCGACCTGACCGGAGATCGGCCGGTTGTGCTGCGGCAGGGAAAGGGACGCGTGGACGGGGTGCTGGCTTGAGCGAGGTGACCGCCGCGACGCCGGGACCGGCCGCGACGCCGGGACCGCTCGACGACGCCCTCGATCGCTACCTGGCGCACCTGCGCGTCGAGCGCGCTCTGCAGCCGGCCACGCTCGAGTCCTATGCACGGGACCTGCGCGAGTATCTCGACTGGCTGGCCGCGGGCGGCGTGCCCGCCCTGGCGCAGGTCACCCAGATCCAAGTGTTGCAGCACGTCGCCTCGCTCCAGCAGCGCGGTCTTTCCCGCGCCTCGCAGGCGCGGCACCTGGCGGCGATGCGTGGGCTGCACCGGTTCGCCAGCGCGGAAGGGCTGGCGCCGCTCGACCCCACGGAAGGAGTCGAGGCCTCCCGGGGCTCGCGGCCGCTGCCGGACTTCCTCGGGGTGGAAGAGGTGGACCGGCTCCTGGCCCAGCCCGACGGGGCCACTGCTGCGGGCGCGCGCGATCGGGCCATGTTGGAGCTGCTCTACGCGAGCGGCCTGCGCGTCTCCGAGCTGGTCGCCTTGCCGCTGGCCGCGGTGGACCCCCGGCTGGGCATCGTCCGGGTGCGGGGCAAGGGCGGCAAGGAGCGCATCGTCCCGGTGGGCCAACGCGCGCAAGCCGCGCTCGAGGCCTATCTGCGGAGCGCGCGGGGGGCCCTGCTGCGGTCGCGCCAGAGCCGCGACCTGTTCGTGACCCCGCGCGGCCGGCGCATGACCCGGCAGGGATTCTGGAAGCTGCTCTGCCGCTACGCCGCCGCCGCCGGTCTGCGCGACGTGCACCCGCACACGCTGCGGCACAGCTTCGCCACTCATCTGCTCGAG
>DATFTN010000058.1:0-3425 GCA_035261845.1 Myxococcales bacterium | reverse complement strand
AGCCGCCGTCGCACTCATTATGAGCCAACGTCCCTGCCGCTGCCTTCCGACAAACTCCCCCTGAAAAGCAAAGGAGACCCACGGTCGTTCGTCCTCGGACGCGGAACGCATCGATTCGTCCTCGAACCAGACCGCCTCGCGGGAGCGAGAAGTGATTGATGACGAGGGGGGGAGCGAGTTCCCCCCTTGTAGAGGCGCCGGAGGCGCCGGATCGAAGAGCATTGCATCCCGGGTAGTGCGATCAACTCAAGGCAACGGCGGGGTCAATGATCGCGGATGACTTTCGCCGCGGCCCAGCCGACCAGGATCAGCACGGCCAGCACCAGCCAGGCGTGCTGCGACCCGTAGGTGGAAGCCGGGTAGTGGTTGCTGATCATGGTCAGCACGGTGGGCATGGCGAGGAAGGCATTGTGCTTGCTGCGGATCTGCGCTCGCGCGACCAGCGCCTCGTCCAGCGGCCGCCCGGCTCGCGCGCTCTCGAGGATTTGCCGGTACGCGGGCACGATGCGCAGCCACACGTTGGCGGTCATCAAGGTGCCCATCAACGCGCCGACGTGGATGTACGCGGCGCGCCCGCTGAAGACCTGCATGAGCGCGAAGGAGAGGGCCACCAGGATCAGGTAGCAGAGCGCGATCAGCGGCGTCTCGAATCGGGCGAGCGGCGAGATCCAGAGCAGGTCGTAGACGATCCAGGCGAAAGCCAGAAAGCCGATCGCCACGCCGAACGCGGCGGGCGCGCTCAGGCCGCCCACGCCGATGCCGCGCCAGCGCAGGTAGTAGACGATCCAGAGCAGCGCCAGCCCCGTCAGCCAGGTGGTGAGCGCCTCCCAGCGGAACCAGTGCAGCCGCTCGGGCGGAGCGGCCTGCTTGCGCACCGTGTAGAAGGCGCCGCCGTGGACGACCGAGACCCCGGCGACCTCGTCGCCCAGGCGGCGGCCCACCCAGGTGAAGTAGTACGTGGTGCCCACCCAGAGGATCCCGGCGAACACGTGCGTCCAGCGAAGCGCGAGATCGAGCCACTCGAGGACGAAGTGCATGTTCGGCGCCGAGGTTAGCACGCCCGAGCCTCGACGCCGGGCGGCGCCTGAGTGTAGTAGGACGGCAGTGGACGCCCTCAACTACATCGACGGGAAGCACGTCCCCGGGGCGGAGTGGCTGGACAACGTCGACCCGGCCGCGGGGGCGCCGTACGGGCGCCTCGCCTCGAGCGACGCCGCGGACGTGGATCGGGCGGTGGCCGCGGCGCGGCGCGCCTTTCCCGCCTGGGCGGCCACCCCGGCGGCGCAGCGTTCCCGCCTGCTCCGCACCGTGGCGCGCCTGATCGAGCGGGACCGCGATCGGCTCGCCCGCGCCGAGGCTTTGGACGGGGGGAAGCCCGTCGCGCTGGCTTCGTCGGTCGAGGTGCCGCGGGCCGCGCAGAACTTCGAGTTCTTCGCCGACGCCGTCACCCAATGGCACAGCGAGGCGCATGCCACCGACGAGGTGGCGCTGAACTACACGCTCCGGCAACCCCTGGGAGTGGTCGGCTGCATCTCGCCCTGGAACCTGCCGCTGTACCTGCTGACCTGGAAGGTGGCGCCGGCGCTGGCGGCGGGGAACTGCGTGGTGGCGAAGCCCAGCGAGGTGACGCCGATGACGGCGCACATGCTGGGCGAGCTGTGCGGCGAGGCCGGGCTGCCGCCGGGCGTCCTCAACATCGTGCAGGGGCTCGGCCCCCGCGCGGGCAGCGCGCTCGTCTCGCATGCCGACGTGCGCGCCGTGAGCTTCACCGGCTCGACGCGCGTGGGCCGCGAGATCGCCGCCCGGGCCGCGGAGAGGTTCACCAAGATCTCGCTGGAGATGGGCGGCAAGAACCCGAGCGTGATCTTCGCCGACGCTGACCTGGCCGAGGCGGTGCCCGAGGCGGCGCGGGCAGCGTTCCAGAACCAGGGGCAGATCTGCCTCTGCGGATCGCGCATCCTGGTGGAGAGGCCGGCGTACGAGGAAGTGAAGGAGCGGCTGGTGGCGGCCGCGCGAGCCTTGCGCATCGGAGACCCGCTCGACCCGGCGACCGAGCAAGGGTCGCTGGTCTCGCAGCAGCATTTCCAGAAGGTGATGGGCTGCCTCGAGCTGGCGAAGGAGGAGGGCGGACGCGTGCTCTGCGGAGGAAAGCGGGCGCGCCTCGACGGGCGGTGCCGGGGCGGCTGGTTCGTGGAGCCGACCGTGATCGAAGGCCTGGGTCCGTCCTGCCGGACGAACCAGGAGGAGATCTTCGGACCGGTGGCGACCCTGCAACCGTTCGATACCGCCGACGAGGCGGTGCAGCTCGCGAACGCCACCCGGTACGGCCTGGCCGCCTCGATCTGGACCCGGGACCTCTCCCGGGCTCACCGCCTGGCGGCGCGGCTCCATTCCGGCATCGTCTGGGTAAACTGCTGGATGCTGCGCGACTTGCGCACGCCGTTCGGTGGAGTGAAGGAGTCCGGGGTGGGCCGGGAGGGAGGCTCCGATGCGCTGCGCTTCTTCACCGAGCCCAAGAACGTCTGCGTGAAGCTATGAGCGGCCGGATCGAGTCCAAGCGCGCGCCCGAGCCGGTCGGGGCCTACCCGCACGCGCGGCGGGTAGGAAACCTGCTCTTCCTCTCGGGGATCGGGCCGCGGGTGCGCGGGTCGCGAGAGATCCCAGGCGTCAAGCTGCGCGCCGACGGCAGCGTGGAGACCCACGACATCGAGGCGCAGTGCCGCTCGGTCTTCGCCAACGTGCGCGCCGTGCTGGAGGAGGCCGGCTCCAGTTGGGAGAAGCTGGTCGACGTGACCGTGTTCCTGACCGACCTGCGCCGGGACTTCGCCACCTACAACCGGCTGTGGGCCGAGCATTTCAAGGACGCCCAGCCCTGCCGGACGACGGTGGAGGTCACCGCGCTGCCCAGCCCCATCGCGATCGAGCTGAAGTGCATCGCCACCGTGGAGTGAGCCATGCCTGATCTCAAGCCGCTCAACTTCAAGCGCTGGATCGACGAGCACCGCCACCTGCTCAAGCCGCCGGTCGGGAACGCGCAGATCTGGGAAGGCGACCGCGACTTCATGGTCACGGTGGTGGGCGGGCCCAACTCGCGCAGCGACTACCACGTCGACGAGGGGGAGGAGTTCTTCTACCAGCTCGAGGGCGACATCACCTTGCGGGTGCTCGAGCACGGAAGGCCCCGGGACATTCCAATCCGCGAAGGAGAGATCTTCCTGCTGCCGCCGCGCATTCCGCATTCGCCCCAGCGGCCGCCGAACACCGTGGGCCTGGTCCTCGAGCGGCGGCGGCTTCCCGACGAGCTGGACACCTTCCTGTGGGTGTGCGACCGCTGCGGGCACGAGCTGTACCGCGAGTCGTTCCACTTGACCGACATCGTGCAGCAGCTGCCGCCCATCTTCGCCCGCTACTGGGGCGACCCGAAG
>DATFTN010000057.1:0-3440 GCA_035261845.1 Myxococcales bacterium | reverse complement strand
CAGATCGTCTTCCAGGGCACCGCGCAGGACCTGCGCGAGAACGAGGCCGTCCGGAAGGAGTGGCTCGAGGTGTGAGCGCCGTGCTGCACGGCGTGCGGGTGCTCGACTTCGGACGCTACATCGCCGGGCCGTACTGCGCGGCGTTGCTCGCGGAGTATGGCGCGGAGGTGATCCGCGTCGAGCGGCGCGGCGGCGGGGAGGACCGGTCCGTGGCGCCGGTCGCGCCCAGCGGCGACGGCGCGCTCTTCCTGCAGATGAACCGGAACAAGCTGTCGTTGACGCTCGACCCGATGGCCGACGAGGGGCGGGAGATCGTCCGGAGGCTGGTCGCGACGGCGGACGTCGTCGTCGCCAATTTGCCGCCGGCGGCACTCGCGGCGATGCGGCTGGATTACGCGAGCCTGCGCGCGGTGAAGCCGGACGTGATCCTCACCACGGTATCGGCGTACGGCCGAGGCGGGCCGCTGTCGGCGCGGCTGGGGTTCGACGGCATCGGCCAGGCGATGTCGGGCGCGGCGTACATGGGCGGGGAGCCCGGCCGACCTTCCCGAGCGGCTGTGTCGTGGGTGGACTTCGCCACCGCCCTGCACGCCGCGTTCGGCACGTTGGTGGCGCTGATGTCCCGCGCGCGGACGGGCACGGGACAGGTGGTGGAAGCGGCGCTGCTCCCCACCGCCGTCGCGCTGAACGGCGTCACGCTCCTCGAGCAGGCCGTGCTGCACCGAAACCGCCGGCCGACCGGGAACCGCGGCCAGCTCTCCGCGCCCTCCGACGTCTTCCGCACCCGCGACGGCTGGGTGCTCTGCCAGGTCTTCGGCAACCCGATGTTCGGCCGCTGGGCAGCCCTGATGGGCGAGGAGCGCTGGCGGACCGATCCCCGCTTCCGCGACGACATCTCCCGCGGCGACAACGGCGGTGCCATCTGCGAGCGCATGGTGGCCTGGTGCGCGGACCGGACCACCGCGGAGGCGCTCGACGCCCTCGAGCGGGCCGGCATCCCGGGCGCGGCGGTGCTCACCCCGCAAGAGGTGCTGGACGATCCCCAGGTGGCGGCGACGGGCGTCCTCGAGCCGGTCGACTACCCAGGGCTCACGCGTCCTGCTCCGGTCGCGCGGGTCCCGGTGTGGCTGTCGGAGACCGCGCCGGCGCCCCGCCACCGCGCACCGCTTGTCGGCGAGCACACGGACGCTATCCTGGCGCAGCTCGGGTACGGGCCGGACGCCATCGCGGAGCTGCGGCGCAAGGGCGTGGTATGAGGCGGATTGCGCGCAGCAGAGTAGCCGCGCTCGGCCTATTCATCGGGCTCGCTTTCGCGGCTCCCGCGCGCGCGGACGCCGGCATCCCGATGCTGATGCTCGTCTGGCCGGCGGCGTGGCTGTTGCTGCTGCTCATCATTCCACTCGAGGCTTGGTTCGCGCGCCGGATGCTTGGATTGAGCTGGAGACGTGTCCTGGGCGTCTCCGCTCTCGCCAATCTCGCGTCGACGCTCGTTGGGATCCCGGTTGCATGGATTCTGCTCGTCATCCTGGAGATGGGCACGGGATTGACGATTGCAGCGGCAGACGCACGCGGATGGCGCGTTCCGGAAGCCGTGCAGAACGCGCTCGGCATCGCACTCATGGCCCCGTGGCTCGGGCCAAATGCCCGCCCGTGGATGGTCCCCGCGGCGGCGGCGTTCCTGTGCGTTCCCTTCTTCCTGGTTTCGGTTCTTTGCGAAAGCCTCGTCGCACGCCGCCGGCTGGCTGATTGCGATACACGAGAGATTCGCCGCTGGGCCTGGTTCGCGAACGGTTTCACGTACTCAATCGCATTCGTGGTCCTCGTGGTGCTCGCGATTCACGCGGCGCTCCAACCAGACCTGCCTCAGGGCTCGCGCGCCCGCCTCCACCCTACGCAAAGCAGCCAGGTCCGCGGTAGTGTGACCAGCGGCGGTCCCGTTCCCGCGACCGCGGCGGAGCTGTACTCATCAGTGACGGTCTTGTCGACGGGGTCTCCCCGCCGGAGCGCATGCACGAAAAGGTTGCCCAGCACGTACACGACGGCGCGAGCCACCTCCGCCGGGGTGCGCAACACGTGGGAGTGATAGCGATCCGCGAACAGTTTCCCTTCGCGTCCCATCAGCCGGTTCAGCCGCCGCGCGATGCGCACGGCGAGTCCCTGCAGCCCGCGCGCGAGTCGCACCTCGTCCGGCGCTTCGACGACGAGGTGCAGATGGTTCCCTTGCACGGAAAAGTGGACGAGCCGGAACCCGCGCCGGTCACACCTGGATCGAACGGCTTTCCTTCGCCGGAACCCGCCAGCGCTTCCACGCGGTCGCTGGAGAGCTTCACCACGAGCCTTCCCTTGGATTGGAAGGCGAACAGCTTGCGCGCGACCTTCAGCCCCTTGGAGCCGAAGCCTTTGGCCCGCGCCACCTCCGGAGGGTCCACTCGGGGGTCTTCCGACAGGGTCTCGGCGAGGCGCGCGAACGCGGCCTCGCTCTCGGCGGGTTGTCTCGCCTTCTTCGTGCTCATGAGCTTTTCCTCGTCGCGAGTTCCAGCGCAAGAAGCGGATGGCTGGGTCGCGGAGGTTCGACCAGACTGCGCAGCGAAACGCAACTCCGGAGGAACTGTGCAGCCGTTTCGAGTGGTCGCCATCCCCGATGAGGTCGCCGAATCGGTCCGCACCAACCGGGTCGCACCGATATATGGCCACCCGACTCACATCGAAGTGGCGAAGGGCTACGGACCGTGCAGGTTGTGCCTGCGGACGTTCCGGGTCGGAGCCGACCGGCGCGTCCTCTTCACGTACGACAGCTTCCACGGGAAGGAGAAGCTGCCGTTGCCGGCGACCCTCTTCGACCGCGCAAACGTGGACTACATCCACGTGCGGGATACCGACGCGGGGTGTTTCGATTTCGCCATCGAGCGCCAGCCAGCCGGCAGGTGAATCAGAACTGCAACGACTTCACCTCGAGAAACTCCTCCAGGCCGAACTTGCCGAGCTCGCGGCCGTGGCCGGACTGCTTGAAGCCGCCGAAGGGGGCCAGCGGGTTGAAGCGGCCGCCGTTGATGTCCACCTGGCCGGTGCGGAGGCGGCGGGCGATGCGCTCGGCGCGGGAGGGGTCGCCGGACCAGACGCCGCCGGCCAGGCCGTACATCGAGTCGTTCGCGATGCGGACCGCATCGTCGTCATCCTCGTAGGACAGCACCGAGAGCACGGGGCCGAAGATCTCCTCGCGGGCGATGGTCATCCCGGGCCGCACGTCGGCGAAGATGGTCGGCTGGACGTAGTAGCCCTTCGGCAGCCCGGCAGGGGCATCGGGGCCGCCGATGGCGAGCTTGGCGCCTTCCTCGATGCCGGCGCGGATGTATCTGCGCACGCGCTCCCGCTGCTGCGCCGAGGCGAGCGGACCGAGCCGCGTCTCCGGCGAGCGGGGATCGCCCGGCTTGAACTTCGCC
>DATFTN010000056.1:0-8485 GCA_035261845.1 Myxococcales bacterium | reverse complement strand
CCTCTCGACGATGCAGGCCAGGTCTCCATCCGGAATGCGGTGCCGGAGCAGGTCCTGTGCTACTCGCAGCTTGTCGTGAAGTTCCTGGTCTGCGGTGAACTCTACCCGGTACATCTTCTCTGCAAGCGGCGCGATGGAGCGCCGATGGTCTTCGCGCGGCGCGGGCTTCGCAGGCGCCGGCTCGAGGGCGAGGGTCAGCGGTTCCGCCGAGGCTGGAGCGGGCCGCTCCGGGAGCTTCCGGATCGTGGGCAAAACTGCAGGCTGAGGCGCTAGACGCGCGACCAGCTCCTCGATCTCGCGCTTCGTCTTGCCTGCCGCCTGGGCGAGCACCTCGCAGTGATTCTCGGCTGTCAGGTGCGGTGCGAGCAGGCGCAGTCCGGTCAAGTGGACTTGCCCGCACCGCGTTGCCTCGATCATGGCCGGCACTCGCCTCGCTGCGCGTGCCACCATGATCCGGCTGTAAGCGGCGTCCTCGGAGAACCGTAGCTCGCCGACGCAGAACGCGAACATGGAGGGAAATGCGCGGTCGGCGTACAGCTTCCGCTCGTCGACCTCGCCGAGGTGCACGAGGAGGTCTGCCTCCGTGCAGTGAGATTGGTCGATCAGCTCGTGTGTCCCGGCGAGGAGGTCGGGATCGCTGAGCAACGCCACGGTTTCGAGTGTAGTTATCATGCAGGTCTCGTAGCACGGCCGTTTTCCCACTCTCTGCGCCGGCCGCTCGCGCACGCGGGATGGCGAAGGGCCCGCAGAGTGGAACTCGATCCCTGCATGCAGGAGAACGCGTCCCGGGCGTTCAGGACTCAGGATTGTGCGATGGTCGGAGGGCCCATCCGAACGGCCTGCTGAACTCGTCAACTGAAAAAGGCAGGCATCGGTCAGATGACCGATGATGCCCGCCGCGTCGAGGGTGCTGTCGGAGAGACTCGAACCTCGGCGATTCGCTGCCTGCCCTTGGATGACGCGATCAGGGGAGCGCCCGTGCCGAACCGTGTGCGTCGACTTGTTCCAGAACGGGCCGCAATGCGTCAAGATCGCGAGCACACTTTGAAGCCTCGTTGCTGAGTCGTGGCCGTGCGAGCTGGACTACCCGCTGCCGCTTCCTGCTCTCCCCTGGAAAGCAACCGGGGCAGAGCGCTCAGCTCAAGTGCTGGTCGGATGGGTCCCCTGGCAACTTCGTCCCGTCCAGGAGCGGCTCGTCGCTGCCCGGGACGTAATGCGGGTTCTTCCGCAAGATTCCGGGGCCGCCGTCCCAGCCGAACAGCGCGAGCACCGTATGGTAGAGGCCGACCAGCGCCATGTAGAGCGCGGCCGCCGCCATCACCCCGAAGCAGACCAGGAGGCCGATCATCCAGCCCCGGGCGCTCTCTGCCGGCCCGCCGGATACGCGGGCGCGGACGAATCCGACCAGGCAGATCAGCACGGCGACGGTGAGCACCAGCGCCCCCGAGCGCAGCACCTTGGGCATGGTCAGACCTCGAAGCTCGCGCCGCACGAGCAGCCGCGGCGCGCGCGGGGGTTCGAGAAGCGGAACGACCGCGCGTCGGCGAGGTCGATGACGGTTCCGTCGAGCACCTTTGCGCTGGTCGGATCCACGGCGACGCGCACGCCGCGGGACTCGGTGATCTCGTCCTGCGACGAGGGCTCGGGCACGAAGTAGAGGTCGTACGTCAGCCCGTTGCACCCGCCGGCCACCACGGCGATGCGCAGGAGCCAGCCGGGCACGTCGGCCTCGCGGGCCCTGGAGCGCACGGCGTCCGCTGCCCGCTCGGTGAGCGTCACCTGCATGCCGCCTGTGTACTCCCCAGGCGGGGCGCGCGCCAACGCCACTTTCGCGCCCGCTCGCCCGCTCCGGGTCCTTGCGGGCGCCTGCCGCGCCGGAGAGCGGGAAGAGGGCTGGAAGCCGGTCCGTTGTAGCGGCTGTCGCTCCCTTCCCCGGACCTGGAGCGGCCCGGCGTGGGTCCAAGACCTACCTCGGCACCCGGAAAAGGACGCGTGTTGCGACGCCTCGCTGCCGCCGCTGCCCTCTGCCTCCTCTCCTTCCAGGCCCGCGCTTCCGTCGTCTGGCGCGGCGATTTCGAGACGGACGATCTGTTCCAGTGGAGCTCGGTCGACGGCCTCGCCAGCCGGCTCACCGTTGTGCCCTCGCCCGTCCGTCAGGGGAGCTACGCCCTGCGGGTCGAGGTGCGCAGCGGGGATTTCGCCAGCTACGGGAACCGCAACGAGCTGGTGCGCGACGTGCCGGAGACCGAAGGGATGGATCGGTACTACGCGTGGAGCACGATGTTCGACGCGTCCTACCCGATCGCGAACACCTGGCAGGTCTTCACCCAGTGGCACCACAGCGGATGCTGCGGCTCGCCTCCCTTGGAATTCGACGTCGACGGCCAGACGCTCTCCCTCTCCCGGAATCCACCTCCAGGGAGCGGCAGTACCATTCGCCTGTGGAGCACTCCCCTGGTGCGCGGGGTGTGGCACGACTTCGTCCTGCACGTGATCTGGTCTTCGAACCCCGACCTGGGATTCATCGAGCTCTGGTACGACGCCAACAAGGCGATCGACGGGAAGGCCGTGCAGACCCTCTTCCCGGGGATGGTGAACTACCTGAAGCAGGGGCTGTACCGCGATTCCTCGATCACCGCGGTCGGCGTTGTGTACCACGACGGCATGACGGTGGGCACCACGCTCGCCGACGTGGCGCCGCAGCTCGTTCCTCCGCCTCCGCCTCCTCCCGATGCCGGAACGCCGGACGCCGGAACGCCGGACGCCGGCACGCCCGATCCGGGCCCGGCGCCGCAGCCCGATGCAGGACCGATGCCCGGCCAGTCGGACTCGACGGTGGCGCGTTCCGGAATCGGTTTCCCCGCTCAGGGATGCAGCTCGGCCGGCCCGGCCGGAGGTCTGCTGATCGCCGCCTTCGCGCTGCTGCGCCCGCGCAGACGCCTCACGCCCCGCGGCGGTCGCGCAGCTCCGTGAGCACTTCCACGGTGAGCGCGAGGAAGGCCTGGACGCAGGCTGGATCGAACTGCGTGCCGGAGCAGCGGGCGATCTCGGCCCGCGCTTCGTCGTAGCTGACCCCGCGCCGGTAGGGGCGATCGGAGGTCATCGCGTCCAGCGTGTCGGCGATGGCGAAGATGCGCGCTCCCAGGGGGATCTCGGGGCCCTTCAGCCGGCGGGGATATCCGCCCCCGTCCCAGCGCTCCTGGTGGGAGAGCACGATCTCGGCGGCCTGGTTGAGGAAGCCGATCGACTGCAGGATCTGGTGGCCGATCTCGGGATGCTTGCGCATCTCGATCCACTCGGACGGCGTGAGCGGGCCCGCCTTGAGCAGGATGCTGTCGGGCACGCCGATCTTGCCGATGTCGTGCAAGAGCGCGCCGCGGCCCATCTGGTCCAGCTCGTCGCCCTGGATGCCCATCTTCTCGGCGATGGCGAGAGTGTAGCGGACGACCCTCTGCGAGTGGTCGCTGGTCTCGTGCTCGCGGGCGTCCAGCGCCGCGACCAGGGCGGCGAGGGTGCTGTTGTAGGCGTCGGCCGTGCGCCTCAGGGCGTCGGTCAGCTCAGCGGTCTTCTCGCGCACGCGGCTGGCCAGGCCCTGGTGGTAGCGGCTGCGCGCCAGCGCCAGCTTGCGGCGGCTCTGCGCGCGCTCGATGGCGCGGACCAGGTCCGTGACCCGCGGAGGCTTGAGCAGGTAGTCCGCGGCGCCGCGCTTCAGGCACTCGACGGCGTTCTCGGTGTCGCCATAGCCCGTGAGCATCACCACTGCCGCGTGCGGATGGCGCTGCAGGACCTGGTCGAGCAGCCAGATGCCGTCGTGGCCGGGCATCTTCAGATCGGAAAGGACGGTGGGGACCTCGCCGGAGGCGCGCAGCAGCTCCAACGCCTGGTCCGCGGAACCCGCCGCGCGCACCGTGTACCCCTCCTCGCGGAGCACGGTGGAGATGACGTGGCGGACGGCCGGGTCGTCGTCCACCACCAGGATCGTGGAGGGCTCGTCCCCGGAGATCTGCTCCGGATCGTCTGCCGCCGGGCGCTCGGGCTGCTGAGCGGGCGGCTGCTCGTACGCCTGCGTGGCGAGCGGCAAGTGCAGGCGCAACATCTCACGAAGATCGAGCATCGGCGGACCGGTCCCGCCCCCCGCTGGGGCCAGCTTGCTCAATTCGGGCAAGCTTCGTCAAATTCCACGAGTGAGCGAAAAGAGCCATTTTTCTTCTCCGGGCCTCCGCGTCGATCCTGCTCGTTGACAAGGCGCGCCATGCGGCGTAGCCCACTGGCTCCTCGGGAGGTGCCCCATGGCCGAATCGCTCTCGGAACCGCTGCAGAGACGCGCGCCGGAAGGCACGCGGCCACTGCAAGGATCGGTGACGGCGCACGGCACGCTGGCGGTGTACGAGCCGGGCAGCGGCAGGCTCGTCGGCGAGGTTCGCGTTTCCACGCCGGCGCAGGTGCGCGAGGCAACCGCGGCGGCGCGGGCTGCCCAGAAAGGGTGGGCGGCGAAGTCGATCAAGGAGCGCGGGCAGGTCCTGAGCCGCTTCGAGCAGCTGGTGCTCGACCGGGCCGACGAGCTCGCCGACCTCCTGGTCCGGGAGAACGGCAAGACCCGCAACGAAGCGCTGTTCATGGAAGTGCTCCCGGTCGCCGATCTCACCTGGTACTTCGCCCGCAAGGCCGAGCGGCTGCTGCGGGACGAGCGGATCCCGCTCCACATGTTCCCGCACAAGAAGTCGTACCTCAGGTTCTATCCGCGCGGTGTGATCGGGATCATCTCGCCCTGGAACTACCCGTTCTCGATCCCGGCCGGCGACGTCGTGATGGCGCTCATGGCCGGGAACGGTGTCGTGCTCAAGCCGAGCGAGTTCACGCCGCTCATCGCCGAGCGCCTCCGCGCCTTCCTCGAGGAGGCGGGCGTCCCGCGGGGCCTTGTGCAGGTGGTGCAAGGCAAGGGGGACGTCGGCGCGGAGCTGATCCGGAGCGGCGTGAACATGGTGGTGTTCACCGGATCCGTGGCCACCGGCCGCAAGGTGAACGTCGCTGCGGCCGAGCAGATGATCCCCTGCGTCCTGGAGCTGGGCGGCAAGGACCCGGCCGTGGTGCTCGCGGACGCCGATCTCGACACCACCGCGCTCAAGGTGGCGTGGGGCGCGTTCGCGAACTCCGGCCAGACCTGCGCCTCGGTGGAGCGCGTCTACGTCCACGAGAGCATCGCGCCGCAGCTGACCGAGAAGCTGGTGAAGCTGGCGGAGGGCCTGCGCCAGGGCGAGCCGAACAGCTACGACGTCGACGTGGGCGCCATGACCACGCAGATGCAGGTGGACATCGTCAAGCGGCACCTCGACGACGCCCGCGCCAAGGGAGCCAAGGTGCTGGCGGGCGGCGAGGTGAAGGTCTACCCGGACGGGGGCCGGTACGTGCAGCCGACGGTGCTGACCGGCGTGACGCACGAGATGGCCCTCATGCGCGACGAGACGTTCGGGCCCCTGCTGCCGATCATGACCTTCCGCAGCGAGGAGGAGGCGGTGCGCCTCGCGAACGACTCGCCGTACGGCCTGTCGGCGTACGTGTTCACGCGGGACAAGGCGAAAGCGGACCGGATCGCCAACCAGCTCCTCGCCGGCACGGTGATGCACAACGACACGCTCTATACGCACGCAGCGCCGGAGACTCCCTGGGGCGGGGTCAAGGCGAGCGGCCTGGGCCGGGTGCACGGCAAGCACGGCCTGCGCGACCTGTGCGAGATGCGCCACGTGAACCTGGAGCGGTTCAATTTCCCCGCCTTCTGGTTCTATCCCTACAGCGCCAAGGCGTACCGGCTGGGCCGGCGCGTCTACGGGACGCTGATCGGGACCTCGCTCGCGGCGCGCCTCAAGGCCCTGCTGGGCAAGTAGCTTGGACACCGTCGGGTTCATCGGGCTGGGACGGATGGGCCGCCCCATGGCGGCCAACCTGATCGCCGCCGGGTTCACCGTGCGGGTCTGGAACAGGACCAAGGGGAAAGCGCCGCCGGGAGCCCTCGAGTTTTCCTCTCCGGCCGAGGTTGCCCACGGGTGCGCGATCGTCGCGACCATGGTCGCCGACGACGCGGCGCTGGAGCAGGTGACGCTCGGCGACGGCGGCCTTCTCGCCGGCTTGCGCCGCGGCGGCATCCACTGCTCGATGAGCACCATCTCGGTGGGACTGTCGCGCCGGTTGCGCGAAGCGCACCGGGCCGCTGGGCAGGAGTACGTGGCGGCGCCGGTCTTCGGGCGGCCGGAAGCCGCGCAGAAGAAGCAGCTCTGGATCGTCTGCGGCGGCGAGCAGAAGGACCTCGCCGCCTGCGAGCAGCTCTTCAACGCTCTGGGGCGAGGGACCTTCACGGCCGGCGAGGCGCCGCAGGCGAACGTGGTGAAGCTCTTGGGCAACTTCCTCATCGCCGCGACGATCGAGTCCGCCGGAGAAGCGACCGCGCTGGCGGAGAAGGCCGGCCTCGATCCGCGCAAGGTGATGGACTTCTTCGGCGCGACGATGTTCGCCTCGACCGCCTTCTCGGGCTACGCCGCGCGCGTCGCCTCGACGGAGTTCGAGCCGGCCGGCTTTGCCATGCCGCTCGCGCTCAAGGACCTGACCCTCGCGCTGCAAGCCGGGCAGGAGATGCGCGCGCCGCTGCCCTTCGCCTCGATCATCCGCGATCGTTTGCTCGCCGCTCTCGCCCGGGGCCGTGACGGCTGGGATTGGTCGGGTCTCGCCAGCGTGGCCCGAGAGGACGCCGGGCTTCCCCCTCGCCGTTCCTGACCCGCGGCGCTGTCAGCTCGCCTTGACAGTCCGCACCCCGGGCGCTACTTCCAGCCGCCTTTTCTCGACGGAGGACGCCCTGTGGCCCAGTACGACGTGGCGATCATCGGAGCAGGACCGGGCGGTTACGTTGCGTCCATCCGCGCCGGGCAGCTGGGTCTCAAGACCGTCTGCATCGAGAAGGACCCGCGCCTGGGCGGCACCTGCACGCTGCGCGGTTGCATCCCCACCAAGGCCATCCTGCACACCGCGGAGTTGTACGAGGACGCGAAAGGATCTGCCGAGCAGGGGGTGAAGGTCTCGAGCGTCGAGCTCGACATGGGGGGCGTCCTCAAGCACAAGGACTCGGTCGTCTCCAAGAGCTCCAAGGGAGTCGAGTTCCTCTTCCGCAAGAACAAGGTCGATCGCGTGCACGGGCACGCGCGAATCGCCGGGCCCGGCCGCATCGCGGTCTCCGGCGGGTCGTCCGGCGATCAAATGGTGGAGGCGAAGCACGTCATCCTGGCTTCCGGGTCGGCGCCGCGGCTCCTTCCCGGCCTGAAAGTCGACGGCCAGCGGATCCTCACCTCCGACGAGCTGCTCGAGAACACCACGGTCCCCAAGCGCCTGATCGTCCTCGGCGCCGGCGCGGTGGGAGTCGAGTTCGCCAGCGTGTACGAGCGATTCGGCAGCCAGGTGACGATCGTCGAGCTGCTCTCGCACCTCCTTCCGCTCGAGGACGAGGACGTCTCCACCGAGTTCGAGAAGGCGATGCGGCGGCGCAAGGTGAAGTTCCTCACTTCCGCCAAGGTGGAGACGGTCGAGGTCAAGGGCGACGTAGTGAAGTGCACGGTCACCACGCAGAAGGGGACGGAGGCGCTCGAGGCCGAGATGTTCCTCTGCGCGGTCGGCCGCCGGCCGGTGACGGAGAACCTGGACCTGGAGAAATTCGCCAACGTAAAGCTAGAGCGGGGGTTCGTAGTGGTGGACCCCAAGACGCTGCTCACCGGCGAGCCGTGGCTGTCCGCCATCGGCGACGCGGTGGCGCTGCCCGGCAGGCCGCATCCGCAGCTCGCTCACCTGGCGTTCGTGGAAGGCGAGTTCGTCGCCGACCGGCTGGCGGGGCACAGCCCGAAGCCGGTGAACTACGACCTGGTGCCGGGCGCGACGTACTCGGAGCCCGAGGTGGCCTCGGTGGGGCTGACCGAGAAGGCGGCGCGGGAGCGCGGCTACAAGGTGAAGACCGGCGTGTTCCCGATGTCCGCGAACGGCAAGGCGCGCATCCTCGGCGCGGCCGAAGGCATGGTGAAGGTGGTCGGCGAGGAGAAATATGACGAGGTGCTCGGCGTCCACATCGTGGGCCCTCGGGCGACGGAGATGATCGCGGAGGCGTGCTCCTTGCTCCGGCTGGAGTCGACCAGCGAGGAGATGGCCCGCGTCATCCGCCCGCATCCGACGCTGACCGAGGCGATGACGGAGGCCGCCATGGCCGTGCGCGGAAAACCCCTGCACATTTGATCCACCAGCTCGCTGGAGGTGACGGCTGTACTTCGATCAGACGCTTTCCGATCCGGCGCCTTCGGCGCCTCCACCGGCAGCCGGGAGTCGGCTCGCACGGCGCGGAGACGGCACGAGGCTTCCAGGCGCTCGGCGGTCTTGACGCGGTGCGGCCCGTCCCAGAACAGGTCGAACAAGTCGACGCACCCGTTTCAGACTGGGGACGCTTCATCGCCTCATCCAA
>DATFTN010000055.1:0-4011 GCA_035261845.1 Myxococcales bacterium | reverse complement strand
TGCCGGCGCGGTGGTCCACCTCTCCGGCCTCGTCCCCGGCCCCTCGCTGGACGGCACGGGATCCTGGGACGCGCTCCTGTGGTCGCAGCGGCTGGCGCGCTCCCACGCGGGCGCCTACGTGGTGGCGACCGCGCAGGACGGAATGCTCGGAACCTCGGCCGGGACGCTCCTCGGCGCCGCGCTGGCCGGGCACGCCAAGGGGCTTGCCCGCGAGCGCACCGAGGAGCTGGTCAAGGCCGTCGATCTGGATCCTGCCGACGGCGCCGAGGCCATGGCCGACGCGCTCGCGGCCGAGCTGCGTTCCGGCAACGCCGCCCCCGAAGTCGGGCTGCGGGGAGGCCGCAGGTACGAGCCCGACCTGGAGCCAGCCGGGGCGGGAGAGCCGCTCTCGTTCGGGCCGGACGACGTCGTGCTGGTCACCGGCGGGGCACGCGGCGTCGGTGCGCGCCTGGCCACCGCGCTGGCGGGCTCTGGATGCGCGCTCGCGCTGGTCGGCCGCAGGTCCGCCGACGCCAAGGTGGAGGCGACGCTCTCCTCCATCCGCGCCGCAGGCGGCCGCGCCGCCTACGTGCAATGGGACGTGACTTCTCCGGCCGGAGCGGCGCTCGAGGCGGCCCGGGCCGAGCTGGGGCCGTTCACCGCGCTGGTGCACGCCGCCGGCGTTGCAGAGGACGGTCCCGCGGCGGCCAAGGACGATGCCGCGGTGCTGCGCGTGCTCGGACCCAAGCTGACGGGCCTTTCCAACGCGCTCGCCGCGACCGCCCGCGATCCGTTGCGGGTCGCCGTGCTGGTCTCTTCGTGGGCAGGCCGCTTCGGCAACGCGGGCCAGGTGGACTATTCGGCGGCCAACGCGGCCCTCTCGCGCGCCGCGCAGCTCCTGCCTGCGCTGCGGCCGGGACTGCGCGCGCTTGCGCTCGAGTACCCTCCCTGGGACGGCACCGCGATGGTCGCGCGGATCCCGGGGTTCGCGCGCGCGGCCCTGGCCGAGCAAGGCGTGCCGTTCATCGACGACCGCACGGGAGAGCAGGCCCTGCTTGCGGCGCTGCAGGCGGGAGCCTCGGGCCCGCTGCTGCTCGCGACGGCCCGGCCCGAGCGGCGCACCGCGCATCGCACCCGGATGGCCGTCTCCCGCCGCGATCACCTGTACCTCGACGATCACCAGCTCGCCGGGCAGCCCGTGCTGCCGCTCTCCTCCGCGCTGGACGCGGTGGCCGCGGCGGCGCTGGAGGCGACCGGCAGCGCCGGATCGCCCATCCTGGTTCGCGATTTCCAGCTCAAGCAGCCCATCCGCATCGCGAACGACGCGCAGTTCGCGGTGACGGTGCGCGGCGACGAGCGCCCGCAAGCGGAGCTTTCGGTGAGCCTCGCCGCCGCCGTCGACGGCAAGCCCGCGCGCATCCCCAGCTACGTCGGCTTCGCGACCGTCGGCGCCGACGTGGCGCCCGCGCTCGGCTCGGCGACGCCCGCGCCGGCTCCCTCCGGTCCCGCGCAGCTGCCGATGGCGCTGGCCGACTTCTACGACGGCTACACCTTCCACGGGCCGCGGCTGCGCGGCATCGTGGAGATCGAGCAGGTCACGCCCGGCGGCATCGTCGGCTGGGTGAAGACGAGCCGCCCTGCCGACTGGATCCGCGAACCTCACCGGACGGCGTGGGCGGTCGATCCGCTGGCCCTCGACGGCGCGTTCCAGCTCGCCGCCTATTGGGCCTGGACGCAACTGCAGCGCGCGGGCTTCCCGGTGGGCATCCAGGAGTACGTCCAGCCTGGGCCCCTGCCCCAGGGACCCCTGCGCGCGACGCTCACGCTCGAGCAGTCCGCCGGCGAGGCGGTGAGCGGAAGCATCGTGCTCGAGGGGCGCGACGGCCGCGTGGTGGCGGTGGCGCGCGGGGTGGAAGGCGAGTTCCGTCACCGGGACCCGCGCTTCCTGCGGGCGCGCGGCCCCGGAACCAAGCCGGCCTACGCCGCGACCCCGACCTCCCCCCCGGCCGCGACTCCGAATGGCAACGGCCGCCAGCCGCCAGCCGCCGGCCGCCCGTCCATCGACGAATCCAACTACCGGATCGAGCAATTCCCGGAGGTGCAGGAGCTCGAGCAGCGCCTGGGCCTGGTGGCGGCCCTCGGGCTGAAGAACCCGTACTTCAACGTGCACGAGCGCGTCACCAACGACACCTCGGTCATCGGCGGCCGCACGATGATCAACTGGTCCAGCTACAACTACCTGGGCCTCTCGGGCGATCCACAAGTATCGCGCGCGGCTCAGGAGGCGGTGGAGCGGTACGGGACCAGCGTCTCCGCCAGCCGCGTCGCGAGCGGTGAGAAGCCCCTGCACCGCGAGCTGGAGCAGGAGCTGGCGCGCTTCCTCGGCTGCGAGGACGCCGTCGTCACCGTGTCCGGCCACGGCGTGTTCGTCACCGTGATCGGGCACCTGATGGGACCGCAGGACCTGATCCTCCACGATTCGCTGGCGCACGACTGCATCATGGGCGGCTCGAAGCTGTCCGGGGCCAAGCGCCGGCCATTCCCGCACAACGACTTCGAAGCCCTGGAGAAGCAGCTGGCGCAGCTGCGGCCCCACTACCGCCGCGTGCTGATCGCGGTCGAGGGCGTCTACAGCATGGACGGGGACATCACGCCCCTGCCCCGGTTCGTCGAGCTGAAGAAGAAGTACAAGACGCTGCTCCTGGTCGACGAGGCGCACTCGATCGGCGTGTTGGGCGAGACCGGCCGCGGGGTGGGCGAGCACCACCGCGTCGACCGGAACGACGTGGACCTGTGGATGGGCACCATGTCGAAGTCGCTCGCCTCCTGCGGCGGGTACGTGGCCGGCTCCAGGACGCTGGTCAACTTCCTCAAGTACACGGCGCCCGGATTCGTCTACAGCGTCGGCATCTCCCCGGCGAATGCCGCGGCGGCGCTGGAGGCGCTGCGCCAGATCCAGGCGCATCCCGAGAAGGTGCACCGCTTGCACGAGCGCAGCGCGCTGTTCCTCAAGCTCGCGCGCGAGCGGGGCATCGACACCGGATACGCTGGCGGGAGCGCGGTGGTGCCCGCCATCCTGGGCAACTCGCTGCACAGCCTCCAGGTGAGCGAGGCGCTCCGGCAGCGCGGCATCAACGTGCAGCCCATCCTCTATCCGGCGGTCGAGGAGACCGCTGCGCGCCTGCGGTTCTTCATCACCTCGACGCACACCGAGCAGCAGATCCGCGAGACGATCGAGGTGCTGGCCGAGGAGATCGCCCGGGTCCGCGCGGAAGGGAACGAGCTGCAGACCGGCTCGGTCTAGCGCACCGTGCCGACGTAGACGTATGCCGTACCCGCCAGAAGTGGGTGCGCGACGCGTTCCGTGAACGCGCCCGCTTCGTCCATCAGGGCGAGGAAACGCTCGCCGGCGGGAAAGGCGGCGGCGGTGCGCGGCAGGTACTCGTACGCGGCGCGGTTGCCGGTCAGCAGACCACCGATCCGGGGCATGATCCGCCTGCTGTAGACGCGGAAGAGCGCCCCGAACGGGCCGGCCGGCTGGCCGAACTCGAGCACCACCACCCGGCCGCGGGGGCGCACGACGCGCGCCATCTCGCGCAGGCAGCGGACCGGATCGTCGACGTTGCGGATTCCGAAGCCGATGGAGGCGACGTCGAACGAGCGATCCGGGAAAGGCAGAGCGAGCGCGTCGGCCACCTCGAACCGGACGTCGAGGCCCGCGCGCCGCGCCTTGGCTGGAGCCCGGTCCAGCATCTCCGCGCAGAAATCGGTGCCGACCACCTCGCCGGTGAGGCCGACGGCCCGCTTGAACGAGAGCGCGAGGTCTCCGGTGCCGGTGGCGCAGTCGAGGACGCGGTCCCCCGGCAAGGCGCCGGAGAGCCGCACCGCCGCGCGCCGCCAACCGCGGTGGACGCCCAGCGAGAGCACTTCGTTCGCCGCGTCGTACCGGCGCGCGATCGAGGCGAACATCTCGCGGACCTGCTCGCTCAACGCAGCGCCGCCCGGAGCACGCCCTCGGGCCGCCACGGTGCG
>DATFTN010000054.1:0-6271 GCA_035261845.1 Myxococcales bacterium | reverse complement strand
CGCGCTGCGTTACATCCCGCGTGCTGCTCGAACGACCCCGCGGCATTCGAAGAAGCACCGCTCGCGCGCGAGTCCGAGTTCCGCGCCCGCTGCTGCGCCCGACCCTTCCCCTGAAAAGCAACGGAGACCGTCCGTCGATTTGTCGTCGCCGTGGAGTCGCTGCTGAAAACTCGGCTCGAGCGAGTTACGCGGAATGTGACGAATCGTGAGTCCCGGGACGAGCTGGTCAACCTACGGCCCGGACCAGGAGGGAGAACCAGCGGGGATGGCGCTGCAGAAGGGACAAGGCGCGATGCCGCAGGGCCGGGCGGCGGGCGAGCGCCAGAAGGCCGCGGGCGGGAAGCGCGTAGCGGAGCCAGTCCGCGCGGAGGGAGCGGTCGTAGCGGTGCAGGGCGCGCGTGAGTGCCGGTTCGCGCAGGTCGCGCGGCAGGATGCGCACCAGCCGTTCCGCGGAAGTGAAGGCCAGCGACAGACCCTGCCCGGTGATCGCGTCGACGTATCCGGCTGCGTCGCCGATCAGCGCCAGCCCCGCGGCGGCGCGCGACTTCACCCGCCGCGAGAGCGGTCCCGCGCCTCGCGCTTCGGACTCGACCGCCGCTCCGCGCACGCGCTCGCCCAGGGCAGGAAAGCGTTCCAGAAGCGACTCGAAAGATGCCTTCTCCGCCAGCGCATCCTCCTGCCAGAGGAAGGCGAGATTCACCCGGCGCGGCCCCACCGGAGTGACGTACGCTTCGGCCCCGGCCGACCAGTGCACCTCGACCAGGTCGCTCCAGGGAGGCATGCGGAGGTGCCGGCGCAGCCCGAACCGCCGCGGGCCGCGCACCGGCAGCTCCAAGCCGGCCGCGCGGCGGAGCGCCGAATTGAGCCCGTCGGCGGCCACGACCAACCGCGCCTCGACCGTTCCCGCGTCGGTGTCCAGCCGGCCTCCCGACAGGGCGCGCACTCCGGCGTTCCGGATCTCCGCGCCCGCCTCGCGGGCCCTCCTCTGCACCGCTTCGGACAGGGCCGTCCGCCGCACTCCCATTCCGCTGCCGCCGCGGAAGCGGGCCTCCACGCTCGACCCGTCCTCCTGCACGTACCGGATGCCGCGGAACGGCGCCCGATCGTCGGCCGGGACGTCGGCCAGCACCGAGAGCCTCTCGGCGGCCTCCAATCCGCGAGGCATCAGCCCTTCGCCGCACGCCTTGTCGGCAGCGCCCGGCGTCCGCTCCAGCACCAAGGTGGAGAACCCGGCCCGGGCGGCGTGCACGGCGGCGGCGAGCCCTGCGGGACCGCCGCCGCAGATCGCGACGTCCCAGATCATCTGAGCAGGCGCAGCCGCGCCAGCGCCGCCGCGGAGAGCGCCGCCTCGCGGACCATCCGGAAGAGCGTCACCTTGCGCGGAGGCCTCAGGTCGCCGTCGATCAGTTGGCGCAGCGCCTCCGCGCGGCGCAGCTTCCCGCTGGAGGTCCGCGGGAGCGTGCCGGGCTGCAGCAGCCGCACGGTGTGCGGCCTGATGCCGGTGCGCTCCACCACGCGCGCGCGAACGGCATCCTCGGTGAGCGCGCCTTCGCGCTCCACTTCCACGAGCAGCGCGAGCTCTTCGCCGTCCGCGCCGTCGGGGACCAGCCCGACGGCCACGGCGCAGCCGGGGCGGGCCCCGAGGAGCCCGTCCAGCGCGTCCTCGAATTCCTGCGGCGCGTGGTTCGCCCCGCGCAGGATCAAGACGTCCTTGGCGCGCCCGGACACGACCAGCTCTCCCGCATCCACGAATCCCAGGTCGCCGGTGTCCAGCCAGCCGTCGCGCACGGTCTCCGCAGTCGCACTGGCGTCCTGGAAGTAACCTCGCATCACCGACGGGCCGCGGACGTGGATGGAGCCGATCGCGCCGTCGGGCAGCTCGCGTCCGTCCACTCCCCGGATGCTCACCTCGACGCCCGCCACCGGCAGCCCGACCGAGGCGAGCTCCCGCCCGGCGCGGCGCACGGTGCGCGGCCCGCGCCGCGGCGGCGAGAAGGTCACCGCCAGGGACGCCTCCGAGAGGCCGTAGACCGGCATCAACACGGCAGGGTCGAATCCGAATCGGGCAAACCGTTCGCAGAAGCGCCGCAGCGCCGCGGGCGCGATCGGCTCCGCTCCGTTCAGCGCCAGGCGCAGGCACGAGAGGTCGCAGCCTTCCAGCTCCTCGTCGCGGACGCGCTTGGCGCTCAGGCCAAAGGCGAAATTCGGCGCCACCGTCAGCGTTGCCCGCGTCCGCGCGATCGCGCGGAGCCACAACGCGGGCCGGGCCAGGAAGGCCTCGGGCGGGAGCAGCGCGAGCGGTCCGGGATGGTAGACGGCCAGTAGCAGGCAACCGATGAGCCCCATGTCGTGGTACAGCGGGAGCCACGAGACGCCGCGCTGCCGAAGCGGGCCCTCCTCCGGGATGTAGGCGTCGATCGCTGCAAGGTTCGCCAGTACGTTGGCGTGGGTGAGCGCGACCGGTTTGGGCTCCACCGTGGTCCCCGAAGAGAACTGGATGAGCGCCAGGTCGCCCGGCGCGGCGGGCAACTCCAGCTCGCCCGCCGCGGGGAGATCGGACACCGTCCGCACACCCAGCTCGGGCCGGGCGCGCATGGCGGCCTGTCCGAGCAACCGCCCGACGCGCGCGTCGGTGAGGAGCAGCCGGGCTCCGCAGGCGTGGAGCAGGCGCGCGGTGCGCGCGTGGAACTCGTCGAGGCGGCCCAGCCGGACGGGCGGATAGAGGGGCACCGGGATCGCCCCTGCGAGCAGCGAGCCGAAGAAGCCGTCCATGAAATCGACGCCGGTGGGGAGGACCAGGGCGACGCGGTCGCCGCGACGGATGCCGAGCGCGGCCAGGCCGGCGGCGGCCCGGCGGGCGCGGAGGCGGAGGTCTACGAAGGAGACGTGGCGCTCGTGCTCGAGGGGGTCGAGGAAGGTCAGACCGAGGGAAGTCGAGGTCGAGGTCGAAGCTTGCGCTGCTGCCGCGAGGGCCTCGCCGAGCGTGGTGTACTTGACGGGGGGTAGGGGTGGGCCGCGGAGCATCAGTGACCCTCCGCCCGGGCGGTGACCAGTCCGGCCAGATCGCCGACGGTGCGCACCTGGGCGGCGTCCTGCTCGGCGAGGGCGATGCGGAAGTGGTCTTCCAGGCCTACCACCAGGGTCAGGATGCCCACCGAGTCCAGCTGCAGGTCCGCGAGCAGGTCGTCGTCGGCGCGCACTTCGCGCTCCATGCCCAGCTCGTCTCGCAGGACGCGGCCGATCACGGCGAGCGCCTCTCCTCGATCAGCCACGGCCTCCTCCTCCGGGCAAGAACCGCGGCCTTGCCGAGAACGCGCTCTGCCAGGCGGCGCCGAGCGCCGCCTCTTCCGCGCGGATCCGGACGCGCAGCACGAGGGCGTTCAGCGCGGAGAACGCCGCCGCGGTCCACCAGCAGCCGTGGATCAGGGGGACGGCGACCATCTCCAGCACCACGGCGGCGTAGTTCGGATGGCGCACGAACCGGTACGGCCCGCGCTGCACGGGCGCCTCGCCGGGGACGACGATGACTCGCACGTTCCACCGATCTCCCAGGGAGAGGACGGCCCAGTATCGCAGCGCTTGCGCGAGCAGCGCGGCGCCCAGGGCTGCCCATCCGAGCGCCCCCGGGAACGTCCGGAAGGAGGACTCGACCGCGCACGAGATCAGGAAAGCGGTCTGCAGGGCGACCATGGCGGGCAGGTGCGCGCGCCCCGATTCCCGCCCTCCGCGCGCCCTCGCCCGGGCCGCGTTGCGGCGCGACAGCGCCACCTCGAACAGGCGTTCTGCCCCGAGCAGCCCGAGGAAGACGAGGTACAGCGCGCGGGAG
Source organism: Myxococcales bacterium (assembly GCA_035261845.1). Lineage (GTDB taxonomy): Bacteria > Myxococcota > Myxococcia > Myxococcales > 40CM-4-68-19 > VBKO01. The sequence continues at coordinate 2,445 of DATFTN010000054.1, read as the reverse complement.
GTCACCATCGCAGCAGCACCAGCTCGGAGCAGAACCCGGGCCCCATCGCGATCAAGAGGCCCAGGTCGCCCGGGCGCGCCTCCCCGGAGTCGATCAGGTCGCGCAGGACGAAGAGCACCGAGGCGCTGGAGAGATTTCCCACCTCCTGCAGCGAATCCCAGGTGCGCCGCAGGGCCGAGCGGGGAAGCTCCAGCGCCTCCTCGAACGCTTCCAGCACGCGCGGACCGCCGGTATGGCAGATCCAGTGCCGGACCGCTGCGCGCGAAAGGCCATGCGCCCCGAGGAAGGCATCGACGTCGCCGCGCACGCGCTCGCGCACCAGCTGCGGAACCTGGGGCGAAAGCACCACCTTGAAACCGGTCTCGACGATGTCCCAACCCATCACCCGCTCGGTGTCGGGATAGAAGATCGATTGCGTGGCGAGCACCCGGGGTCCGCGCCCGGGCCGATCCGCGCCGCCGATCAGCATCGCCGCCGCCCCGTCGCCGAACAGCCCGCTGGCGATGATGTTCGCCACCGACAGGTCCTCGCGCTGCAGCGTCAGCGAGCACAGCTCGACCGAAAGGAGCGCGGCGATCTGGCCGGGAAAGGCCCGCACCGCGTCGGAGGCGCGGGCCAGCCCCGCGGCGCCGGCCACGCACCCCAACCCGAAGATCGGCACCCGCTTCAAGTCGGCGCGCAGGCCCATCCGGTTCACCAGCCGCGCGTCGATCGAGGGCGTCGACAGGCCCGTCACGGTGACGAAGTAGAGGTGGTCCAGGTCCTGCGGGCGCAGGTCCGCGCGCAGCAGCGCCTCCTTCAGCGCTTTCTCGCCCAGGTCGACGGCCGAGGCGATCCAGGCGTCGTTGCGGCCGGCGAACGAATCCAGCTGCGCGTAGCGCTCGAGCGGAAGGGCCAGGTGGCGGCCGCCCACGCGCACCGAGCGGTGCAGCTGCTCCAGCCGGTCCAGGTTGAAGTGCTTCTGGCCCCAGTGCGCGCGGAAGGCGGCGAGCAGCGTCTCCTGGTCGACGTAGTTCTCCGGCAGCGCGGCGGCAGCGGAGAGGATGTGCGGCTCGTCCACCCGGACCTCCTACTTGCGCACCTCGAGCGGCAAGGTCACCCGCACCTCGCGCTGCCCGGCGTCGCGAAGGAGGCGCAGCGGAACGCGGAACGAGTTCTTCACCGGATAGCAGGCGGCGTGGTCCCTCGCGTCGCAGGCGACCGCGCGCAGCTCGACCAGCAGCTCCGAGTCCACGTCGTACGGGTGCTGCGCCTCCACGCGCAGCTCGATCTCCTCGCTCCTCCCCCCTCGCGCCTCCCCGCGGGTGAATTCCGGCGCGACGTGCAGCAGGTCGCTGCGGCGCGATACCTCCAGCGCCGCCGACCAGGGGCCGCCCGGCGGCAGCTCCAGCCCCTCCGGCGCAAGGGCGGTCAGCACCAGCTTGCCCGGACCCGGCGCGAATCCCCGGTCGCGCGGCGCCGGAAGGATGGCGGTGAACCATCCCGCCGCGCTCCCGCCGGCCGGGGGCCGCGCCTGCGCGTCCACCGTGACGCCGTACCGCGGAGTGGGAGCGCCGCGCACGACCAGCTCGTACGCGCGTTTTCCGTCCGCGCTCACTTTCACCATGCGGTGGTGGTTGGTGTCGGCGACCAGCACCTCGCCCGAGGGCAGCACGGACAGGCCGGCGGGCTGCGAGAGCCCCGAGTCCGCCGCTCCTTCGAAGAACGGCTCCAGCCGCAGGCCGTCGGGAGAGAACCGCTTCAGCTTGTCGTTGTAGGTGTCGGCGACGATCAAGCCGCTCGACGGCGTGGCCGCCACCGCCAGCGGATGTTGCAGCATGCCGGTCTCGATCTTCCCCACCCGATCGCCGAAGTCGAACAGCCCCGGCCCTCCCGCCAGCGTGTAGACGCGCCGGGCGCTCAGGTCGATGGCGCGCACGCCGCTCGACTCGCTGTCGGCCACGTAGAGCACGTCGTTCTGTAGCGAGAGCCCGGAGGGCTGGGCCAGCGCGGCCTGCGGACCCGGACCGTCGATGAGCGCTTCGCGGCCGTTGCCGGCGACCGGCTCGATGGTTCCCTCGTCGAGCGCGATCACCGCGACCTGGTGCGAGCCGGCCAGGGCGACGTACAGCTCGCGGCCGCGCAGCGCCAGGTCCCAGGGCGAGCGCAAGGCCGTGTCCAGGGCGCGGGTGCGCTGCGAGAGCGGCGCCCGCCCCAGCTCGTACGTTCCAGCCAGGCGGTGCAAGATCCGGTCGCTCAAGCTGGCCCGGAACACCGCGTGCGCGCGCGCGTCGGCGATGTACAGCGAGTCGCCGTCGAGAGCGAGCCCCTGCGGATCGTCGAGCGCAGCCTCCGCGAACGGCCCCTCGCGGTGCCCGCGAAGGCCGCTGCCGACGGTGTCCTGGACGGCGCCGTCCGCGCCGAGGATCAGGACGCGATGGTGTCCGGAGTCGGAGACGACGATGC
>DATFTN010000053.1:0-48366 GCA_035261845.1 Myxococcales bacterium | reverse complement strand
CGCCGAGCAGTACGTGCGCCCGGCGCTGCGCAAGGCGTTCGTGGATCTCTGCCGCAAGCCGGTCGGCCATTACCTCGATCGGTTTGAGTTCAAAAGCGATCTCCTGAAGGCCATGTATGCCGTCACCGACGGCTTCTCCGGCCTCAACGGGGACTGGGACACCCCCGGCACCGGGATGAACTTCCTGATCCACAACCTGTGCCGCCTGCCCGGAGCGGACGGCACCTGGATGATCGTCAAGGGCGGCATGGGCACCGTGACCCGCACGCTCGCCGACGCGGCGCGCGAGGCCGGAGCCCGGATCGACACGGGCCGCGCGGTGCGGCGGATCGCCATCGAGCGGGGCGCGGCCGCGGGCGTCCAGCTCGAGGACGGCGGCGAGATCGGCGCGCGTGCCGTGGTGGTGAACGCCGATCCCTTCCGGATGCGGGACCTGGTCGGTCGCGAGCGCCTGCCCGCGGCCTACAACGCCCGCATCGACGGATACCTGCGCGACGGCACCACGCTCAAGGTCAACCTCGCGCTTCGGGGGCTGCCGCGTTTCTCCTGCCTGCCCGAGGATCGCGGGCAGCTCGGATCGACCATGCACCTGCTCCCCGACGAGCCGCAGGTCATGGCGGCGATGCGCGCCGCGTTCGCCGACGTGAAGGCCGGGCGGCTGCCGGAGTTCCCGACGATCGAGTGGTACGTCCACACCACGGTCGACCCGTCGCTGCAGGACGAAGCGGGCCGGCACAACTCGGCGCTGTTCGTGCAATGGGTCCCGTACTCCTTGCGGGGCACCACCTGGGAGGTCGAGGAGGAGCGGTACGTGCGGCACCTCCTGTCGCTCTGCGATCGCTTCGCGCCGGGCACGAGCGATTTGGTGGTCGACGCCTTCACCCTGACGCCGCCGAAGATCGAGCGGCACTTCGGCATCTCGCGCGGGCACATCCACCACGTGGACAATTCGTTCGGCTTCTCGGACCGCCTCCCTTACGCGACGCCCGTGCAGGGGCTCTACTCGGCCAGCGCCGGATGCCACCCCGCCGGCTCGGTGATCGGCGCAGCGGGCCACAATGCGGCCGCCCGCGTGCTGCGCGACCTGGGCTCTGCCAACCCGTAGGCGGTCAGGGCACGACCGGACAGGAGGACTGACTGCCTTGGACCGGGCAGAGCGGCGGCGGGACCAGACTGCAGATCGGCGTGATGCTCAACGGATCGAGGACGTAGGTCAGGCAGCCTGTGGGGTCCCAGCATTCGTCCAGGGTGCCCGTCGGACCATTGTTCGCGATCTGAACGGACATGTGCGCGGTCCCCGCGCCCGCGGCCGTGAATGCGGTCTGCAGGGAGAAGCGGTTGCTGGACGCGTCGAAGAACAAGTAGTCGAAGTGACCGCTGCCGTCCGAGTTTCCGGAGAAGAAGTAGCTGAACTGGGACAGGCCCAGGCCCGTCGCGCCCAGCTCGACGCGCAGGGTACGGGGCAGGGCACGGGCGACTCCGCTCAGGTCGTAGTGGATCATCATCACGCCGGCCGGGTCGTTCGGATTGTTGATCTGCAGCGCGCGTGAGCTGTCGAAGTTGATCGCGATCTCGCCCAGCCCGCCTCTCGCGTTGGCGCCGACGAAGTAGGCGTACAGGACCTCCAGGAACGGGCCGCCGTCGCGCCGGGCGTCGATGGCGAAGGACCAGGGCTGCGCCGCCGGATCGCTCCCCGCCGGCTGAGGCACGCGCAAGAGGCTCGCCTCGAACTGCACTCCGGGGTGGTTCTGGTCGGGGAAGTCCCAGACGCGCAAGTTGGGCTGGCGGCTGGTCGGAGTCGCCATGCGGATGGCGTCGACGATCCCGAGGACCGCGACGACGGCGGCGTTGATCTTGTTGCCGGTGTCGCGCGCGCCCGTCACCCATTGCGAAGCCTGGCCCAGCGCGCACGCCGGCTGCGTGGACTGAGCCGGCAAGCTGACTTGCAGGTCGCTCGTCCGAGGCAATGCCTCGGCGAAGGCGATGTCCTCGTTGGAGAGGTTGCCGCAGGCCGTGAGGAGCAGGAGCGCCGCGAGTGCTTTAGAAGCCGAACGCATATTCGACCCCCAGAGCGATCTCGGCGTAGCCGAGGGATTGGTTCTGGTCCACGTTGTAGAAGAGGTAGTTCGCGCGGCCGCGCGCGACCGCCGTCCAGCGGGAGCTGAACCGCCATCCGAACGACAGCTCCACGCCCGGCGTGAGCGTGAAGAAGTTCTGCGAGGGCAGGTCGGGGCGGCCGTCGAAGCTGCGGAACAGGTAGAGGAAAGCGAGGCGGGCGCCGACCGAGGCGGTGAGCCTTTCGGTCACGTCGAAATCGCGCCATAGCGACACGCCGCCGGACAGCTCGCCGAATCGCACCGGGATGTCGGGCACGCCGGAGAGCCGGAGAGTGGAAGTCCCCCCGCCCACCGCCACGTCGACGCCCCAGGCCAGCTGGTGGCCGAGGTAGTCGCGCGCCGAAGCCTCGACCCCTGCCAGGATGGCGGGCGGGAAGAGCCCGTTGCGCGCGGCCGAATCGAAGAAGAACTGGTAGCCGCCCGTGCCCAGCACGCTCCAGCGGGGCCCCGAGGCGCCCTTCTGCGGATCGTCCTCGAGCTTGCGGCGCGAGAGCTGTGCGTCGGCCACCTCGATCACCCCGTCGCCGACCTGCACGTCTCCGACCAGCACCGCGTTCTCGATCCGCTTCTTGACGATGTAGCTGCCGGGCGCGAGCGCCAGGCGCCGCGACGAGCCGGAGGCCTTGGCCACTTCCGCGACCGCGCGCCGCTGTCCGTCGAGCACGACGTAGACGCCCTCGTCGGCGGCGCCGAAGAGCAGGCCTCCGCGGGCGGGATTCAGCTCGGTCAGCACCACGTCGCCCGCCCCGCCCAGGTCGTACAGGTACACGGGGTGCTGCGCGCCGGCGCGGGTCTCGGTGGTCGAGCCGACCGTGCGCCCGTAGGCGTATGCGTAGGCTTCGGCGAGGGTCACCTTGCCGTCGCCGCTCGCGTCGGCGTCGCCCAACAGACCCGACGCCAGGTAGTGGGTGAAGAAGCTGCCGGAGATCTCGTCCGACTCCTGCGACTCCTCGTCGGCGGCCGAGGAGGCGATCAGCACCAGGCCGCGCGGGCCGGCCTCGTGGGCGCGCTGCACGTCGAAGGCGGGCATCGCCCGCACGCCCTTCATGCGGGTGATGGCGCCCGACTGGCACGAGTCGAGCAGCCCGATGCGCACGTCGGCCGGCGCCTCCTGCAAGCGCTGGCGCAGCTCGCTGAGCGGCAGGCGCGTGTCGCGCAACCGGAGATCGCCGTCCTTGGCGTGTCCCGAGTAGTAGACGAGCAGCAGCGTCTCGTCGCCGCGCTCGCGCGCCGAACGCGCCCGCGTCTCCAGCTCGAGCAGCGCGCGCCGGACGTCGTCGGCATCCGCGCCGGTGAGCAGGCGGGCGTCCTCCTCCCGCACCCCGCCCAGCCGGGTGAGGATGGAGTGCATGCGGCGGGCGTCGCGCTCGGCGTACCGGAGCTGCCGCGTCCCCGCCCCGCCTTCCGAGTCCCCCACCACCAGCGCGAAGCGGTGCGGCTCGGCGCCTGCCGCGCCGGCTGCCAGAAGCAGCGCGACCGGCACGATCCGCTTCACGGAACGCGCTCTAGCGGGACCTGCACCACGTCGGCTCCCTTGGGAGCGCCCTTGGCGCCGTCGCGCCGCAGCGCTTCTCCGTCGAGCGGCTTGTCGGCGAACACGGCCAGGAGCATCGCCCGGCGAGCCGAGCCGGTCCATTCGAAGGCCTCGGGCAGGTCGGCTCGCGCAGCGCCCGTGTAGAGCAGCGAGGACTCCTTCGGCTCGACCAGCAGCACCGCTGCGTAACGCCGGCCCGCCGGCTCGAGGTGGACCATGATCGGTCCCGGGCCTACTGCCCGCTGCACCGGGTGCACTTCCGCACCGCTGCGCTGGAACAGCGCCACGGCCACCCCGCCCTTGCTGCGCACGCCGTCGTCGTCGGAAGGCGGCCTCAGCGTCAACGCGGTCCCCACCACCAGCAGCAGCGCCGCCGCGGCCGCTAGCGGCGCCCACCGCACGAACCGGGGCGGCTGGTGCGCCTGCGCCAATTTCTCCGCGACCCCCGCGGCGAACGCCTCGAAGGGGACGTCGCGGGCCAGCCGGGCGCGCTCGTCCGCGAGCTCGGTCAGGACCGACTGGCAGCGCGCGCAGCCGTCGACGTGCTGCTGCGTGCGCTCGCGGTCGGTGCCTTGCAGCTCGCCCGCCACCAGCCGCCGGACGCGCATGGCCGAGCAGGCCGTCCCGGGGCCTCCCAGATCGACCATCATGGCTCGTCTCCTTCCGGCAGCGAGATGCCGGGCAGCGCCTCGGCCAGGGCGGCGCGGGCGGAGGCGAGGAAGTCGCGCAGCCGCTTGCGCACCGTGGGCAGGCTGCGGGCGGTCGCCTCCGCGATCTCCGCCTGCGTCATCTCGTCCACGAAGTAGAGCACCGCCACCTCCTGCGCTTCGGCCGGAGCCGCGGAGAGCAGCGCCCGGACCAGGGCGCGCCGCTCCGGCGGCTCGACCTCGTCGCGCCGATCCTTGGAAAGCTGAACGAGCTGCTCCCGCCACGCCGCCCTCCGCGCGCGCAGCTCGTTCAAGCAGTAGTGCGTCGCGATCCGCAGGATCCAGGTGGCCGGCGACGCGGCGGCGCGGAACTCCGGCAGCGCGCGCAGGGCCTTGGCGAACACTTCCTGCAAGGCGTCCTTGGCGGCTTCGTCGTCCCGCAAGAGGAAGCGGCAGCGGCCGTAGACCGCCGCCGCGTGCGTTCCGTACAGCTCGGCGAGGAGCCCCGCGTCGGCCTTGACGCGGAGCGGGCCGGGGCTCTTGTCCCCGGCCCGCCCGCCCGCGATGACGCGAAGTGCGCTCACGGTCCCCTCTCGAGCTACTGCGGAGTATTGATGTTCGCGCCGAACGAAGCGTCGGCGTAGCTGCAGGCGCTGACCGATCCGCTGGTGGGCGAGAACACCGTGACGAACCCGCTCACGGCGGCGCTCCAGCAGTTCGAGATCTGCACCGACGAGGCCGGCTTGACCACCATCACGTCCGCGCGGCCCGAGCCGTCGGCCTTCCAGCGCGAGTGGATGTCGTCGCGCTCCTCGTGGGTCACGTCGTGCCAGGCGATCTCCATGTCGCCGCCGCCCGTGATGTCCGCCTGGTAGTTGTAGTAGGCGTTGCCCAGGTCACCCAGGTGCTGCGCGTCCTGGCTGATCATGTTGTGGAAGTTCGCCTGCACGTGCGCCGGCCCCACGTTGCTGTAGGTGATGTCGATTGTGCCCTGCTCCGTGGTGGGCTGCCCGGCCAGCTGCTTCGCGTTGTCCAGATTGATGGTGAACGTGCCGCTGCCCCGGTGACGCTGGCCGCTCGGCTTGGCGTTGCCGGAGATCAGGGTCACGAAGGCGGCGCTGGCGTTCGCCTTCGAGCGCCCGCTCAGGGTCCAGTCGAAGGAACCGTCCGCGGCCTGCGTCACGACCAGCTCGTACTCGTTCGGGTCCAGCGGCGCGGAGCCGGGGCCCCAGGTGCAGCTGTTGGCGGTGCAGCTGGTCGGGTCGCTGGCGGTGACCGACGCGACCGCGCCAAGAGTGAACGCCGTGCCGAGGTTGATGGACACCGAGAAGGCGACGGTGGCGTTGTACCAGGGGTCGGCGCCGATCAAATCCTGCGAAGAGCCTTGTGCGGAGAGCGCATTGGACTGGGACGACTGCGCCTGCTGCGGACCCACCGCGACGCCCGCGCTGTCGGGCAACGCGGCGCTGGCCTGGTCCTTGAAGGCGACGCCTCCACCGCAGGCCGCGGCAAGAGCACACGAGAGAGCGAGTAGCTTGCGCATCGGACTGCTCCTTGTCATGCGGGCGGTCTGGTTGCCCGCTTCTATGCCATGGACACAGACCGCCCGCCCGAAAGGAAACCGAGACCGATCGCCTTCTGATTCCGCGGGGTTCCGTCCGCGCACACCCGCGCACGTCGGAGCACTTCGGTCGACCCGCTTGGCGGTTCGTGCTTTGAGTGCGCGGCATGGAATGTCCGTTCTGCGCGATCGGACGCGGGGAACTCGCTGCGTCGGTGGTGCTCCGCGACGAGCAAGTAGTGGCCTTCCTCGACGCGAGGCCGGTGTTCAAGGGGCACGTCCTGGTCGCGCCGCGCGAGCACGTGCCGGACCTGCTCGAGCTGCCGCGCCCGCTGATGGAGCCGCTGCTCTTCGCGGTGCAGCGCATCGCCCGCGCGATGGAGGCGGGGCTCTCCGCCGACGGCAGCTTCACCGCGGTGAACACGAAGATCTCGCAGAGCGTGCCGCATCTGCACGTGCACGTCGTCCCGCGGCGCAAGGGCGACGGGCTGCGCGGGTTCTTCTGGCCGCGGACGAAGTACGAGTCGGACGAGGAGCGGGAGGGCTACGCACGGCGGATCCGCGAGGCTCTTGGCTGAGCCCGAAAAAAAAATAATTTTTTTTAGGCCGGCTTGCGTTGCAGGACGTGCAGAGAAGGTCCATGTAAGCGGGGTGCAGCGCATCCGCGGAGACAAGGTCGACGTGCTGGCCTGGGCAGACCCGGCGCAGATCGAGTCGGTCGCGCTGGACCAGCTACGCAACATCGCGAAGCTGCCCTGGGTGTTCCACCACGTCGCCGCGATGCCGGACGTGCACTACGGCAAGGGAGCCACCGTCGGCTCCGTGATCGCGATGAAGGGGGCCCTCTCTCCTGCGGCGGTCGGCGTCGACATCGGCTGCGGTCTCGCCGCCGTGCGCAGCAGCCTGACTGCGAGCGACCTGCCGGACTCGCTGGCGGGTCTGCGCAGCGAAATCGAGCGCGCGATCCCGGTCGGGTTCGAGAAGCACAAGCGGCCGGTGGAGGGAGACCCGGCACTGTGGCGCGATTTCCAGGACTTGACCTCGGCAGTGCGGGACCTGGAGTCCAAGGCGCGCCACCAGCTCGGGACGCTGGGCGGGGGCAACCACTTCCTGGAGCTGTGCCTGGATACCGAGGACAGGGTCTGGCTGATGCTCCATTCTGGCTCGCGGAACATCGGGAAGACGCTGGCCGAGATCCACATCGGCCGGGCGAAGAAGCTGGCCCACAACCAGCGCCTGCCCGACCGCGACCTGGCGGTCTTCCTGGCCGGGACCCCCGAGATGCGGGACTACCGTTGCGACCTGTTCTGGGCCCAGCGCTACGCCCGGGCCAACCGGGAGGCGATGCTGCAACTCTATCAAGACGTGCTCCGGCGCTTCCGGCCGGACGTCCGGTTCGCGGACCCAGTGCACTGCCACCACAACTACGTGGCCGAGGAAGTGCACTTCGGCGAGGAGGTGCTGGTCACCCGCAAGGGCGCGATCCGCGCCGGCAAGGGCGAGCTGGGCATCGTCCCCGGCTCGATGGGGACCCGCTCGTACGTCGTCCGCGGGCTGGGGAACCCGCAGAGCTTCGAGAGCGCCTCCCATGGCGCGGGGCGTCGGATGAGCCGGAGCGAGGCCAAGCGGCGCTTCACCGTGAAGGACCTGCGGGAGCAGACGCAGGGCGTCGAGTGCCGCAAGGACGGGGGCGTCCTGGACGAGATCCCCGCTGCTTACAAGGACATCGGCCAGGTGATGGAGCAGCAGCGCGACTTGGTGGAGGTGGTCGCGGAGCTGCGCCAGGTGCTCTGCGTCAAAGGTTGATGAAATGCTGACACGGCTGTCAGATTGACGGACACTGCGCCGGGGAAGAACCGGACAACTTGCAGTTCGTCGGCGAACGCTGGTATGCAACTCCGCGGAATCACGAAATGCGATTTTTTTTGAAACGTGGCGCGCGCGTTGCACGTCAAAGGGGCATGAGCGTGTTCAAGACCATCAGCCTGGTTTGCGCGGGCGCCCTGTTCGCCTTCGCAGCCACCGCGGTCGCCGCCCTCATCTGAGGGCGCGTCCGGGCGGTCCAGCGTCGCGGATGTGACGGCTTTGTGCCATCTTCCGCGCGCCTTGAAGGACCCCCGGAGACATGCTTGACCGGCAACCTGCTCCTGGTCGTCGTCGCCACCGCCCTCCTGTTCGACTTCACCAACGGCTTCCACGATTCCGCGAACGCCATCGCGACGTCCATCTCCACCCGCGCGCTCCGGCCGGGGGTCGCGCTGGGAATGGCCGCGGTGGCCAATGTGCTGGGGGCGCTCATCTCGACCGAGGTGGCCTCCACGCTGGGCAAGGGCATCATCGAGACGGGCGCCGTGACCCAGCTGGTGGTGCTGGCCGCGCTCGTCGGAGCGGTCGCCTGGAACTTCATCACCTGGTACTACGGCATCCCCTCCAGCTCGTCGCACGCGCTCATCGGCGGGCTGGTCGGCGCGGTCCTTTCGGCGGCGAGCGCCCGGGAAGTGAAGTGGCGCGGCATCCTGGAGAAGGTGGTGATCCCCACCGTCTCGTCTCCTCTGATCGGGCTGGTGGTGGGGGCGCTCCTCGCCACCGCGCTCTACTGGACCTTCCGGCGCGCCCGCCCCGCCACCGCCAGCAGCGGCTTCCGCCGCGCGCAGACCGTGTCCGCTGCCTTGATGGCCTTCAGCCACGGCTCGAACGACGCGCAGAAGACGATGGGCGTCATGGCGTTGGCCCTCCTCGCGGCGGGGCGCATCGACCACTTCTACGTGCCGCTCTGGGTGAAGCTCGCCTCGGCCCTGACCATCGGCCTGGGCACATTCTCGGGCGGCAAGCGGATCATCCGGACGCTGGGCATGAAGCTGGTCAAGCTCCAGCCCATCGACGGGTTCGCCGCCGAGACCGCCGCCTCGGCCGTCCTGCTCGGCACCGCGCACATGGGGTTCCCCGTCTCCACCACGCACGTCATCACCAGCTCCATCATGGGGGTGGGGGCGACCAAGCGCCTCTCGGCAGTGAAGTGGGGGGTCACCTTCAACATCCTCGTGGCCTGGCTGCTCACCCTCCCCATGGCGGCGGCCATCGCGGCCGTGGTCTACAAGGTCATTGCCCTCTTCTGAGCAAACCGACCGTCTCGCCGCGACTCTGCGAGGATTCGGACCCCTCGGTCTGCTGGCGATCGCGATCATCATCGCCGGAGCGACCCTGAACAGCGCGGTTGCAGCAGTCCTCGTCCTTGCATGGGCCCGCTGGTCGCGCACGCCCTGGCGCGAGATCGGCTACGTCCGCCCGAAGAGCTGGATCGGGACCCTGGCTTTCGGCCTCGCCTTCGGGGCGGCGTTCAAGCTGGTGATGAAAGCCGTCGTGATGCCGCTTCTGGGAGCCGACCCGGTGAACCGCGCGTACCATTACCTGGCGGGGAACCGCGCAGCGCTTGCGGGAATGCTGCTCGCCGTGACCGTCGGAGCGGGCTTCGGCGAAGAGACGTTCTTCCGGGGATACCTGTTCGAGCGCCTGGGGAAGCTCTTCGGCACCGGGAGCGGCGCGAAGACGGCGATCGTGGCGATCACCTCCGCGGTGTTCGCTCTCGCCCATTACAGCGGCCAGGGGGTCACCGGCGTCGAGCAGGCCGCGATCACGGGCCTCGTCTTCGGCGCCATCTTCGCGGCGACGGGCCGCTTGTGGATGCCGATGTTCGCTCACGCAGCGTTCGACGTCACCGCGGTGGCGATGATCTACTGGGACGTCGAATCCAAGGTCGCCCACCTCGTTTTCAAGTAGCCTGCGCGGACATGGCGTTCACCCTGCTTCCCAAGGACACCAGCTTCTTCGACCTGTTCGACCAGCTCGCGGCCAAGGTGCTGGACGCCGCCCGCGCGCTGGAGGACATGCTCGAGCGGTGGGACAGGCTCGAGGCGCGGGCGCGCGAGATGAAGGACCTCGAGCACGAGTGCGACGCGATCACCCATCGGACCTTCGACAAGCTGAACATGACCTTCATCACGCCTCTCGAGCGGGAGGACATCCACGAGCTCGTCTCCAGGCTGGACGACATCGTCGATCACATCGATTCCACGGCCAGCCGGCTGGTCATCTACGGAGTGAAGAAGCCGACCGACGAAGCGAGGCTCCTCTCCCAGGTGCTGACCCGCACCTGCATCGAGGTGCAGAAAGCGGTTGCCGGGCTGCGGAATCTGAAAGACCCTGCGCAGCTGTCGCGCACCAGCGTGGAGATCAACCGGTTGGAGAACGAAAGCGACGACATCCTGCGCCTCGCCCTCAAGCGGCTCTTCGAGCGGCAGAACGACGTCTTGGAGGTCATCAAGCTGAAGGAGATCTACGAGAAGCTGGAGAGCGCGGTCGACCGCTGCGAGGACGTCGCGAACGTCATCCAGGCCGTCGTGCTCCGGCATACCTGAGAGGGCTGTCGGACCCCCGTGCTACGGTCGTTTCGTGGACCTCAACGCCCAGCTGCGCCTCGAGCCGCGCCCGCCCGGCGACCGGGTGGTCGTCTCCGACGCCTTCGAGCTGCTCGGCACCCTGGCCGACGAGTCGGTCGACCTGGTGGTGACCGACCCTCCTTACGAATCGCTCCAATTGCACCGGTCGCGCGGCACGACCACGCGACTGACCACGAACTGGTTCAGCACGGTGCCCAACGGGCGGCTACCCGAGCTCTTGGCTGCGGTCTACCGGGTGCTGCGGCGCGATCGGCACTTCTACCTGTTCTGCGACGAGGTCACGGCCGACGTGATCAAGCAGCAGCAGGGCATCGGGGCCGACCGGCTGCCCAACGGGGCGCGCAGGTGCGAGGCCGGGTTCGTCTATTGGAAGGAGATCCTCTGGGCGAAGACCACCCTCGACGGCACCCGGATCCGCGGCGGCACCGGGTACCACTACCGGGCGGCATCCGAGCGCATCCTCTTCTTCGAGAAGGGGAAGCGGACCCTGGCCGACCTCGGCATCCCCGACGTGCTGCTCGCCGCCCGGTCCAGCGTGCCGGGCCCGGCGGTGAAGCCGAATGCGGTGGTGCGCGCGTTCCTCTTGCAAAGCAGCGTCCCTGGCGAGCTGGTCGTCGACCCGTTCTGCGGGACGGGCGTGGTGGGAGTAGAGGCCCGCGCGCACGGGCGCAGGTTCCTGTTGGGCGACATCGATCTCGCCTACCTGGACCAATCGCTCGGGGACGTCGCCCCGCCAGGGCTTCTCAGGGCGGTCCCGGACGGCGTGGAGCCGATCGCTCCGCCAGACCTGGACGAGCTCCGGTCCGCGGCGGAGGAGGTCCGCGAGGCCGCCGAGGCCGCCGGCTGGCTGGAAGGCGACGCCGGGACGCCGGAGCTGGCCGATCTGTTGCGCATCCGGCCCCGCGAGCGCGAGGCCGCGGTGCGCAGATCGCTCCGGGCGCCGCCCGGGCCGGAGGAGCCGCCGCTGCTCCGCGCCTGGCGCGCCTGGGCGCTGTCGGGGAGGAGGATGCCATGAGACCGCAGCTCTACCTGGAAGGGGTCGCGCCGCCCGTGGCCGAGCCGCCCGAGCTGCTGGCCCGGCTGCGCGCCTGGGAGCCGGGAGGCATGGGGCGGTGGGTGCTGGCGGGCGAATCCACGACTCCGCTCAGCGCTGCCGAATGCGCCGCCCTGGCGCAGGGGATCGACGCGTTCGAGCTGACCGCGGCGGAGTTCGAGCGGCTGATCGCGCTGGTGGGGCTGACGCTGGGCCTCGACTTCCGGCGCAAGCTGACCGTCGGGAAGACGGTGTACGGCCGCGATCGCGAGGTGGATGTCCTGTTCCGCGATGCGCGCAACGGGAACCGCCTGGCGGTGGAGGCCAAGTACCAGCGGGTCGCCGGCACCGCCGACGAGAAGCTTCCCTACGCCGTGCTCAACTTGCAGACGCTGCCCTTGCCGGGCGTGATCGTCTACGGGGGCGGCGGGTTCCACCAGGGCGCGCTCCATTGGCTCTGCGCCAACACGCGCGCGACCGACATCGCCCGGCTGCCGGAGTGGCTGACGGTGTTCTTCGCGCTCTGAAAGGATGGTTCAGCGCAGGCGGCTGGAACCGCAGGGCGGCGCCGGCGGGCCGCCCTACGCTCGCGTTTCCAGGGTTTCCAACGCGTCCCGCCCGAGCGCGCGTACGGCGGCTCGATCGAGGGCGAACCCCACCGGAGCGCCGAGCAGCGGCCACATCTTCAGCGCGCGGGGCAACCAGCCCAGGCCGAGGCGGCGCAGGATGGCGCGGATCAGGACCGGATCGAGTCGCGCAATGATGCGTGCGGGGAGCGAACCAGCCAGCACGCGTCCGAACGCGTCCGCTCCTATCCGCAAACCGGCCCCCTTCGCCGCGTCCGCGAATCCAGCGCCAGCCCACAAGGCATACAGGCGCAACCGGCCGGCCGGCCCGCGCGAGGACATTCCGTAGAGCGCAATCAGCGAGAACAGCAGCTCGGCCTCGATCAACAGCGTCACCGCCACGCCCGCGGGAAGCCCGATCGGCAGCGCAATCAACGCGAGCGTCCCTGTCGCCGCCCCGAGCAGCCCCGCCCGCACTGCGCTGGTCCGCACCAACCGCTCCCCCAACTCCCGTCTGGTCGCATCCGGAAACCGGATGCGGAGAGCAGCCACTTTGGCGGCCGCCCGCCGGCGCGCGACGTCGAGGAGTTCGCCGAACCAGGCAGGCGCAGCGGAAGCAGCCTGCGCCCCTGACCCTTGCCCTGCCCGTGACCGTGACCCTGACCGTGACCCCGTCCCTGGCCGTGCCCCTGTCCCCGTCCCCGTCCCTGCCCGTCGCTCCGCCATCCCGCAATCCTACGCCCTACCAGCAACCCTATTCCGGCCGCCCAAGACGCGCCGCGTCAATGCCCGCCCGGATCCATCTCCCCGGCGCGCACCGCGACCTGCAGCACGTTCTCCCGCGGCGGAATGGGGCAGTTGTAGTGGACGGAGAACGCACACGTCGGGTTGTACGCGCGGTTGAAGTCCAGCACGAACCGGTCCGGCTCCCCGGGCACCGGCTCCGGCTCGAGGTACCGCCCCACCGGATACGTCTCGTGCCCCGTGGTCGAGTCGCGGAAGAAGATGGACACCGCGGCCTCTCCCACCCCCGGCTCCAGCAGCCGCAACGCCGTGAGCTGTTGCTTCCGGCCGCCCAGCTCGAACGAGAACCGCCCCAGCCGCCGGGCGCGGCGCGCGTTTCCGCGCGTCGAGAGCACCACCTCGTCGCGAGGCGACGGATCCCGCTCGAGCCGGGCCACCACCCGGAAGCTGGCGTCGGGCGGGAACCAGCGCGGGGGCGGGCCGTCCCGCAGGCGGGGCGACTGCGGGTCGAGCAGCACCAGCGCGGGGAAGTTCTGGTGCGAGAGCCGGACCGTGTAGCGGCCGACGCCGAACGTCGCGCCGGCATCCAGGCGCGCCTCGCGCACCGGCTTTCCCTGCACCTCGACCGTGGCACCTTCGTCGAGCGCCTCGACGCGAAACCCGCCGCCCTCCACCGCGATGCGGGCGTGGTGCGGCCGGGTGCCCTCGAGACGTAGATCGACGTCCTCGGCGCTCCCCAGCACGAGCGGCGCTCCCTGGAAGTCGCGCCGGTCGACCGCGGCATACGGGCTGCGATGCGGGTCCTTGAAAGCCGCCAGCGTCTCCGCCCGCTCTGCGAGCAGCTTCTCGACGTCCATCGCGGCCACGTTCTGCGCCCCCGCCGCGGCCAGCGCAACTGCCCAGAGCGTAACGGCCGGGCTCACCGCGGTCCTCCCCTCTGCAGCGCCCGGGCCAGGGCGCGGATGTGCTCCGGACCGGTGCCGCAGCATCCTCCCACGATCGACGCGCCGCGCTCGACCCACTGGAGCGCGCGCCGCGCGTACTCGTCCGGCGCGAGCCGCGGCGCATTGCCCCAGGGGACGGCCGGATCGATTTCGCCCAGGTGAGCGTAGGCGCCGAAGGCGAGGCCGCTCGCCGCCGCCGCGTGGAGCGCCAGGTCCACGCCGTCGGGAGGCGTGCAGTTGATCAGCGCGGCGCTCGCTCCGGCGGCGGCGGCCCGCCGGAAGAACTCGGCCAGGTTGCCGCCGTCGAGCAGCGTTCCGCCAGGCGTCGCCATGGCGGCTACCCACACCGGCAACCCCGTCGCCGCGGCGGCGGCCACGGCCGCGAGGCCCTCGTCCGCCGCCGCGACCGTCTCGACCAGGAGCAGATCGGAGCCGGCCTCCGCCAGCGCCCGGGCGTGCTCGAGGTGCTCCCGCGAGGCCTGCGCGGGCGGCGGGCGCAGATCCGGGCGGTAGCAATCCTCCAACGGCGCCAGCGATCCGGCGACGCGCGCTCGGCCGGCGGCCGCGGCCCGCGCCTCGTGCACGGCGAGCCGGGCCAGCTCGGGGAAGCGCGCTCCGAGGCCCGCCGCCGCGAGCGAGCGGCGGCTGGTGCGGAAGGTGGCCGCGGTGATCAAGTCCGCTCCCGCGTCCACGTAGGCGCGGTGGACCTCGCGCAGCGCGTGCCGGCCGCGCTCGTCGAGCAGCGCCGCCGCCGAGAAAAGCGCGCCGCGCGTGTCCACGCCCCGCCGGCCCAGCTCGGTCCCGAGCGCGCCGTCGAGGAGGTGGACCTTCGCGGGCGAGTCTGCTACGTGGGCCGCCATGCCGCTCCTCGACGTTGGCGCCACCGCCCCCGACTTCACCGCCACCGCGCACGATGGCCGCACCGTGCGCCTCTCCGACTACCGCGGCAAGAACGTCGTCCTCTGGTTCTACCCGAAGGCGGACACACCCGGTTGAACCATCCAGGGCAACGTCCTGCGTGACAGGGCGAAAGAGATCGAGGCGAAGAACGCCGCCATCCTGGGCGCGAGCTTCGACAGCGTCCAGGACAACAAGAAATTCGCCGAGAAGTTCGGGTTCACCTACCCGCTGCTGTCGGACACCAAGCGCGAGCTGGGCGTCAAGTACGGGGCGGCGGACGCGCCGACGCAGGCGACCGCGGTGCGCGTCGCGTACCTGATCGGCCCCGACGGCCGCATCAAGCACGTCTGGCCCAAAGCGACCCCGAAGACGTTCGCGGACGAAGTCCTCGCCCGCCTGTAGTTTCCGCCGTCCCCGGCGACTACATTGCCGGGGTGAACGGGCGCTACGACGTTGTCGTGGTCGGCAAAGCGAACGTCGACTACCTGGTGCGCGGCCCGCGGCTGCCGCGGCCGGGCCAGTCGGTCGACGGCGAGCAGTTCCAGGTGGCGCCGGGGGGAAAGGGAGCGAACCAGGCCGTGGGCGCCGCCCGGCTCGGCGCGCGGGTGGCGCTGATCGCGCGGGTGGGGAACGACGTGCGAGGCGACTCGGTGGTGGAGGCGCTCATCACCGAGGGCGTGGAGATCGACTACCTCGTCCGGGATCCGTCGGCGTTCACAGGAGTGGCGCTCTGCCAGGTCGGGGGGAACGGCGAGAAGCAGATCCTCTCCGCCGCGGGCGCCAATGCCCGCCTGACCGCAGAGGACGTCCGCACCGCTGCCGACGCCCTCCGCTCGGCTCGCGTCGTCCTGTTGCAGCTCGGCGTGCCGCTTCCGGCCGTGGCGGAGGCCGTCCGCATCGGACGCGCCGCCGGCGGGCGGGTGGTGCTCGATCCCGGTCCGCCGGCGCCGATCACCGACGATCTGCTGGCGCAGATCGACGTGATCCGTCCGAACAGCAGCGAGGCGCTCGCCCTGACCGGCGTGGAGGTCACGGGGCGCGAGTCGGCGCGCGACGCCGCGGCCGCGCTGCTGCGGCGCGGGGTGGGCGCGGTGGCCGTCCAGGCGGGCGAGGCGGGCGATTTGCTCTCCTGGAACGAGGGCGAGCTGTGGCTGCCCCGGTTCGAGGTGGCGCGCCTGGACGCGACCGGGGCGGGCGACGCGTTCGCGAGCGCATTCGCCGTCGCACTGGCCGAAGGCCGCTCCTTGCCGGAGGCAGGCCCGTTCGCCAGCGCCGCCGCGGCGCTGGCCACCACCGTGCTCGGCGCGCAGGCCTCGCTGCCGAAGCGGGCCGCCCTTCTGTCTTTCCTCGAGGCGCACCGGTGACGCTCGTGCGCTGCAGGCGCAAACCCCAATCAGGGAAACCGGCCGGTCGCCGCCAGCACATCGATGCGCGCCTGGCGGGCGGCATCCTCGGCCACCGCCGCCGCGTTGGCCGCGTCGCGGGCCCGGCGCTGCGCGTCGATCACGTCCAGGTCGTTGGTGGCGCCGGCGTGGTAGGCGAGCGTGGTGATGTCCAGCGCCTCGCCGGCCAGCCGGCTCGCCTCGCGTGCCTGCACCAGCGACAGGTCGGCCCGCTCCATCGACTCGAAACCCGAACGCACCTCCGAGCGCGCCTCGCGCAGGGCGGCGACGAGCTGCTCGCTCGCCTGGTCGCGCTCGGCGCGCCGCTGCTCCAACGCTCCGTAGCGGAACCCGCCGTCGTAGAGCGGGACCGTGAGCACCAGCTGCGCCTGCCAGCCGCTCATGGGCGAAGTGAGCGAGGCGTAGCTCGAGGTGAACGGCTCCGCCACGCCCGTCAGGAAGGGGAGGAAATCGGCGTAGCTGTCCCGCACCACGTGCTGGGCCGCCTCCACCCGCTTGCGCTGCGCCTGGATGTCCGCGCGCAGCCCTTCGGCGTCCTGGATCGCTTCGGCGGGCGCCGGCATGGGGGGGAACTGCATGTCCTCGGTGCTGTCGAGCGGCGCGTCGGCGCCGACCAGGACGCCCAGCGCTTCTTGAGTCCGGACCAGCCCGGTCAGCGCCGCCTGCAGCTGCGACTCGGAGGTCGCCAGCTCCTGCGCGGCGCGGACCAGGTCCAGCTGGTTGCCTGTGCCCGCCGAGAGCCGGGCCTTGGCGTCCTCGAGGTGATCGCGCGCGTTGTCGGCCGCTTGCTGGTTCGCCTCGACCAGCCGGTGCTGCGAGAGCACCGAGACGTACGTGCGCGCGGTGATGACCCCGACCTGCCGCCGCACGTCCTCCGCCGACAGCCGGGCCACGTCGACCTGCTCCGCGGCGTGCGACCACTGGACCCAGCGCTGCGGCGCAATCAGTGGGACCGCCAGCTGGAGGTTCCCGGTCCAGCTGTCGCGCGGCTGAACGACGCGGGTCTGGTTCGTCACCACGTTGTTCGCGTCCAGGGTGGCGACGACCGTCGTCCGGTCCCCGTCGAGCCGCGTGTAGGCCCCGCCGGCGGTCAAGGTGGGAATCGCCGCGGAGCGCACTTCGCGCATGATCCCGTGGGTGCGCGCGATCTCCTGCATCGCGATCAGGACCGACGGGTTGCGAGCGACCGCCCGCTGGACGGCGTCGGGAAACGTGATGCGCTCGGGCTGCGCTCCCGCGGCGGCGGTTGCGAGCGAGAGGGACGCGGCCAGTTTCCAGAGTTGGTTCATGGTGCCTTTCGATGCGCAATCGCTGCCTTTGGTCCTCGTCCGCGCCCGATCGGCGCCTCTCCGGAAGCGCGGTCCGGAGAGCGAGTTGTTTCGGTCGTGTTTCGTACAGGCTCGGTGGGTTGACGCCGTGTGAAAACGGCCGTTAGCCTCTGGCGCAACGTGTGTCTGCGCATCGCCGCCGTGCTCTCGCTCGCCTGCCTGGCAGCGGCGGGTTGCAACCGCGGCGCCACGACCGGTTTCCGCACCGATGCGGTGACGCGCGGTCCGATCACCGAGGTGGTCTCGGCCACCGGTGACGTCAGCGCCATCGTCACGGTCAACGTCGGCAGCCAGGTCTCGGGCACCGTCTCGAAGCTGTACGTCGACTTCAACTCGCTGGTGAAGAAGGGGCAGCCGCTCGCCGACCTCGACCCGCGTCTCTTCCGCGCCGCCCTGGAAAAGGCGCAGGCGGGCCTCGCCAGCGCCCAGGCGAACGTGGAGAAGGCCCAGGCCCAGCTGAACGACGCCGTCCGGGTGGAGACCCGCACGAAGGAGCTGCTCGAGCAGAGGCTCGTCTCCCAGCAGGACGTGGACAGCGCGGTGGCCAACCGGGAGCAGATGGCCGCCAGCCTCTCCAGCACCAAGGCCATGGTGCTGCAGGCGCGCGCCGACCGCGACCAGGCCGCCACGAATCTGGAGTTCGCGCGCATCACCAGCCCCATCGACGGGATCGTCGTCTCGCGGGCGGTCGACGTCGGGCAGACGGTGGCCGCCTCGTTCCAGACGCCGACCATGTTCACCATCGCCAACGACCTCACCAAGATGCAAGTGCTCGCCCATATCGACGAGGCCGACGTCGGCAAGGTCCACGAAGGCGCCGATGCGAGGTTCACGGTCGACGCGTACCCCGGCGACGAGTTCGTGGGCTCGATCCGCGAGGTCCGGCAGGCGCCCAACACCATCCAGAACGTGGTCACCTACGACGCCGTCATCGACGCGGCGAATCCGGACCGCAAGCTGCGGCAGGGGATGACCGCCGCGGTCAAGGTGCTGACCAACCACCGCGACGGCGTGCTGCGCATCTCCAACGCGGCCTTGCGCTGGAAGCCGGACAACGCCCCGGGGCCGGAAACGCCTGCGCAACCGCCGGGCGCCCGGGGCGACCGCACCCTGGCCCGGACCGACAGGCGCGTGAGCCCGGGCGGCGCGGACGTGCCGTCGCCCGGAAAACCGGCCCGCGTGTACAAGCTGGTGGACGGCAAGCCGGCCCCCGTGGACATCCGCATCGGCATCTCGGACGGCCAGCGCACCGAGCTCGTGAGCGGCCTCTCCGAGAACGACGCGGTGATCGTGGGCGACTCCGGCACGGGCGCGCGGCCGCAGGGGACCCGCCGTGGACCGTTCTGAGGCCGCCGGCGCGGTGCAAGCGGCCGCGGTCGTCGAGACTTCCGGCCTGGAGAAGGTCTACACGATGGGCGACGTCAAGGTGCACGCCCTGCGCGGCATCTCGCTGCGCATCGAGCCCGGCGAGTTCGTCGCGGTGATGGGCGCCTCGGGCTCGGGCAAGAGCACCTTCATGAACCTGGTCGGGTGCCTCGATCGCCCCAGCGCCGGGCGCTACCTGCTCCGGGGGCAGGACGTGAGCCGCTTCTCCCGCGACCAGCTCGCGCGGGTGCGCGGCCAACAGATCGGCTTCGTCTTCCAGGGCTTCAACCTGCTTCCCCGCACGACCGCTCTGGAGAACGTCGAGCTGCCCATGCTGTACCAGGGCATCCCCGCCAAGGAGCGCCACGCCCGCGCCGCCGAGGCCTTGGGACGAGTCGGGCTGGGCGACCGCCTGGACCACGCTCCAGCGCAGCTTTCCGGCGGCCAGCAGCAACGCGTCGCCATCGCCCGGGCGCTGGTCAACCGGCCCACCCTGGTGCTCGCGGACGAGCCGACCGGGAACCTCGACTCCCGGACCAGCCTGGAAGTGATGGAGATCTTCCAGGACTTGAACGACCGCGGCCTCACCATCCTGGTCGTCACGCACGAGACGGACATCGCCCTCCACGCCAGGCGGGTGGTAGTCTTCAAGGACGGCCACGTGCAGGGCGATCGCCGGGTCACGGATCGGCGCCTGGCGCGCACCCTCCTCCTGCATGAGGGCGCGGCGTGAACCTCTTCGCCGCCACCCGCACCGCCCTGCGCGCGTTGCGCAAGAACAAGCTGCGCTCGTTCCTGGCCGCCCTCGGCATCGTGATCGCCGTCGCCGCGGTAGTCGCCACGGTGGCCATCGGTCAGGGCGCCCAGGCCAAGGTGGCCGCCCAGATGGCTTCGCTGGGCTCGAATCTGCTGATGATCCTGCCCGGCTCGATCTCGCAGCATGGCGCCGCCACCGGCAGCGGAGCCACGCAGAACCTCACCCGCGACGACGCGCAGGCGATCGAGAAGGAGCTGACCTCCACCGTCGCCGCCATCGCGCCGATGAACCGGACCGGTGCGCAGGTGATCTACGGCGACGCGAACTGGTTCACGCAGGTGATCGGCACCACGCAGGCCTACCTGGAGGTCCGGGACTGGCCGCTCGCCGCGGGCGAGATGTACGGGCGTGAGGAGGACGCGGCGGCGGCCAAGGTGTGCATATTGGGTCAGACCGTGGTCGACAAGCTCTTCGGCGACCAGCCGGTCTTGGGCGAGCAGATCCGCGTCAAGCACGTGCCTTGCAAGGTGGTGGGCATCCTGGCGCAGAAAGGCCAGAGCAGCTGGGGCCAGGACCAGGACGACATCATCCTGATGCCCTGGGCGACGCTGGTCCGCCGCATCAACGGATCGCAGAGCGACGCGGTCGGCTCGCTGATGGTCTCCGCCCGCTCGCCGCAGGCGGTCGCGCCGGCGCAGCGCGAGGTCACCGCGCTGCTCAAGCAGCGGCACCACCAGGCGGAGACCGCAGAGCCTGACTTCCAGGTGCGCAACCTGGCGGAGATGCAGAACGCGGCGCAGGAGCAGACCAAGACCATCGCGCTGCTGCTCGGGTCGGTGGCGCTGATCTCGCTCCTGGTGGGCGCGATCGGGATCGCCAACGTGATGCTCGTCTCGGTGACCGAGCGGACCCGCGAGATCGGCATCCGGATGGCCGTCGGGGCGCGCGCGCGGGACGTGCTCTTCCAGTTCCTCACCGAAGCGGTGGTGCTGGCCGTGGTGGGCGGCTTTCTCGGGTTGGGGCTGGGCACCGGCGTGGCCAAGTACATGGCCGTCCAGGCGCAGTGGCCGACGCTCCTCTCCGCGCCGGTGATGGGGGCCACCATGCTGCTCGCGGGCCTGGCGGGCGTGGTGGCGGGCTTCTATCCGGCCTTGCGCGCCTCGCGGCTCGATCCGATCGAGGCGCTGCGGTTCGAGTAGCCCCGCGGCTCGTATATCCTGTGCCGCTCCTCCTCGATGACGGTCGTCCAGATCCAGGGTGGAAAGGACAAGCGGTGATGGCTCCCCGGGATTCTCGTGGCCGGTTCCGCAACCTCGACGGCAGCGGACCCAAGCCCTTCGGGGACATTTTCCGCTGGGCAGTGCTCGATCAGCTGGCCGGGCGACGGCGCCGCTCCCCGTCCCGTGCGGAAGTGCCCTCCGTCGCTCCGGACCGCGCGCTGCTGGCGACTCCCGCGTCGCGGCCGCGGATCACCTGGCTGGGCCACGCGAGCTTCCTGGTGCAGCTGGACGGCGCTTCGCTGCTCATCGATCCCGTGTTCTCGGACCGCATCGGCGGTCTGATCGGCCGCAACGTCCCCGCCCCGCTCTCCGCCGGGGACCTCCCGCCCATCGACGCGACGCTGGTGACGCACAACCACTACGATCACCTGGACATGCCTTCGGTCCGGGCGGCCGGGGCGCGCGCGTTGGCCGGGCTGGGGATGTCGCGCCTCCTGCCATGCGAAGAGCTGGACTGGTGGCAGGCGTCGCCGGTGACCGACCGCGTGCGCGCCATCTTCGTCCCCTCCCAGCATTGGAGCCGCCGCGGGGTCAGCGACACGAACCGGGCGCTGTGGGGCGGATTCGTCGTCGAAGGGCCCAGCGGGCGCGTCTACCACACGGGCGACACCGCGTACTTCGACGGATTCGCGGAGATCGGGCGGCGGTTTCCGGGGCTTGACGCCGCGCTCCTCCCCATCGGCGCCTACGATCCACCGTGGTTCATGGAGAAGCAGCACATGAATCCCGAACAGGCCGTCCAAGCCTTCGTGGACCTGGGCGCGCGCCGGATGGTGGCCATGCACTGGGGCACGTTCAAGCTGACCGACGAGCCGCTCGACGAGCCGCCCCGGCGGCTCCGCGCCGAGTGGCGGAGGCGCGGTTTGCCGGAGCAGGCGCTGCGCGTGCCGGCGATCGGCGAGACGATCGGCTCCGAGTGAGCATAGACTGCCGGCCCGCATGAGCGACCGGCTGCGCGACCTGTTCGCGGTCCCACCCGAGGAATTCGTCGCTGCGCGCGACGCGCTGGCGAAGGAGCTGCGGGCGGGCCGCCGCGAGGCCGAAGCAGGGGAAGTTGCGTCGCTCCGGCGGCCGACCGCGCCGATCTGGGCGGTGAACCAGCTGGCGCGTCGCTCGCTAGCCGAGGTCGAGGAGCTGCTCGACTCTTCCGAGCGGGTGCAGAAGGCCCAGCTGCGAGGCGCGGCGGGAGACGAGCTGCGCGCCGCGATGACGGCGCAGCGGGCGGCGCTGGCGAAGCTGGAGCGAGGCGCGGAGCAGATCCTGCGGGGCGCCGGGCTGCAGGCATCGCCGGGGGCCCTGCGGACCGTGCAGTCCACGCTGCAGGCCGCCGCCACGGGCTCGCGCGACCAGCGCGAGGCGCTGCGCAGCGGGACGGTGCGCGAGGCGCTGGAGCCGATGGGATTCGAGGCGTTGCTGGGCGCGCACCCCGGGCCAGCGCGTCACCGGCCCTCGACCTCGACCTTGGCCTCGACCTCGACCTCAACCTCCACCTCTCACTCGACCTCGACCTCGACCTCGACCTCTCGCGCGGCCGCTGCCGCGCAGCGCGCCGAGGAGCGGGAGGCAAAGCGCCGTGCCCAGCAAGATGCGCGCGAGGAGCGCAAGCGCGCCCGCGATGCCCTGCAGCTCGAGCGCCGGCTAGGCAAGCTCGAAGCGCGGGCCGAGGCAGCGGCGCGCACGGCCAAACACGCCCGCGCGGCCGCCGACTCCGCGCGCAGCGACCTCGATCGGCTGCGAGGCTCGACGAGCGGTCACCGCCGCTGATAAGTGCCCATCAGCTCCGCGCTGCCCAGCAGGTGCCCCTGCATCTCCCGCTGCAGGCGCTGCCGGGCCGGCTTGTCGAGGTCGGACAGCACGACGTTCAGCGCATGCAGCCGGAAGAAGTAGCGGTGGCGGCCGATGGGCGGGCAAGGTCCGCCCCATCCGGTCCGCTTCCAGTCGTTCAACCCCTGCAGCGTGCCGGGCGGCAAGTCGGACTCGCGCACGCCTTCCGGAAGCACCGTGGTCGTCGGCGGAAGGTTGTAGAGCACCCAGTGGACCCAGTCCATGCGGGGAGCCTTGGGGTCCGGCGCATCAGGATCGTGGACGATCAGGGCGAGGCTCTTCGCCCCCTGCGGGACGCCGCCGAAGCGCAGCTCCGGCGAGACGTCCTCGCCGTCGCAGGTGTACCGCCTGGGAATCTCGCCGCCGTTCTCGAACGCGGGTGAGCTGATGATGAGGGCCACGGCCGTTCTCCTTCCCCCGCACCGCCGGACAGACCGTTCGTCCGGAACTTGACGCCGCCTTTGCCTGGTCCAGCGTTGCGGAATCATGCCCCGCCTCTTCGTCGCGCGAAAGCTGTCGGTGGACCCGCGCCGCTTGCTCGGTGCAGAGGTGGACATCGACCTCTGGGACGACGAGATGCCGCCTTCGCGGGAAGAGCTGCTGGCGCGGGTGGCGAGCGCGGATGGGCTCCTCGCCCTGCTCACCGAGCGAGTCGACGCCGAGCTGTTGGCGGCGGCGCCCTCGCTACGGGTGGTGGCGAACCATGCCGTGGGGGTCGACAACGTGGACGTGCGCGCTTGCACCGCGCGCGGCGTCTGGGTCACCAACACTCCCGACGCCGTCACCGAGTCCACCGCGGACCTGACCTGGGCGCTGATCCTCGCCGTCGCGCGCCGGATCGGCGAGGGCGAGCGCCTGGTCCGCGCGGGCCGCTTCAAGGCGTGGGCGCCCACCATGCTCCTGGGCCTCGAGCTGCGCGGCGCGACCCTGGGGATCGTGGGGCTCGGCCGCATCGGAGAGGCCGTCGCGCGCCGCGCGCGCGGGTTCGGCATGCATGTCCTGCACACCACCTCGCGCGGCGGGGTGCCTCTGGAGGAGCTGCTGGCCCGCTCCGACGTGGTCACGCTGCACTGCCCGCTCACGGCCGCCACCCGGCACCTGATCGACGCCCGGAGGCTCGCGCAGATGAAGCGCGGCGCCCTCCTCGTCAACACTTCGCGCGGACCGGTGGTCGACGAGGCGGCGCTGGTCGCGTCGCTCGAAGCGGGGCACCTCGGAGGCGCCGGGTTGGACGTCTACGAGAACGAACCGTCGGTGCACCCGGGCTTGCTCGGGCGCGAAGACGTGGTGCTGCTCCCCCACCTCGGGAGCGCGACGCACGCCACCCGCGCGCAGATGGCCACCATGGCGCTGACCGACGCGGCGCGCGTGCTCCGCGGCGAGCGGCCCCTGCATCCCGTGAACGAGGTGCGCCCATGAAGTCGCACACCACCTACTTGAAGATGAACGTCCCGGCCCGGATGGACTTCGTCAACATCACCGGGCGCGTCGCCGAGGCGGTGCGCGACAGCGGCGTCCGCGAAGGGCTCTGCCTGGTGAACGCCATGCACATCACCGCCAGCGTCTTCATCAACGACGACGAGCCCGGCCTGCACGAGGACTACAAGCGCTGGCTGGAGCAGCTGGCGCCGTACGATCCGAGCCCGCAGCGGTACCACCACAACCGGACAGGGGAGGACAACGGCGACGCGCACCACAAACGGCAGGTGATGGGCCGCGAAGTGGTCGTCGCCGTCACCGCCGGCAAGCTCGACTTCGGCCCCTGGGAGCAGATCTTCTACGGCGAGTTCGACGGCCGGCGCGAGAAGCGGGTGCTGATCAAGGTGATCGGCGAGTGATCACCTGCCGCCGCTCAGCTCCGCCCCCGCTCACGCGGAGAGCGCGGAGGAGAAAAGGCGAGGGCGCGGAGGAAAAATTGCTTCCCCAAGAAAAGCGTTCCTCTGCGCTCTCCCCTTCCTCCGCGCTCTCTGCGTGAAACGCTTGAAGTCCCTTACTCGGGTTTGTCGGGGAAGAAGGGTTCGGTGTCGGCGTAGGCGGCGACGGGCTTGGCGACGACCTGACGCGGGGAGTGGGGCGCGATGAGCAGATCGCCGGCGCGGCGGGAGGGAGCGGTACGGCGGGGGCGCTGCTCCGCCTGGGCGACCCGCTCGGAGGTCTTCAGCAGCGAGTCCGGGGTGAGGCTGATCGAGTCGATCCCCTGCTCCACCAGGAATTCGGCGAAATCCGGGAAGTCGCTCGGGGCTTGCCCGCAGATGCCCACTTTTCGCCCTGCCTTCTGGGCTGCCGCGATGATGCGCGCGCACGCCTGCTTGACCGCCGCGTTGCGCTCGTCGAAGAGCGGCGCCACCAGCGCGGAATCGCGATCGACGCCCAGGCACAGCTGCGTCAGGTCGTTCGACCCGATGGAGAACCCGTCGAAGATCCGGGCGTACTCCTCTGCCAGGAACACGTTGGAGGGCAGCTCGGCCATCACGTACACCTCGAGCCCGTCCTCGCCTTGCGCGAGCCCGCACTCGCGCAGCACCTCGAGCACCCTGCGCCCCTCGTCGGGAGTGCGGCAGAAGGGCACCATGACGAGGAGGTTCTTCAGGCCGAACTCCTCGCGCGCGCGGCGGATGGCCCGCGCCTCGAGCACGAACCCCTCCTTGTACTGCGGGTGGTAGTAGCGCGAGGCGCCGCGCCACCCGATCATCGGGTTCTCTTCCACCGGTTCGAACCGGCGCCCGCCCAGGAGCGTCGCATACTCGTTCGACTTGAAGTCGGAGAGCCTCAAGATGACCGGCTTGGGGTGGAAGGCCGCCGCGATCACGCCGATGCCCTGCGAGAGCTTGTCGACGAAGTACTCCGTCTTGTCGGCGTAGCCGCGGGTCACGGCGTCCACCTCGGCCTTCGCCACGGCCTCGAGCTCCGCGTACCGGGTCAGCGCCAGCGGGTGGACCTTCACCCAGCTGGCGAAGATGAACTCCATACGCGCCAGCCCCACGCCATCGTTGGGCAGCATCGCCGCGGAGAACGCCTGCTCGGGACTGCCCACGTTCAGCATCATCTGCGTGCGCGGGCGGGGGAACTGCGAGGGGTCCAGCTCTTCCACCTCGTACTCGAGCGACCCTCGATAGATGCGGCCCTGCTCGCCCTCGGCGCAGGAGAGGGTCACCGTCTCGCCGCTGGGGACCTTGCTCATCGCCTCGGCGGCGCCGAGCACCGCGGGGATGCCCAGCTCCCGGGCGACGATGGCCGCGTGGGAGGTCCGGCCGCCCCGCTCGGTCACGATGCCGGCGGCCATCTTCATGATCGGCTCCCAATCGGGGTCGGTGCTCTCGGTGATCAGGATCTCGCCACGCCGGAACTCCTCGAACTGGGACGGGCTCCGGATCACCCGCGCGCAGCCCACCGCGACTCCCTCGCCCACCGCCAGCCCCTGCACGAGCTGCTCGCCCTTTCCAGTCAGGCGATAGATACGAAGCGCGGCGCTCTTCCGATTCGAGTGCACGGTCTCCGGACGCGCCTGCAGGATGAACAGCTCGCCGGTCTGCCCGTCCTTGCCCCACTCGATGTCCATGGGCGAGTCCGCGCCGCGCGCCCGTGCGTAGTGGTCCTCGATCTGCAGCGCCCAGCGCGCGAGCTGGAGCACCTCGGCGTCGCTCAGGCAGTGGCGGCAGCGCATCTCCTCCGGGACCGGCTGCAGCTCGACGAGCTTGCCCGCGCCCGGAGCGGCGTAGACCATCCGCCGCTCCTTGCTGCCGATGGTCTTCCACACCAGGGAGCGGTAGCCCTCGCGCAGCGTCGGCTTGTGCACGTAGAACTGGTCGGGCACGACCTGCCCCTGCACCACGGCCTCGCCCAGCCCCCAGCTGCCCGTGATCAGCGCCACGCCCCGATGACCGGATTCCGGGTCGAGGGTGAAGATCACGCCGGAGGCCGCCAGGTCCGACCGGACCATCTTCTGCACGCCGACGGAGAGCGCGACCTCCAGATGGTCGAACCCCATGTCCTCGCGGTACCCGATGGCGCGGGCGGTGAAGAGGCTGGCGAAGCAGCGCCGCACGGCGTCGAGAACGGCCTCCTCGCCCCGCACGTTGAGGTACGTGTCTTGCTGTCCGGCGAAGCTGGCGCCCGGCAGGTCCTCCGCCGTGGCCGAGGAGCGGACCGCGACGTCGGCCTCGTCCACTGAGTATCTTCCGGACAGCTGGCGGTAGGCGGCGCGCGCCTCCTCGCGCAGCTCCCCCGGCAGGTCCGCCGAAACGATCAGGGCGCGGATCCTGGCGCTGCGCTCCACCAGGTCCTGCACGTCGTCGCGCCGCAGGCCGCCGATCAGCTGCCGGACCGGCTCCTCCACCCCCGCCTCGCGCAAGAAGTGGCGGTACGCCTCGGCGGTGATCGCGAAGCCGTCCGGAACGCGGACGCCCAGCGGCGAGAGCGAGCGGATCAGCTCGCCCAAGGAAGCGTTCTTCCCGCCGACCAGGCCCACGTCCGGCAGGCCGACGTCCGAGAACCAGCGAACGAAGCGCATGCACGCCCCTCCCCTGCGGCAGGAGGTAGTCACGGCCGCGCCGCAACGCATTGGTCCGGTGGTGGACCGCTGGGCCCCCCAGCCCCGCGCGGTGCAGAACTATCGCACATGTCGCACCTTTACAGATAGCGAGGGGGAAAACCTCTTGGAGGACGGCAACATGCGACGGATGTGGTGGCTGGCGACGATCCCGGCCCTGGCGCTCGGGTGCGCCATGGGCTCCTCGAACAACCAGAAGATGAGCGAGTCGACCAAGACCCAGACGCAGGCGCAGCAGGCGCTGCAGAAGGCGGCCGACGCGCAGAAGCAAGCGCTGGCGGAGCAGCAGAAGGCGGAGCAGCTGCAGCAGGAAGCGACGCAGAAGCAGAAGGACCTGGCCGACGCGCAGGCGAGGCTGAGCGCGCAGAGGGCGAAGGCGCAGCAAGCTCAAAGCGATGCGCAGCGGCTGAACACCGAGGCGCAGCGGGAAGCGCAGACCCAGCAGCAGCAGGCCATGCAGCTCCAGCGGCAGGAAGCTCAGCAGAACCAGCAGCTCACACAGCAGAACCAGCAGACCTTCATGCAGACGAAGATCGTCCGCGGCCAGGCCGTATCGGCGACCAAGGATCAGCTGCTCCTGCGCTCCAGCGACCAGGGCGACGTGCGCCTCAAGGTGAACGACTCGACGGCGGTCACGGTCGACGGCCAGATGGGAACGACGGACCAGATCCAGCTCGGCGAAGACGTGCGAGCCTCGTACCAGGTGATCGACGGCCAGCCGACCGCGGTGAAGATCGAGGTCACCTCGAACAAGTCGAGCACGAACAGCTCGAGCGACGCTTCGCAGCCGAAGCAGCAGTGACGGCGGCGGCGGGCCGCGTCCTCTGAGCGGCCTGCCTCACCGGGCAGCGCCGGCGATCATCTCCTCGATGCTGCCCAGAGCTCGTTCGATCTCCGCCTGCGGCGGGCCGAAAGAGAACCGCGTATAGCTGCGGAACCGCGAGGCGCGGTGGCTGCGGCGCTTGCCCGGGTTCACGTCGAAGAAGTCGCCCGGGACGGTGATCACCTTGCGCTCGAGCGCGGCGCGGAAGAAGCCCATGCCGTCGTTGAGCGGCGGCGGAAGACCCGACAGGTTTCCCCAGACGTAGAAGGTGCCGTCGGGAGCGCGATCGGCCCGGATGCCCATCCTCTCCAGCCGCGAGAGCATGCGGTCGCGCTTGTCGCGGAAGGCCGCGTGGGTCGCCAGGGTCTCCGCGCGCACGTGCTCGTCGCTGAGCAGCGGGATGGCCGCGCGCTGCAGGGGCTTGCTGCCGCCGCCGTCGAGGAACGAGCCGGCGCTGGACACCGCCTCGATGACCACCTTGGGTGCGACGGTCCAGGTCACCCGCCAGCCCGGGTAGCGCCAGTTCTTGGTGAACCCGTCGAAGAGCACCACCGGATCGCGATCGACGTCCTCGACGTACCGGGCGGCGCTCTCGATGGGCAGCTGCCCGGGGCGCGAGCTCCACACGTAGTGGCTGTAGAACTCGTCGATGAGCAGCGTGCACTCCAGCTCGCGCGCCAGCCGCACCCAGCGGGACAGCTCCTCTCCCTGCACCAGCTTTCCGGTCGGGTTGCAGGGGTTGGAGACGAGCAGGGCCGACAGGCCGCGCCCCTGCACCTCGCGGCGCAGGTCGTCGACGGTGAACGCGTAGCCGCTCTCCCCCTCCAGCAGGATGGGGATGGCGGTGAAGGCGCGGAAGATGTCGAGCAGCTCCTCGTACGCGGTGTAGTCGGGGAGGAAGTGGCCGAGGTTGACGTGGCCCAGCGAAGCCGCCGCGCGGGTGAGCGAGGCGCGGCCGCCGCCCGAGATGGAAACGTTCTCGGCGCTGTACTGGGAAGGCATCCCTCGCCGGTAGAGCCGGTTGTAGAGCGAGGCGACCGCTTCCCGCAGCTCCCAGACGCCGGGGATCGGGGCGTACTCTTGATCGTCGACGTCGATCGCCAGCTGGTGCACCCGCGGCGGCGCGCCCGGCAGCTCGCCCGTCTCCGGCTGCCCCTGGCCGAGGTTGGACCAGCTCGGATCGCGCGACCGGTACCCGCGGCGCTGCGCCTCGGAAGTGACGTAGATCACGCCGGTGCGCGGGACGCTGCGAAATGCCGGGATGACGAACTCGTCTGCCACGGCGGCAGGGTAACACCGGCGGCGGCGGCGGCGGCGGAGAAATCAGCGCGGCAGGCGACCCTTCAGGTCGCGCTGCGGCTCGCGCTCGGCGAGGAGCGCGCGCGCGTTGTCCACCTGGCCCCAGGTGTTCCAGAGCAGGACGCCCCGCACCCGGCCGTCGCGCAGGTAGTAGACCACCCCTTCGCGGAACGGGACCTTCCAGTCGGCGACCGTCTGAAGCCGCGAGTCGATCTCCCCGACCGCCTCGTACCCGAGGTCGAACAGGTCCGAATAGAACATCGGCACGTGCCGCCAGGCGACGGACGCTCCAGCCATGGATTGCCCGGCGAGGCGGCCCATCGTGTTCGCGTTGTCCTCGTGCTCGACCCGCGTCTCCGTCTCCAGCACCTCGCTGCGGAACCGGGCGACGTCTCCGGCGGCGAGGATGTCCGGGTCGCTGGTGCGCAGCTGGGCGTCCACCACGATCCCGTCGCGCACCGTGAGCCCCGCCTCTTCGGCCAGCCTGGCCTCCGGCGCGATGCCGAGGCCCGCCACGATCAAGTCCGCCGGCAGATCGCGCCCGGACTTCGAGCGCACCGCGCCGCTCTCGGAGATAGCGGTGGGCACGTCTCCAGTCAGGACCTCGACGCCCTTCTCCCGGTAGTACCCGGTGACGAATGCGGCCAGGTCCTTGGGGAACGCGCGAGCGCAGATGCCGTCCTCGGGGAAGAGCATCGACACCTGCCGCCCGTCCATGGAGAGGGCTGCGGCGATCTCGCTCCCGATGAACCCGCCGCCGATCACCACCGCTCGTTTCCCGCCCCTGCGCAGGCGCCGGTAATCGTCGAGCGTCCGGAAGTACACCACCGAATCTCCACCGAACGGCAGCCGCTTCGGCGTGCCCCCGGTGGCGAGGAGGAGCTTGTCGTACGGGTGCGAGTCCCCCCGATCGTCCGTTGCGCGGCGCGCCTTCCGGTCCAGCTTGATGACCCGGCGAGCGGTGAGCAACTGGATGCCTTTGACCTCCGGAAACCAGACGGAGTCCTCCGGCTGGCCTTTCCACAGCGCCTTGGACAGGGGCGGCCGCGCGTAGGGCGCGTGCGGTTCCGCGCCGATCATCGTGATGGAACCCTGCGAGTCCAGCTCGCGGATGCCTTGCGCCGCCGCGTGCGCCGTCATGCTCCCGCCTACGATCACATAGCGCTTCGCTGCCATGCCGACCTCCAGTTTGTCTCCCCGTCGTACCAATCCAGATCACGGGCAGACCCGGACGTTTCGCCGTAGAGTACTCCGATGCGCGGCCTGGTCCTGCTCCTGCTCTGCGCCGCGTCCGCCCGCGCACAGGACGCCTTCGAAATCCAGGTCTACGACGCGAGCACCGCGCCTCCGCTGACACCCGGGCTGGAAATCCATCTGAACGGCGTTCTTCATGGATCCGAGCAGCCTTCCCCGGCGGGCGAGCTGCCCACCAACCACGTCGCGCACGCCACCCTCGAGCCGCACCTGGGCCTGACGGACTGGCTCGAGGCGGGCGCTTATCTCCAGTCGGCGCTGCGGCCTGACGGGACGTACGACTACGCGGGGACGAAGCTGCGGCTCAAGGCCCGGCTGCGCGACCCCGCGTTCGGATGGCTGAAGCTGGCGCTGAACGGCGAGCTGTCCTGGATCCCGGCCGGGTACGAGGCCGCCCGGCACGGCGGCGAGCTGCGCCCGATCCTGGAGACCCGGCAGGGGCCGATCGGACTGTGGCTCAATCCGATCGTCTCGTTCGAGTTCAGCGGAGGCTTCCATCCCGAGCTGGAGCCCTGCGCGAAGGCGGCCTGGTACTTGACCGACGTGCTCTCCCTGGGAGCGGAGTACTACACGGCGCTCGGACCCGTCGATTCGCTGCTGCCGCTGAACCAGCAGGTCCACCGGGGATTCGGAGTGATCGACGTCGCGACCCGCTGGCTGGACCTGAACTTCGCCGTCGGCGGGGGCTCGGGGTCCGACTCGTTCATCGTCAAGGCCATCGTGGGAGTGCATCCGCCGGGCGGGTGACGGTCAGCCGCGGCGCGATCGCAGGCGCCGCCTGGCTCGCGACGCCGGCGCGCTGCCGATCGTACTGCTCGCGCAGCTCCGGGTGGGAGAGCACCACGTACGCGTCGGTGATCTCACGGAAGTGCGCGGCGGCGGAAGGGTCGGAGTTCACGTCTGGGTGGAATGCCCGGGCGAGCTGGCGGTAGACGGTCTTGATCGCCTCCTCGCCCGCGTCGACGGGCAACCCCAGGACCTCGTAGAGATCGCGCATCACCGGTTGAATCTAGGTAGCCGGACGCCCTGCCGCAGCGCAAGCGTGAAGAGGTCGCCGACCTCCTTCAAGCGGCCCGGGAGGGTGCGCAGGGTGAACCGCTTCGGGTCCAGCTTTGGCTCCACCTCGCTCCACTTGAGCGGAGTGGACGCTGGAGCCCCATCCACGCCCCGCAGCGAGTACGGCGCGATCACGGTCTTGCCGTACCCGTTCTGCAGGCAATCGAAGTAGAGCCGCCCTTTTCGCTTCTCCTTGGCGCGCTCGAGCGTCACCTGCGGGAGCTTCTGCACGACCGTCTCGCCCACGGAGAGCGCGAACGCCTGCGCGTCGTCGTAGGTGTGTCCTGGCGCGAGGGGAACGAAGACGTGGATCCCGCGCTTCCCGGTGGTCTTCGGCACGCTGGGAAGCCCGAGGCGGTCGAACATCCCGTGGAGGATCTGGGCGACCTCGATCGCCTGCTCGATCCCTTTTCCCTCGGCGGGATCGAGGTCGAAGACCACCCAGTCCGGCATGGTCAGGCTCTGCGCCCGGGAATGCCACATGTGCAGCTCGAGCGCGGCGTGCTGCGCCAGCCACCGCAGCGTCTCCGGCCGGTCGGCGACCAGATGGCGCACCGGACCTTTGGGCGAGGGAGTGTCCACCACCTTCATCCACGGCTCCGCCTTCTGCCCCGTGTTCTGCTCGAACCAACCCGGCTTTCCCACGCCCTGGTTCCAATGAATGACCACCAACGGCCGGTCGGCGAGCGCCGCCAGCAGCGGCCCAGAGACGGCCTCGTAGTACTCGGCGACGTCCTTCTTGGTGATTCCGTCCTTCGGATACAGAACCCGGTCCGGATTCGTGAGCTTCACTTCGGCTGGCGGCCGGCGGCTGGCAGCTGGCGGAACGGCCTCCGACCTCGAACTCGACCCCGACCTCGCACTCGACCCCGAACTCGACCCCGACCTCGACCTCGACCCCTTGGGAGGCGCGGCAGGCACCTCCCTCACCGTCTCCATCGGCGTCTTGTCCGGCCTCAGTCCCTGAAAGCTGGGGTGCCGCAGCTTCCCGTCGCTGGTCCACTCCGTGAAGCTCACCTGCGCCACGAGCCGTGGCTTCACCCAGTGCGCATCGCGCATCCGCGGCGCGCCGCGAACCTGGGGCTCCTTCACCTCGTCCTTTTTCAGTTCCTGCAACAGCTCCTTGCGCTGCTTGGCAGAGAACCCCGTTCCCACCTTCCCGGCGAACTCCAGCGACCCCTTTTCGGCGACAGCGAGCAGCAGCGCGCCGATCCCGCTGGAGGCGGTGCCCTCTCCGGGCGTCCAACCCACGATGGCCAGCTCCTGCGAGAGGTGCGCCTTGAGCTTCAGCCACTCCCTGCTGCGCCCCTTCTGGTAAGGAGAGCCGCGGCGCTTGAGCATCACGCCTTCCCATCCGTCGCGCCCCGCCTCCTTCAGCAGGTCGGTCACGCGTCCCTGCAGCTCCTCGCTGATGCGCAGGTTCGCGGCCGGGTTGGAGAGCAAGCTGCGCAGCAGGTCGCGCCGATGCTCGATCGGCCGCGGCCGCAGGTCCTCGCCGTCGAGGCGCAACAGGTCGAACGCGAAGAGCAGCGCCTCGTCGTTCTTCCCCTGCTGGATGAGCTCGAAGCGCGGCACTCCCTTCCCGTCGAGGACAGCGATCTCGCCGTCCACCACCGCGTCGCCCACCACGATCTGCGACAGGGAGCGCGCGATGGCAGGGAAGCGCCCGACGAGGTCCAGCCCGTTGCGGGTCCACATCGCCACGCGGCCATTCGAGAGAGCGCAGAGGGCGCGGTAGCCGTCGTACTTGCGCTCCTTGATCCAGTTCTCCTCGTCGGGCGGAGGCTCGTCGACCAGCGTGGCGAGCATCGGCGGCAAGAGACCTTCGAGGAGCTTCTCCGGCGGCGGTCGCGGCGCGCGCAGCGTGCCCGCCCGCTCCGGACCGCGCGTGGCGACCCGCCCGCTCACCACGGACTCGGGGCGCTCCGCGATCACGTCGTAGCTCGGGTTCTCCTTGCCGTCCTTCGCCTTGAACATCAGCCACTGTGACTTGGTGCCACCCTGGCTGCCTCCGGTGCGCACCAGGTGCCACTCGCCGTTCAACTTGTTGCCGTGGAAAACCACCCGCAGGTGACCCTTCTTGCGCTGCTCGGTCGGCGTTCCGGGCGGGACCACCTCGTAGGTTCCCTTGTCCCAGATGAGCGAGTCGCCCGCGCCATACTCACCGTCGGGGATGCGCCCCTCGAAGTTGCCGTACTCGAGCGGGTGGTCCTCCGTCTGGATGGCGAGCCGCTTCTGGCTCGGGTCGTACGAGGGTCCCTTCGGAACCGACCAGGAGGCGAGCGCCCCGTCGATCTCCAGCCGCACGTCGTAGTGCAGGCGGGTCGCATCGTGCTTGTGCACCACGAACGACGGCAGCTTCTCGGACGGCTTCGCCGTGCCCGGCGCGGGCTCGGGGGTGATCTTGAAATCGCGCTTCGCCTCGTATTCCGGCAGTCGCGTGCGCAAGGCGGCCCCGTCCTTGCGAGCTCTCCTCCCCGCGACAGGCCGGGCGGGCGCTCGCTTCCCCTTCTTACCGCGGACGGGCACCGGCATACGTTACGCACGGAGGAAGTCGATCAATAGCCCGTTGACCTTCTCCGGCGCGTCGGCCTGGACCCAGTGGCTCGCTTCGGGAATGGGCGCGAAGCGCAGGTCGGGCACCCAGTCTCGCTCCGGTTCGGCGATGTCCCGCAAGAGGTAGCGATCCTTCTCGCCCCAGACGACTTGCACCGGCCTGGAAATCGGCTTCCAGCGAGTGTGCGTCGGCCGCTGGATCATCGCGCGATACCAGGCGAGCATTCCGGTCAGAGCGCCAGGCTCGCGCGCGGCGGCCACGATCTCATCGATGTCCTCGTCGGTGTACGCGCCGGGCCGCTCGGGGTCGTAGCGGAACAGCTGGCGCAGCGCGAGAGAATCTCCCGCGCGCAGGAGCGCCTCGGGCAGCCAGGGGAGCTGGAAGAACAGGATGTACGAGCTGCGCAACCATTGGCGCGGCAGCTTGCGGGCGCGCGAGTAGCGCGACGGGTGCGGCGCGTTGAGGATCGCGAGGCGATCGAGCCGCTCCGGATGCCACATGGCGAAGAACCACGCCACCGCGCCGCCCCAGTCGTGACCCACCACGTGCGCCCGATCGGCGCCGAGCGCCTCGACCAGTCGCGCGATGTCGCGGGCGAGCACTTCGATCCGGTACGCATCGAGGCCCGGCGGCTTGTCCGACTTCCCGTACCCACGCAGGTCGGGCGCGACGGCGCGGAACCCGGCCTGCGCGAGCGCGGGCAACTGGTTGCGCCACGAGACCCAGCACTCCGGGAAGCCGTGCAGGAGCAACACCAGCGGCCCCTGCCCCATCTCGGCGCAGTGAAGCCGTACCTCTCCGATGTCCACGGTCCGGTGGAGGAGGTCCATCGGGTCGAGCTTAGCCGCTGCTCAGTCCCAATCCCATCCCCTGCCCTTCCAGCCCCTGTGCTTCCAGCCCCAGCCCGGCTTCCCGTAGACGGCGAGGACGCGGCCGGACCAAGCGTCGAGATCCACTACCCAGGCACCGCGGTGGTGCTTCCGCGCCACGTCGAGCCGCACGCGCCAGACATCGCCGCGCGCGAGGCGAACCCCGTCTGCCCGGCAGGCGAAGCCGCGGTCCCGGCAGTACCAGAGCGCTTCGGAGACCGCCTGCCCCGGCGAGAGCATCGCGGGCGGAGGTGGCGGGACCAGGCGAGGCGGAGCGCCCCAGGCGGCGTGGAAGGCAAAGAGCTGCGCGAGCAGAGCGAGCACGTTGTCCTCCCTCGTGATGTACCGACGGATCGACTCGGCCCGCCCAGCCGGAATTCAAACGGAGGGCGGCTCGCCCACCGGGACGCAGCAGCCGCGGTGCTCGCCGCAGTCGCAAGCGTGCACCAGCCGGTCGTCGGGGCCGGCCGGGGACATGGTGAGCAGACACCAGTAGATCGCGGTGGATTCGTTCCGCATCGTCCACAGCGTCCGCGGGTCGCCGTGCACGCCGTGGGTCTTGGCGCGCAGGAACTTGCAGAGCCGCGGCGTCTCTTCGGAGCTCATGCCAGGCCTCCCGCCGCGAGGAGCGATCGCAGCACCGCCGCCTGCAACGCCGGCAGCTTGTGACGGTTCTTGTCCAGCGGCGTCGCCCCTTCCGTCGCGAGGAGCGCCGCGGCCCGCGCCGAGGACTCGTCGAGCTTCTTCCCCACCAGCGCCTTCTCCACCGCGAAGGCCCGCCAGGGGACGGGCGCCGCCGCGCCGAGCACCACGCGCGCCTCGCGCACGGTGCCTCCGTCCATCTCGAGCACCGAGGCCGCGTCCGCCAGCGGCCAGTCGAAGGTCTGCTTCTGCATCAGCTTCACGTACCCGCCTCGGCGCCCGGTCGGGACCCGGACCTCGGCGATCAGCTCACCCGCCTGCAGCACGTTCTCGCGCAGGATGTCCTGCCCGGGCCGGACGAAGAACTGCTCGATCGGGATCGTCCGCTCCCCCCGCGGCCCCTTCAGCTTGAGCGAAGCTCCCAGCGCGACCAGCGCGGTCGCCGTCCCGCTGGGATGCACGATGGCGCACAGGCCGTTGTCGAAGACCGCGTGGTCCTGGTTCTCGCCGGGGATGGCGAAGCACTCGCTGCCGCCTTTCTTGCGGCAGTGGAACAGCTCGCTGCGGAAGTACGGGCACCGCGGCCGCTGAGCGAGGTTGCCGCCCAGCGTGGCGAGATTGCGGATCTGCGGCGTACCCGCCCAGCCAGCCGCCAGCGCCAAGGCGCCGGCGCCCTTGACGATCAGGGGGTCCTCCGAAAGACGTGCGAGCGTCACCAGCGGGCCGATCGCCAGCGCGCCGTCCTCCTCCCGGAGGAAGTCCAGCTCGCCGACGCGGCGCAGGTTCACCAGCGCCGTCGGACGGGCCACTCCCTCCTTCATCAGATCGGTCACGTCCACCCCGCCCGCCTTGAACAGCGCTCCCTGCCGGGCGCCGGCGGCGACTGCCGAGCTCAAGTCCGCAGCCTCGATCCAGGTGAAGGAGTTCATGCGGCACCTCCGAGAGCGGCGAGCACCACGGCGGGCGTCATGGGCGTGTGGCGGATGCGCTTGCCGGTGGCGTGGAAGATCGCGTTCGCCACGGCCGCCGCGGTCGGCACCGTCGCCGGCTCGCCGATGCCGCTGACGTCGGTGTTGGTGCGGCCCAGGTAGCTCTCGACGATCACCGATTCGATCCTGGGCACGTCCTTGCTGCCGGCGATGCGGTAGCGCTCCAGGTCGGCGTTCATCATCCGGCCGGTGGCCTGGTCGAGCGCGCGCCGCTCGAAGAGCGCGAAGGAGATGCCCTGGATGATGCCGCCGTTGATCTGCGACTCGAGCGCCAGCCGGTTCACCGGGCGCCCGCAGTCGTGCACCGCCACCACCCGGAGCACGTGCACGACGCCGGTTTCCGTGTCCACCTCCACTTCCGCGAACTGCGCGCCGCCGATGGTGGTGGCGTACCGGTCCTCCTTCCAACCGGCGTAGTCCTTCGCCCGCTCGCCGGTGCCGCGGACCGTGCGCCCCTTGAGCCGCCGCGCGGCGGAGCGCAGCTCCCGCTCGTCGGGGACCAGCCGCCGGAGCTCGTCGCGGGCGCGTTCGGCGGCGAGGCGCACCGCCGGCGTCAGCATCTGGGTGGTCATGCTGCCGCCGGAGGGCGGTCCGACGGGGAAGCTGGTGTCGCCGATGCGCACCAGCACCTCGGAGGGCCGGATGCCCAGCACCTCCGCCACCACCTGCGCGGTGGCGGTCCGGATGCCTCCGCCGATGTCCGCCACGCCGGAGCGGCATTCCACGCTGCCGTCGTCGTGGATGAGCACCTCGGCGGTCGACGGGGGGCCGTCGAAGTTGTACCAGACGCCCTGGGCGAACCCGACGCCCCGCTTCACGGGACCCGGCTGTGCTCCCGGCTTCACCTTGCGCGCCTCGGCCCAGCCGATCTTCTGCGCGCCGATGCGCCGCTCCTCGCGCCGCGCGGGATGAGGATCGTTCCTGTCCCGCAGCTCCAGCGGATCGATCCCCAGCTGCAGCGCGAGCGCGTCGATGGCCTGCTCCAGGCCGAAGGCGCCTTGCGGGTGCCCGGGCGCGCGGAACGCCGCCGCCGGTCCGGCGTGCAGGAACACGTCGGACTCCTCGATGTGCACGACCTTGGCGGGATAGATGTTCTTGACCGGGCCGGAGCAGCCCGCGCCGGCCGCGCAGCCGGCGCTCCCGAAGGCGTCCAGGCGCAGCGCGGTGAGCTTGCCGTCCTGGCCGGCCCCGATGCGCAGCCGCTGGATCGAGCTGGGGCGGTTCCCGACAGAGAGGTGCTCGCCGCGGCGATCGAGGAAGAGCCGCACCGGCGCCCGCGCCTTGCGCGAGAGATGGGCGGCGATCACGCCGTGGTTGCCGGCGCCGAACTTGGCCCCGAACCCGCCGCCGGTGAATTCGCAGATCACCCGCACCTTGCTCTTCGGCAGGTCGAAGAGCGTGGCCAGCTCCTCCTGCACCGAGTGGATGCCCTGGGTGCTCTCGTAGATAGTGAGCCCGTCCGGCTTCCAGTCGGCGACCGCGCCGTGGGTCTCGATGGCGGAGTGCGTCTGCACCTCGGTGGAGAAGCGCTCGTCGACCGTCACGGCGCTCGCCGCCAGCGCTTCGTCCACGTTCCCTTCCTTCGGGATGGTCTGCACGTTGGGGCCACGCACGTTGCCCCGCTGCGCCAGGCCCTTGGGCGCTCCGCCGCCGCCCGCGGTCGAAGGCTGCTCGACGGGCCCCTCGAACACGAGCGGAGCGTCGGGCCGCTGCGCCGTCTCGATGTCGGAGGCGTGCGGCAGCACCTCGTAGTCCACCTTGATCTTGCGCGCCGCGTCCTCCGCCTGCGCGCGGGTGGTCGCCGCCACCGCCGCGACCGGCTGGCCCTCGTAGCGGACCAGAGGATACTTGCCGGACGTCTTCGGCTTGATGCGCAGCTCGGCGGGACCCAGGATGCGCTCGACGACGTAGGCCGCCTTGACTCCCGGCATCTTCTCCGCGGTGCTCACGTCGATGCTGCGGATCCGCGCATGCGCGTGCGGCGACCAGGCCACCGCGGCGTGCAGCATGCCCGGAAGCCGCACGTCGTAGCAGTACCGCGCCCGCCCGGTGACCTTCTCGGGGCCCTCGATGCGCGG
Organism: Myxococcales bacterium; assembly: GCA_035261845.1. Lineage (GTDB taxonomy): Bacteria > Myxococcota > Myxococcia > Myxococcales > 40CM-4-68-19 > VBKO01. The sequence continues at coordinate 9,790 of DATFTN010000053.1, read as the reverse complement.
AGCCGGCTGCCCGACCACTGAGAGGCGCGCGTCGGCGTCCCACGCGCGGGGCTCGTCCGCCGGCACCTTCCGCTCCTCGCGGCGGACCGCGGCGCCCGGGACGCCCACCGCGAAGGTGCGCTGCTCCTCCTCCGCGGACTTCTGGCCCGGGCTCGCTGGATCGCTGCCGGACCCTTGCGGCTGCGGGGCCGAAGCGACCTTGCCGGACGCCGCGGCGAGAGCAGCCTCGAATACCTTCGGATACGTCCCGCAGCGGCACAGGTTTCCGGAGACGGCCTGGCGGACGTCCGCCTCGGAGGGATGTGGGTTCCGCTGGAGGAGCGCGTGGCAGCTCATCACCATGCCGGGCGTGCAGAAGCCGCACTGGAGCGCGTCGTGGGCCACGAAGGCCGCCTGGATGGGGGCGAGCTGCTCGCCGCGGGAAAGGCCTTCGATGGTGGTGATCGGCTGCCCCACCGCATCCAGCGCGAACACGGTGCACGACGGCACGCTCTGGTCGCCCAGCATCACGGTGCACGCACCGCAGGCTCCGCGGTCGCAGCCGATCTTGGTGCCGGTGAGACCAAGGTCGTCGCGCAGCGCGCTGACCAGGGTGGTGCGCGGCTCGACCTGCAGTCGGTGCCGCTCGCCGTTCACCGTCAGCTCGATCGGCACGGCGCCAGGCCCGAGCTTTCTCGACTGCCCGGCGGCCCCGGAGACTTCCATCGCATCTCCCAACAGCGCGGCAGCTCCGGTGAGCACGCCCGCGCCCTTGACGAAACCGCGCCGGGTGATCTTCAGCTTCTCGTCCGACATCGGGACCTCCGCCAAAGAGGCCCACCGGCTTAACACTCGATCGGAGCGCACGCCATGGCCATTGGAACCGTCTTGATGCTCGTCGGACCTGAATACGAAGATCTGGAGGTCTGGTACCCGAAGCTCCGCCTGGAGGAGGCGGGCTACGAGGTGAAGCTGGCTGGCTTGGGTGAGAAGGAGTACCGCGGCAAGCACGGATACCCATGCAAGGTGGACGGAGCCGTCCGCGACTTCCCCGCCGCCGCGCTCACCGGGATCATCGCGCCCGGAGGCTGGGCACCGGACAAGATCCGCCGCGATCCGGAGGCGCTGGAACGCGTGCGCCAGGTCCACGCGGCCGGCAAGCTGGTCGGCACCATCTGCCACGGCCCGTGGGTCCTCATCTCCGCCGGCATCGTGCGCGGCCGCCGGATGACCAGCACGGTGGGGATCCGCGACGACGTGCTGAACGCGGGCGCCGAGTGGGTCGACCAGCCCTCGGTGATCGACGGCAACCTGGTCTCCTCGCGGGTCCCCAAGGACCTGCCGGCGTTTGGAGTGGCGCTGCTCGAGGTCCTGAAACGCCAGCGCTGACTCTGACCGTGACCCCGCTTAAGACGCGCGAGGCATCTCCCGCAGCCTCCGCCAGAACGCCAGCGTCTCCTCCGCCGCCCGCGCCGGAGTGAACGTCACTGCCCGAGCCCTGGCCGCGCTACCCATCCGCCGCGCCACCCGGGGCTCGCCCAGCAGCTCACACAGCGCCCGCGCGATGCCCACCGGATCCGCGGCATCTACCACGCGCCCATCCTCCCCATCCCGTACCAGCTCCGCTGGCGCCCCCTCGCTTCCCGCGACCACGGGCACGCCGCACGCCATGGCCTCCAGCACGCCGCGGCACGCGCCGTCGTTTCCCTCCCGCAGCCACACCGCCACGTCGAGCGCGCGATACGCCTCGACCAGCTCCGGCCCGCGGACGTAACCGCCAAAATGGATGCGAGACGGCGCGACCAGGGCGGCCAGCTCCCGCAGCGCGGGCTCGTCCTCCCCGCGCCCCACCAGCGCGAGGTGCGCGCCAGGGACCTCCCGCAAGACCCGGGCGAACGCCTGCAAGAGCGCGCGATGCCCCCGCTCCGGCTTCATCCGCGCGACGATTCCTAGCAGCGGCGCCTCCTCCGGCACTCTCCACTTCGCTCGCAGCGCCGGAGCGCGTCCCGGCGCGAACCGCTGCGCGTCCACGCCCGCCGCGACCACCGCCACCCGCGCCGGGTCCAGCCCTTGCGCGCGGAGCCGGTCGCGGTACGCGGCGCAGTGGACGACCACTCCGTCGCTGCGCCGCAGCGCCCACCTCCGCTGCCCCAGCGCGCCGGGAGTCACATCGGCGCTCCGCTGCGCCGCCCTGACCACGCGCAGCTCCTCCCTGCGCGCCCGCGATGCCGCCCACAGGCAGAGGTGGTGGTCGTGGGCGAACGCCGCGTGGAGCACGTCGAAACGCCCCGAACGGGCCCAGTCCGCGAGCAGCCGCGCGTCGTGCAGCAGATCGCCCGGGCGGACCTTGCGCGACAGCCGCAGCTCCTTCTCCCAGGGTACGTCCGCCTCGCCGAGGTAGTCGCCCAGGTTCTCCCCGGGCCGCACGGCGTCGCCAGCGAAGCGCGCATCGATTCCCCGCGCCCGCGCCTCGCGTCCCAGCGAGATCAGCCCCTCGGCGGGCCCGGTGCGCGACGAGCTCGAAAGCAGCAGCAGCGCCGAGCGGGGCCAGCTCATGCCGACAGCGGCAGCCTCCGGCCGGCGCGCAGGAGGGGCGCCAGCTCGTCCCACGCTCGCTCCTCGCTCAGCTCCAGCATGCAGCGGAAGTGCCCGCGCGGGCAGAACGATCGCCCGAAGAACGAGCACGGCGCGCAGGCGACTCCCGCGAAGAGCATCGCGTGCCCGGCGAAGTCGAACATGCCCGGGTCGGTGGAACCGAAGATGGCCAGCGTCGGCACGCCCAACGCGCGCGCCATGTGCATCGGGCCGCTGTCGTTCGCCGCGAACGCGCTGCACCGCGAGATGAACCCGCCCAGGCCCGGCAGATCGAGCTGGCCGGTCAGATCGGCGGCGCCCGGCGCCTCGCGGGCGATCAGCTGGCCCAGCCGCGCCTCGGAGCGGCTCCCCTGGACCGCCACCTGCACCCCCGCCGAGAGGGCCCGGCGCGCCAGCCCGGCGAAACGCTCCGCGGGCCAGCGCTTGGTCTCCCAGTTTGCTCCGGGTGAGATGCCCAGGAGCGGCTGCCGCGGATCCAGACCCCGCCCCCGCAGGATCGCGTCCGCCGCCTCGAGATCGTGGGGGCCCAGGAAATAGCGCAGCTTGCCGTGGGCGAGCGGGCGGCCGACCAGCTCCTCCACCGCGGCGTGGTACCGGTCGCTGAACCGCATCGAGGCGCGGTAGGGGCGCAGCGCGAGCTTGACCGGCAGCGTGTCGCGGAAGTCGCGCTTCCGCCAGACCACGGCCGGCACGCCAGGGAGCTGCCAGCGCAGCAGCTTGCTGCGGATCTTGTTGTGCAGATCGAGCACCGCACCCGGCCGCATCTGGCGGATCCGCCGTGCGAAGGAGAACGGCCCTTCGCCACCCCGCAGCTCCAGCACTTCGTCGACGTTCGGGTTGTGCTTGAGCAGGTGCGCGAGGCGCTCCTTCACCGCCACCACGATGCGCGTCCCCGGCCAGGCGAGGCGGAGCGCCTCCAGCGCGGGTGCGGTGAGCACCACGTCGCCGACCGCGCTGAAGCGCAGCACCACGACGCTGCCAGGTGGATTCATGGGCGCTTGCCGGCCAGAATCCGGTAGGGCGTCTCGGCCGGGAGCCGGCAGTTGGCGAGCGGAACCAGGAACGTGTCCACCAGCGCGTGCTGGCCGCGGATGCAGGCGTGCGACACGCCGTCGCTCAGGACCATCCAGGCCTGGAACGGGGCGAAGGAGATTTCCCTCAGGCCCTCCTCGCTCCGCCGGAAGGCAGGCGCGTCCTTCATCCAGTTGTGGAAGCGGCGCATGGCGCGGTCATAGGGCGAGGTCTCGATGACGCGCAGCATGGGAAGGGCCCGCCGGCCCGCGCGGAGGAAGCCCGACAAGGCCCGCTCGGCCAGGCTGGGAGCGACCTCGACCGCGTCCACACCCGCCTCTTTCGCGTGCCGCCGGTAGAGCTCGGCGAAGGTGCCCCTGCTGAGCCAGACGCGCTCGCGTTCCGGGTTCACGTTGACGAAGAAGCGCAGGATGCGGTCGCCGCGCGTCGCCCCGTAGGCACCCGCGTCCACGTGCACCAGCTCGTTGCTCGCGTGGGGGGACAGGTTGCGTCCCTGCTCCTCCAAAGGGCGAAAGCTGGAAGTGCCCGGCTGCCATCCGCGGGTGAAGTCCGGCATGGCGCGCTCCAAGAAGCCGCGCACGCGGCTCGAGTGCCGCCGGAGGATGCCTTCAACCCGCTCCCGCACGCCGGACGGCCCACGCAGGCCCGTCAGTCTGTTCGCTTCCAGGTAGTAGCTGACGTTCTTGCGCTCGAGGAACGGGGCCAGGCCTTCGCGCAGGAACTGGAGGTCTTCCGGCGAGGGCAGCTCGATGGGAGGGCGCGCGAACCGGACGATGCGCCCGCGCTCCAGCGCTTCAGCCCACAGCTCTCCCGAGTCTTGCCCGGTCGCCTCCACCAGCATGGGGCTGGGCACCTTAGCACTGATTCCGGGAGCCGCGGCCTCGGGGTCGCCGCGACCGCACGCCCGACGGGCCGGTCTTGACTCGGAGGCGCCCGCCGTCGCTACATTCTCTCGTCGACGGAGGATGCGATGGCCAGCATCGAGAGGCACGTCACGCGCGAAGTGATCGCGCTCGATTCCATGACGCCCTGCCGGGAAGCGGCGCGGCTGATGGCGGACCGCAAGGTCGGGTCGGTCGCCGTCCGCGAGGGCGGACGGATCATCGGCCTGATCACCGAGCGCGACCTGGTCGGGCGCGTCCTGGCCCGGGGCGACTCGGGCTCGATGCCCATCGGCGAAGCCATGCGGACCGACCTTCCCACCATCCCGGCGAAGTGCAGCGAGGGAGAGTGCGCGAACACCATGCGCGACCACTTCACCCGGCATCTGCTGGTCGAGGACGCAGGAAAGGTGGTGGGGATCGTGTCCATGCGCGACGTGATCCAGCTGATGCTCGACGAGAAGCAGTTCCTGATCGAGCAGCTGCAGACGTACATCGACGGCCGCTGACGGCGCGGCTGGCCGGGCAGCCGGCCAGGCCGGGCGGGGAAGCGCGACGCATCTTGAGGACCGAGGAGGTGCGCGCATGCTCGCCATCATCGGCGTCATCCTGATCGTGCTGTGGCTGATCGGTCTCGCGTTCAAGGTGACCGTGTGGGCGATCCACCTGGCGCTCATCGTCGGGCTGGTGCTCATCGTCCTGAACTTCCTGACCGGCCGCCGCCCGACCGCAGTACCGTAAGCACCACGGCTCGCCTGGGTTGACCGCTTTACCTCCGCTCCCCACGCTCTTCGATCCGGCGCCTGTGGCGCCTCTACAAGGGGGAGCTCGCTCCCCCCTCGACCCCCCAAACAGATCACGGTCAACTCAACGGAGCTCTGGGTTTGCTCAGCCGCGGACCGTGAAGTGGGCGGCTTCGCGCGCGGCGGCGACGGCCTCCGCGTCCTGGGCGTGCGGCGATCGCCACAGCACCATCTCGTCCGGTTCCCACCGATAGGGCTGCCCGCCCATCAGCACCTGCCCCGACGCCACCGCCGCCGTCGCGGCCGCCAGCGGAACGCCCGCCAGATCGCGCACCAACGCCTCGAACCGCCCCTGCCTCACGGGATCCACGAAGCGAAGTTGCGCCCGGCCTGCATACGCGGTGTGGAACGCCGCCGGCCGGAAGGCGACGCCCGCGAGCCCCAGCCGCTCGGCCATCAGCGCGAAGAGGGTGGCCATCTCCCGCGCCAGCCCCAGTCCCGGGACCTGCTGATCCGGCAGCGGCGGCCGCTGAGCCGAGAACCGCGCCAGTGGATGGCGCAGCGTGAGCCAGTGCACGTAGAGCACGGGCTCGCCAGCCACCTCCCGCTTCTCCAGCACACACTCGATGAGCAAGTGCTCCGCGCCGCTCTCGTCGCTCCCGTAGAGCCGGGCGCGATCTCCGACGGCCTCGTTGCTGACGGTCACGCGGAACGGGCCGTAGCCCAGCCGGCGCAGCTCGCCGAGGAGGCCGTACCGCGAAAGGGCCAGCTCCAGCCCTTCCGCGCTGTAGAAGCCGAGCAGCAACGGCCGCGCGCTCCGCTGCCCCAGCTCGGCGAGCAGCAGCTCGTCCTCGCCCGCGGGAGGCCCCAGCTCGGCGGGCGTGAGCCGCGCCGCGATCCGCGAGTATCGCCGGGCAAGAGGGTCGTACCCCGCCGGCACCTTCGCCCGCGAGCGTGTCGCCAGGGCGAGCCCGGTCCCCGCCAGGAGCTTCCACGCGTCCGGACCGTAGCCGCCGGCAGGGAGCCACACGCTGGGCACCCGGAAGAGCGCGTCGGCCACCCGCAGGTCGCGCTCGCGCGCCCCGTCCAGGGAGAGGGCCAGCCGGCCCAGCGCGTCCCCCGCCAGCACGTCGCCGCCGGCCAGCACGAAGGCGAGCCCCGCTTCGGGCATGCGCCCGAGCAGCGCATCCAGCGCGCCCAGGTACTCCGCGTCGCTGGCGCCTTCCGGCAAGACCGTCTCGTCCACTCCGGGCAGCGGTCCCCAGTCCGCGCCCGAGATCGATCCGATCCACACCTGCCCGTCCCCGCGCAGGCAGTCCGCCGTCCCGTCCGGCGGATGCGCGTCGAGGTCCAGCACCGCCACCTGCCCGCGGAATCCCTCGTGCCGCAGCGCCGCGACCGCGATCGCCACGTCGTTCACCGGGGAAAAGCCGCCGTTGCGGGCCCGGCCGGCGTGGTGGAAGCCTCCGGAGAGGTTCAGCTCGCGGCGCGCCACGCCGCGCGCCCGCGGGCGCAAGCACGACCGCGCCGCCTGCAGCGTTCCGCCGCAGGCGAGGCGGACCGCGGTGAGCACCTCGTCGGGGCGGATGTCGCCCGGGTCGACCGAAAAGATGCGGGCCAGCGTCTCCGGCCGGTCGAGCGACTCGAGCAGCTCGGGCGTGTGCACCCGCGCCATGTCCTCGTAGGCGATGCGCGCGGGCTTGCGCACCCGCCCCGGCGCGAGCGCGCCGCGCTCGAGCAGGAACCAGGCGGCGAAGTCCGGCCGGCGCGCGTCCACGCCGGTGCGCGCCTCCAGGCCGGGCAGCGGCAGCCGGTAGCGCGGGTCGTGCCACAGGACGAAGTCGCGGCCGAACAGCCAGCGTCGCACCCGGTTCTCGATGGCTCCGAGCGGCTCCACTTGGTTCCGGGAAGGTATGATGCCCGGCGTGCCCCGCGCGATCCTCCACGTCGACATGGACGCCTTCTATGCGTCCGTCGAGCAGCGCGACGACCCGGAGCTGCGCGGCAAGCCGCTGGTGGTGGGGGGCAGCGCCCGGCGAGGCGTGGTGCTCGCGGCCAGCTACGCGGTCCGGCCGTTCGGCATCCGCAGCGCCATGCCGATGGCCCGCGCGCTGCGCCTGTGCCCGGATCTGCTGGTCGTCCCTCCCCGGTTCGACCGCTACTCGGAGGTCAGCGAGGAGGTCTTCCGCGTCTTCCACTCGTTCACTCCCGAGGTGGAGGGCCTCTCGCTGGACGAGGCGTTCCTCGACGTCACGCACTCGGTCGCGCTGCACGGCGCTCCCGTCGAGCAGGCCCGCCGGATCAAGGACCGCATCCGCGCCGAGCTGGGCCTCACCGCTTCGGTGGGCGTCGCGGAGGTGAAATTCGCGGCGAAGATCGCCTCGGACCTGCGCAAGCCCGACGGGCTGGTGGTGGTTCCCGACGGAGGAGTCCCGGCTTTCCTCGCGCCGCTGCCGGTCTCGCGCCTGTGGGGCGTCGGCCCCCGGACCGAAGAGGTGCTGCTGCGGCGCGGCCTGCGGCGGATCGGCGACGTGGCCGCCGCCGACCGCGGGCAGCTCGAGCGCGAGCTGGGCAGCCTGGGTCCCTGGCTGCACGACCTGGCGAACGGCGTGGACGATCGCGCGGTCGAGCCGGACCGGCAGGCGAAGAGCGTGGGCGCGGAGGAGACGTTCGAGGAGGACCTGCGCGGCGAGGACCTCTTGCCCTTCATCCACGAGCAGGCGCTGCGGGTTGCCTCGCGGCTGCGCAGGGCGGGGCTGCGGGCGCGGTCGGTGCACCTCAAGGTGAAGTTCGCCGACTTCCGCATCGTCACCCGGCAGGAGACGCTCGCTGGTCCCACCGACGACGGAGCGGAGATCTACGCGGTGGCGCGGCGGCTCCTGGAGAAGGTCGACGACCGCCCGGTGCGGCTCACCGGAGTGCACGCCGGCGAGCTCGCCGAACCGCCGCAGATGGGGCTGTTCGACCAGGCCCGGCCCGCCGCGCAGAAGCGGGCGCGCCTCAACGCGTCGCTGGACCGCATCGCCGATCGCTTCGGTCCGGGCGCGGTGGTGCCGGCCGACCTACTCGACCGCAAGAAGTAGCACCCGCGCTCACGTGCGCAGACTTGCGGCCCTCGATCCGGGCGACGACAATCGTTCACATGGAACGGAAAATAGCGCACCGCTGCGGGAAGCGCGGGTTCACCATGATCGAGCTGATGATCGTGGTCTCGATCGTCGGCATCTTGTCGACGATCGCGATCCCTTATTACCAGAAGTTCACCGCCCGTGCGCGCCGGTCCGAGATGGAGATGACCATCAGCAAGCTGCGGATGACCTTCATCAACATCTACAACACGCAGGGCTCTTTTCCGCCGCCCGCCGGCGGCACGAACAGCACCTGGAACCCGTGCGATCCGACCGCGCTGCCGGCCATCGGGCAGGCCGCCGAGTGGAACGTGGCCGACCAGGACTGGGCGGCTCTTCCTGCCATGGATGGCGCGGTCCGCATGCGCTACCAGTACAGCGTGACCAACTCCGGGAAGTACCTGACGCTCACGTCGCAGGGTAACTTCCAGGGAATCGGCGCCTACAGCTACACCGAGTCCTGGCAAGGCTCCGACCCGCTCGGCCAGCCGATCGAATTCCCGTCGTTCTGACCGCCGGCGCTTTCGCTGCCCAAATGAGTTGACGCGCCGCGTCCCGTCCCGGGACGGGACGCACTGCGTCACGTCTCGGGTGCTGCTCGATCTCGTTGCTCCTGAAACTGCGCTCGAGGGTTTCAGCGCGCTTTCGATGCGTGGCTGGGGGCCGGCTGCGGGGCCGGCGCACGCTCCGGCGCCCGGGCAGCCGGGGCCGGTGGGGGGACGGGGGTCGCCTGGGGAGGCACGACGGGAAGCCGGACGTCGTCGCGCTTCGACGGAGCGGTCACGCCGAAGACCTTTCCCTCGCTGACCAGGAGCTGTCCTGTTCCGACGCCGTTCTGCGTGAGGAGCATCGCGCGCTGCACCCCGCGGTCGCGCAGCACCTGCGTCAGGGCGGCGATTGCCGCTTCCTGCTTCTCGGGGAAGTCGGACGCCACCGTGACGCGCGCCGTTTCCCCGGACACCTCGATGCGCGCGATGCCGGCGATGGGCTGCAGATCCTTGATGCGGGGATAGGCGAAGAAGAGCACGTTGATCAGCGCGCCACCCAGCGCCAGCATGCAGACGAACAGCGCGGTCCTCCCGCGGGACTCCGGCGAACCTTCTCCCAATCCCTGGAAATCGCGCAGCTCGGCCCTGACCTTCGCCGGCTCGGCGGCCTTCGGCGGGGGGCGGTACATCTGCCCGGGCAGCACCACTTCCGGGTCGAGCGATCCGGCCCCGAGGCGGGGAGCCGAGCCCACGCCGCGCAGCCGATCGGCGGCCTCCTTGAAGGAGTGCAGGTCGCGCGACAGCGCCGCGCTCGAGGCGGTGATCAGCTGCAGGCTCTCGACCTCGCCGCGGCTGATGGCGCCGTCGGCCTCCTTCTGCAGGCGCGCGGCGGCAGCGTCCGCGATCTGGATCACCGCCTTGGCCGACTCGTCGTCCACGACGAC